>NZ_UHIY01000001.1:0-313929 GCF_900460525.1 Yersinia kristensenii
TATTGCTGGCTGAAACCTCAAATCATCAGGACATCAGTCTCTACCAAAAAGCTATTCGCCAATATGCCGCTGACCTTGACCGGATTGGCTAAAACTCTGGGTTGTATTTACGCCATCATACCACCATCTGAATTAAAAGCCTATTTTTTGTATTATGGACAAATATAAGCAGTACCAGAAAACAAAAAGCCACGTGATTGTGGCCCTCCCGCGTACCGAATTGCAGCATACTTACTCATTGTGACGATTATTTCAAATAGCACAAACTTTCTGATTTTGCATATTTTTGTCGCCATTCCGGGCATCGAACCAGTCGGGATCCCTCTGCATTGAGGTAAAACCATTATTTTTAAGATAGGTACCGTATCCATAAGAAAAAACAAAAGAAATGATAAGAGAAAATAAAAAAGAAAAGATAATTATTTTACCAACGGTCTTTTGTAAACTAATACTAGCCTGTTTCAGGTATACAAATAAATGATATGCCAGTACAAGTAAAGGACTCAAGAATAAAGGGCTTAGTAGTCCAACAAATAAGAACCGGTTAACAATAACTACATCTGGCCTATCAAGTAATGAAAATACATTCCTCTACAGAAAGAGAAAATATAACCAAAGGTAATACAAGAAAAAAAGGAATCGATAAAAGTGATTTTAATCTAATTTTTATATTTATCCAGTTCATTACCAGCCCACCCTTACCAGCTCTGAAATATTTGTGTCTGATATATTTCCGTACTTCATATTCAATAATCTCTTTTCCTTTATGTAGAACATTATCCGCATACATAGCACCGATATCCCATATATCGGCCTCAAGCTCTCTGGCTTTCTCAACAAATTCTTGTTGTGCGGATTCTATATACTCGACGAGTTTATCTGTAAAACCGAATTTTTTATCTAAATAATTTAAGCCAATACTAACAACCAAGCCAACACCAACTACCACAACTAGATTTTACTGCCACTCCCCCTGTTAATGCACCAACACCAACACCAGCACCCCATGCAATGGCAGAACTAATCCCCGATTTTAACAATATCGGTTGCTAAAACTACCTATAAATTTAGTTAAGGATGTTTCATCGTTAATAATATAATCAACCGTTTTGAAAGCCGCAGCCACATAGAATGTTAATCGGGCTCCCTGTACAATTGAATTATTCAAACCATATTTACCAATGCCTAAATCAACAACCTTGGGATTTTTAGCCGCGAATACCGGAGCATTAAGACTTTACGGATTCCTGGATATCCGGTTAATTTAATTAACTCAGTGCCTTTATGATTGATATACATTGTCGCCTGAATACCCAAACCACCGAGATCAACAATAAGTTTTGATGTCGTGACCACATCCTTGATATTTGTTCCGTAGTTTACGACAACCTCACCTAATGGGCTTTGGGTAATATCAACCCAACCTTTTGATATGTTCCCCAATCGGCTAGTACTTCATAGGCTTCTTCTGCCGTCAGGAACATAATGTCTTGGTTATTGTTGCGTAATAAATCACGGACTTTTAAATCGGGCAAATCCCTTGTATTACGCAGTACTGGATAATCAGGTACAAATTCGGAGGGGGGCTTGTCGCCAGTAAGATACGGCGGTAGATTGGCTTTTTTGGCTGACTGGGCGAATTGCTGTGGCTCAGTTACCGGCGACTCTACCACTGAGCGAGAAGTGGCGGCTTGTTGCCCTCCTTGATAAGGGCCATGAGACGCCCATGTTTGTGAGGGAATAAAAAAAGCTTTGCACGGGCAGGTTGAACGGCTATATAGCGTACTGGCGATATAATGCCCATGTACTATCTCGCCCGGATGCCCTCCACCCACGCTGTAGCTGCCCGGGTGTTTCCCGCACGAGACTTACTGCCATTCACAGCGACCGGGTTATTAGCAAATGTCCTCTCTGCCATCCCTCATGTACTATCCCGCCACAGCTGGTTTTGTCACCTTTAACTATCCAGTAGCCAACTGACATTAAACTTATTCCTTGTTTTATATAACATCTCCATGGGCCGATTTTAGTCCTTTCGTGTTTGATGAGTGTAATAATATTTGGATTAAGGGAAGATTTAATTTTTTTGGGTATATAACTCTAGCCTTCCCCGATCCTCTCCCCCCCAATTAAGCACTTACCCCAGGATCCACGATTAATTCATAATGGGGATCAAAGTCGTAGCAACTTGCGTTATCATCGAAGTATCGAGTCAACATTGATTCTTGGCGATCTAAACCATCACCAGATAGTTGTTGTTCTGAACTAACACGCACAGAGCTTGATAACTATACATACGGCTATAATCATCAAGAAATCAAAGAAAAGCCTAAAGATCTGAGTCCGATAGATTATAGAATCTCAGACCAATTTAGCCGCTTAACAAATTGCAGCATACTTACTCATTGTGACGATTATTTCAAATAGCACAAACTTTCTGATTTTGCATATTTTGTCGCCATTCCGGGGTAAAAAACCACCAGGAATTCCAGAGCAAACAACATAACTTTTATTATTTAACATTTCTTTATAGTAAACCTTAAACCCTATTTGAGAAATTACACCCAAGACTATTGCAACAATCAAGAACCTTGTTGTAGTAGCTTGTATATGATTCGAAACTCGTTTCCCCAGGAAAATAGGTTTACAAGATATAATAATTAAATAGATCAACACAAATGGCGTTATAACAAGGATGCCAATGAGTACAATGTAAAAACAATCACATCAGGATAACTGAATAACATCCTAATTTCATCGAGGAGATAAATACAGTACTGACACACAGATAGGAATAATTATAACTGAGATAAAGAAAAACGCAAAAATGCGTATTTTCAATGTAAGTTTAATCATTACCATTCCTCTCTTAATAAGTCAGAGATGGATTTTTTAATATATTTTTTCAATTCAGCCTGAGTAAACTCGACACCTTTCCTTAGCAAATTGGATACTTCCATTTCCAGAATATCGATAAAACCATCTTGAATTTCGGTCGCTTTCGTTACAATTTCTTGTTGCGCAGATTCAAATAGTTCAACGACTTTATCCGTTATACCGAATTTTTTATCTAATACTCCCAAAAGATATACCGCACCAAAACCACAAGAACAGATAGTACAATAGGCATTGTCACTGAAGCTGTGAAGGCCATAATTACAGTACCAGTTCCCTGAAATTATTGATGATATCCCGATTTTAACAATATCGGTTGCTAAACTGCCGATAAATTTAGCTAAGGAGACTTCGTCATTAAGAATATAATCAAGCGTTTGAAAGCCGCAGCCACATAGAATGTTAATCGGGCTCCCTGTACAATTGAATTATTCAAACCATATTTACCAATGCCTAAATCAACAACCTTGGGATTTTTAGCGCGAATACCGGAGCATTAAGTACTTTACGGATTCCTGGATATCCGGTTAATTTAATTAACTCAGTGCCTTTATGATTGATATACATTGTCGCCTGAATACCCAAACCACCGAGATCAACAATAAGTTTTGATGTCGTGACCACATCCTTGATATTTGTTCCGTAGTTTACGACAACCTCACCTAATGGGCTTTGGGTAATATCAACCCAACCTTTTTGATATGTTCCCCAATCGGCTAGTACTTCATAGGCTTCTTCTGCCGTCAGGAACATAATGTCTTGGTTATTGTTGCGTAATAAATCACGGACTTTTAAATCGGGCAAATCCTTGTATTACGCAGTACTGATAATCAGGTACAAATTCGGAGGGGGGGCTTGTCGCCAGTAACGATACGGCGGTAGATTGGCTTTTTTGGCTGACTGGGCGAATTGCTGTGGCTCAGTTACCGGCGACTCTACCACCTGAGCGAGAAGTGGCGGCTTGTTGCCCTCCTTGATAAGGGCCATGAGACGCCCCATCCGTTTGTGAGGGAATAAAAAAAGCTTTGCACGGGCAGGTTGAACGGCTATATAGCGTACTGGCCGATATAATGCCCATGTACTATCTCGCCCGGATGCCCTCCACCCACGCTGTAGCTGCCGGGTGTTCCCGCACGGAGACTTTACCTGCCATTCACAGCGACCGGGTTATTAGCAAATGTCCTCTCTGCCATCCCCTCATGTACTATCCCGCCACAGCTGGTTTTGTCACCTTTAACTATCCAGTAGCCAACTGACATTAAACTTATTCCTTGTTTTATATAACATCTCCATGGGCCGATTTTTAGTCCTTTCGTGTTGATGAGTGTAATAATATTTGGATTAAGGGAAGATTTAATTTTTTTGGGTATATAACTCTAGCCTTCCCCGATCCTCTCCCCTCCCCAATTAAGCACTTACCCCAGGATCCACGATTAATTCATAATGGGGATCAAAGTCGTAGCAACTTGCGTTATCATCGAAGTATCGAGTCAACATTGATTCTTGCGATCTAAACCAATCACCAGAATAGTTGTTGTTCTGAACTAAACACGCACAGAGCTTGATAACTATACATACGGCTATAATCATCAAGAAATCAAAAGAAAAGCCTAAAGATCTGAGTCCCGATAGATTATAGAATCTCAGACCAAATTTAGCCGCTTAACAAATTGCAGCATACTTACTCATTGTGACGATTATTTCAAATAGCACAAACTTTCTGATTTTGCATATTTTGTCGCCATTCCGGGTAAAAAACCACCAGGAATTCCAGAGCAAACAACATAACTTTTATTATTTAACATTTCTTTATAGTAAACCTTAAACCCTATTTGAGAAATTACACCCAAGACTATTGCAACAATCAAGAACCTTGTTGTAGTAGCTTGTATATGATTCGAAACTCGTTTCCCCAGGAAAATAGGTTTACAAGATATAATAATTAAATAGATCAACACAAATGGCGTTATAACAATGGATGCCAATGAGTACAATGTAAAAACAATCACATCAGGATAACTGAATAACATCCTAATTTCATCGAGAGATAAATACAGTACTGACACACAGATAGGAATAATTATAACTGAGATAAAGAAAAACGCAAAAATGCGTATTTTCAATGTAAGTTTAATCATTACCATTCCTCTCTTAATAAGTCAGAGATGGATTTTTTAATATATTTTTTCAATTCAGCCTGAGTAAACTCCGACACCTTTCCTTAGCAAATTGGATACTTCCATTTCCAGAATATCGATAAAACCATCTTGAATTTCGGTCGCTTTCGTTACAATTTCTTGTTGCGCAGATTCAAATAGTTCAACGACTTTATCCGTTATACCGAATTTTTTATCTAATACTCCCAAAAGATATACCGCACCAAAACCCACAAGAACAGATAGTACAATAGGCATTGTCACTGAAGCTGTGAAGGCCATAATTACAGTACCAGTTCCCCCTGAAATTATTGATGATATCCCGATTTTAACAATATCGGTTGCTAAACTGCCGATAAATTTAGCTAAGGAGACTTCGTCATTAAGAATATAATCAAGCGTTCTGAAAGCCGCAGCCACATAGAATGTTAATCGGGCTCCCTGTACAATTGAATTATTCAAACCATATTTACCAATGCCTAAATCAACAACCTTGGGATTTTTAGCTGCGAATACCGGAGCATTAAGTACTTTACGGATTCCTGGATATCCGGTTAATTTAATTAACTCAGTGCCTTTATGATTGATATACATTGTCGCCTGAATACCCAAACCACCGAGATCAACAATAAGTTTTGATGTCGTGACCACATCCTTGATATTTGTTCCGTAGTTTACGACAACCTCACCTAATGGGCTTTGGGTAATATCAACCCAACCTTTTGATATGTTCCCCAATCGGCTAGTACTTCATAGGCTTCTTCTGCCGTCAGGAACATAATGTCTTGGTTATTGTTGCGTAATAAATCACGGACTTTTAAATCGGGCAAATCCCTTGTATTACGCAGTACTGGATAATCAGGTACAAATTCGGAGGGGGGCTTGTCGCCAGTAAGATACGGCGGTAGATTGGCTTTTTTTGGCTGACTGGGCGAATTGCTGTGGCTCAGTTACCGGCGACTCTACCACTGAGCGAGAAGTGGCGACTTGTTGCCCTCCTTGATAAGGGCCATGAGACGCCCATGTTTGTGAGGGAATAAAAAAAGCTTTGCACGGCAGGTTGAACGGCTATATAGCGTACTGGCGACATAATGCCATGTACTATCTCGCCCGGATGCCCTCCACCCACGCTGTAAGCTGCCGGGGTGTTTCCCCGCACGAGACTTTACTGCCATTCACAGCGACCGGGTTATTAGCAAATGTCCTCTCTGCCATCCCCTCATGTACTATCCGCCACAGCTGGTTTTGTCACCTTTAACTATCCAGTAGCCAACTGACATTAAACTTTATTCCTTGTTTTATATAACATCTCCATGGGCCGATTTTAGTCCTTTCGTGTTGATGAGTGTAATAATATTTGGATTAAGGGAAGATTTAATTTTTTTGGGTATATAACTCTAGCCTTCCCCGATCCTCTCCCCTCCCAATTAAGCACTTACCCCAGGATCCACGATTAATTCATAATGGGATCAAAGTCGTAGCAACTTGCGTTATCATCGAAGTATCGAGTCAACATTGATTCTTGGCGATCTAAACCATCACCAGATAGTTGTTGTTCTGAACTAACACGCACATATAGGTAACATTTTTTTCATGTTCGATGATGCTCAAAAAAGTTTGTATAAAGTATATGGTATCAAAAATTGTGACACCATAAAAAAGGCCCGTCGCTGGCTGGAAGAGCAAGGTATTCCCTATCAGTTTCACGATTATCGCGCGGATGGATTGAGTGACGAGCAGTTGCAAGGTTTTATCGATAAACTCGGTTGGGAGCCGTTGCTAAACACCCGCGGTACCACCTGGCGCAAACTGCCGCAGGCGCAGCGCGATGCCATCACTGATGCGCAATCGGCCAAATTACTGATGCTGGAACAGCCCGCTATCATCAAACGCCCGCTGCTGGAAGCCGCCAATGGCGAGATGCTATTGGGCTTCAAAATAGAAAGTTACCAACGATTTATTCAGCAACATCGGGGGCAACAAAATATGACCCATAACCAAAACGATATTGAGGTGCAATAACATGATCTGTCCGGTAATCGACCTGGCCCAACAATTGATTAAACGCCCGTCGCTCAGCCCAAATGATGCGGGCTGCCAGGAGATCATGATTCAGCGCTTAGAGGCTATCGGCTTTACTGTTGAGCCGATGAATTTTGGCGATACCCTTAATTTCTGGGCCTGGCGTGGCGAAGGTAAAACACTGGCGTTTGCCGGCCATACCGATGTGGTTCCTACCGGTGATGAAAGCCACTGGAGCAGCCCGCCGTTTGAACCGACCATTCGCGACGGCATGCTGTATGGCCGGGTGCTGCCGACATGAAAGGTTCGCTGGCGGCCATGGTGGTTGCGGCCGAGCGCTTTGTTGCCGCACATCCGAATCATCAAGGCCGGTTGGCTTTTATGATTACCTCCGATGAAGAAGCCAAAGCCATTAATGGCACAGTTAAAGTGGTTAATGCTCTAATGGCGCGTCATGAACGGCTGGATTATTGTCTGGTGGGTGAACCCTCCAGCACCGACCACGTCGGAGATGTGGTGAAAAATGGCCGCCGCGGCTCGATCACCGCCAACTTGCATATCCACGGTGTTCAAGGGCACGTGGCTTATCCTCATCTGGCTGATAACCCAGTTCACCGCGCGATGCCCGCCCTGAATGAACTGGTTGCCACGCAATGGGATGAAGGCAATGAGTTTTTCCCAGCCACCAGTATGCAAATAGCCAATTTGCATGCCGGAACGGGCAGCAATAATGTGATCCCCGGTGAGTTCTATGTGCAGTTTAACTTCCGCTTCAGTACTGAACTGACTGATAGCATAATTAAGCAGCGGGTTGAAGCTTTGCTAGACCGCCATCAACTCAATTACACCCTCGAATGGGTGCTCTCCGGCCAACCATTCCTGACGCCCCGTGGCGCACTGGTGGATGCTGTGGTCAACGCCATCGAGCATTATACTGAAATCACACCACAGCTGTTGACCACCGGTGGCACCTCTGATGGTCGTTTTATTGCTTTAATGGGCGCGCAGGTGGTTGAGCTGGGGCCGGTCAATGCCACAATCCATAAAGTGAATGAATGCGTTCACGCCGCTGATTTACAACTGCTGAGCCGGATGTATCAGAGAATCATGGAGCAACTCATCGCATGACAGCCAATACATTGACACCACAGATGCTTACCGGGCGCTCAACGGAGCATTTAGTGGTGTTAACGGGCAATCACCGCTTGCAGCCAGCGGCTGTTGATGCCTTTCGGGCCATGCAACAGGCGGCTAAAGTGGCGGGTTTGGATTTACAGCCAGCCAGCACTTTTCGCGATTTTGACCGCCAATTGGCTATCTGGAATGGTAAATTTCGCGGCGAGCGGCCAGTATTAGATAAAGACAGCCAGCCGATAGACATTTCTCGGCTTGATGCCGCCGCCCGTTGCGAAGCTATTTTACACTGGTCTGCTCTCCCAGGGGCCAGCCGCCACCATTGGGGCAGTGATTTAGATATTTACGATCCATCACTGTTACCCATGGGGGAAAAACTGCAACTGGAGCCGTGGGAGTATCAAGCGGGTGGGTATTTTTATCAGCTAACTCAATGGCTTGATGCGCACATGGCTGAATTTGGTTTTTACCGACCTTTTAGCACAGACACCGGCGGTGTTGCCGCAGAGCCTTGGCACCTAAGTTACCACCCTCTGGCGGTAACGGCGCAGCATTTACTGACACCAGCAATCCTGCTGGAAGCTTGGCAATCACAAGATGTGGCGGGTAGTGAGTGGCTTTCCAGCCATTTACCCATGATTTTTTCACGATTTATAACTATACCCAATGAGTTTCAAGCGACAGAGGCTTGATACATGGCGGGTAAAGGAACTTAACATGCATTGGCTAGCTGATTACTGGTGGGTGGTTCTTATCATACTTGTCGGCATGATCTTAAATGGCATCAAAGAGTTACGCCGTCTTGATCATAAGAAGTTTTTGAGCAATAAGCCGGAGATCCCTCCCCACCGCGACAATAATGCGCAGTGGGATGACGACGACTGGCCGGATAAAGATAAGAAAAAATAAATGGGTGGGGGCAGCGCTCCCCCTGGTTTAATTTCCCGCAAGATCCTGACGCAAATGAGCAATAGCCCGCGCCAGCATTGGCTGATTAATGCCATGTCCGGTATTGGCATCCAGATCCAATGTCACAGCAGCCCCCAATGCCGTTAAGCACTGCGCGGCGGCGTTGGCCTGTTCTACCGGAATAACGCCATCCTGTTCCCCATGAATCAGATGAATGGCCACGTCAACAATAGCTTGCTGTGGCAAGGTGGCGAAACGCCCACTGAACCCGATGACCTGCCCAGCTAACTGCGGCTGAGCTTTCACCCCTTCCAATGACATAATCGTGCCCTGCGAGAACCCCACCAGTGTGGTTTGCCGTGCACCAAGACCGCTTTGTTGCTGCCAATAGCGCACAGTGGCAATAAATTCGGGCATCACTTCATCAATACGCCCTTGCCGCCCCTGCTCGGTGATCCCCTGCACAGAAAACCACTGCCGCCCACCGCCCATGCTGCTGGCAAAAGGCCCATTAATACTGATCACCTGCGCCTGAGGAAAAGCTTGCGCAAAATGGCTGCCGACCGGTGCCATCCCGGCAGCACTGTCGCCAACACCATGAAATAACAAAATTAATTGCTCTGGCTGCGCCGGTTGCTGCACCACAATGTGTTTTTCATTCATAGAGGAGCCTTTAGTATCCAAATATTGATATGGTTAACTATAGGCCGCTGGTTTGAAAAGGATATTGGGTTTTATTGATGGAGTTGGTGCGGATAATTGAAAGAGTGGCACTGTTCATCCCACTCTTTGGAGGCCATGCCATCAAGGCGGGCCGGAGTAAACCTGGCCCTGTTTTGTTATCAAACTATTTTTAATCAAACAATTTGTTATCGGTCATTGAGAGCAAAATTAACCCCGCTGGCTGGCCAATTCGTCCAGTTGCCGACAAGCTACATACAGATGATAAAGTGTCGAGGCCGGCGAAGCACCGCCCAAGCGCTGGCCCGCGGCATCAATTTCATCACAATACAGCCCAGAGTCCTCCCCCTCGATAAAAGCGGCAAACATATTATCCACATGGCGGCTAATAATAGTGTCTGGGTTTTGCTCAGGAGAGTGGCGATAATTCACCACATCAGCCTTAATTCGCTCAGTCTGACACCATAAGCGGCTAGCGGCACGTAATGGCTGCCCGTGCCAAATTACTTCATTCATGACCGCGCCCGTGGCAGGGTTTTCACCATAAGTCTGGGCGAAAAGCTGCAATTCCTGCCGTAATTCATGGGTATCTATGCCCGAAAGCTTTTGATATTCATACAGTAACCATGTCCATTCGTGATGATGGCCGGGGTCGACTTGCTGCGAGACGGCCAAAGTGGGCTGCCAACCGCGAGCAAAAAACTCCACCAGACACCGCTGTTGCTGATTAAATAAATGTTGGGTAAATAAACCGAATAAATCGTGACATTCTTGCTCCCAGCGGGCATCGCCAGTTGCGTGCCACCAGTTGAGGCAAGCTTCAAACAGATGCATATTGGGGTTTTGGCTTAACCACGCGGGCTTGCGGGTATTCACCGCGTAACCGCCCTCTTCCAATGCCAGATGCACTTTCATCCAGTCATGGAGTGCTGTTGCACGCCGAAGAAACGCGGTGTCACCGGTGAGCTGATAAATTTCGCTGTAAGCCAGTAACGCAAATGCTTGTTCATAGGCGTTAATGTCATCAGCGCCCTCAACCGCCCCTAACGCAAAACACAATGCACCGCCCGGCTGCTGAAAATCGGTGAGTCCTTTCAGCGCGGCGGTTAGCACCTGCTCACGCCCGTCAATCCAACCGGTTCTGGTTGCATGGGCAAACACATACAACTGCCGGGTTTGTACCCGGCTGCGTATCACTGATGATCCTGCGGGTAAGGATTCGGCAAAACGGTTATCCGCCATGCCCTCATGTAAGAACCGTGGCAATGCTTCTGCCCGCATCCACTGACTGAATTTTTGCGCTGCATTTAGCATTATTGTGCTCCCGGTTGGCGCACATTGGCCACAATAATGCCGATCTGTTCACCCTGACAGGCAGTGACGCGGTATTGAGTGACCGATGCAGGAATCACCAAAGTTTCAGCATAATGAAGGGTATAGGGGGCAAAGGCACCATCCGGGCTATCAATAATGGCTTTCTGTCCTTCAATCAGGTTCAACATCTGGAAACCGTCGTGAGTGGCAATGGTTACGGCAGAACGTACCCAATAACGGTGGGTATCGATAAACTCTAGCGCATGTAAACCGGTGCGCTCACGGGTGTAATCGGCGTTTTCCTCTTTTATTTCAACCTGATCGAGCAAATTCTCACGGCACCATGCGGTATCCCGCTCAGCTTGTATCACTTTGCGACCATGCTCGATATGCACCGGTCGTGGGCGGTTATCCAACCCCAGACGGCCCCAATCCCACAGTTTGAAGGTAAAAATATACGGAGTCGCCGATATCTCCAGAATCATGGCGTTACTGCCAGAACAGTGCACCGTGCCGGAGGGGATCAATACATGGTCATGTTTTTTAACGGGAAAACTATTCACGAACTTCTCGTCATCAAGATGTCCGGTATGCTGTGCCTGTTCAATCGCGCTGATCAACTCCTCAGGTTGAACACCGGTTTTTAATCCGAGGTAAACATTAGCCCCTGCTCTGGCATCCAAAATGTAATAACTTTCATCTTGGGTGTAATGCATACCAAACTGCTGCTGAATATGGTCGGTGAGAGGGTGAACTTGTAAGCTGAGATTGCCGCCTTCCATGGTGTCGAGAAAATCAAAACGAATGGGGAACTCCGCGCCAAAGCGGGCGTAGTTTTGCGCACCGAGCAGTTGACGCGGGCGAGCCAACACCAGATTAATGGCGGGCATAGTAATACGGCTGCCGCCATAATTTAGCGTCACACTGTTCTCTTCCGGCACCCCATCGAAACACCAGGCGTAATTTTTCTCACTCGGTGGCAGTTGGCAAACCTCTTCCATCCATTTTCCGCCCCAGACCCCGGGGTCAAAGAATGGATTCAGGCGGAAAGGGGCAGCCAGACAGGCCTCTACCCCAACCTGGAATGCCGCCTGATCAATCATAACTGCGGGTTCTGCCAGTGAATCAAGATAAAAATCAAACGATTGGAACAGTTCACGTTTGTGACGGTCAGCAATTCGCCACTCCCAGAAGAAACCGCGCTTATATTTTCTTAATACGTCTTCATCAGGGTTATGAGTGAGCCAATTACTCCCACCCGCGCGCCAGTCTAACTGACGTTGCCAACGCGGATAATCAATATAGACCAGCACATCATGAACCCCGGCCAGTGCGGCACCGGTACCGATAATTACGTTAATTTCACCCTGATTCTCACAGGCGGTCTGAAGTGACTTTATCTTTTCAGGTAATAAATAATCAGCCAGATTAGCGCAACTCATCACACCAAAAACCCGATCGTCCGTCAGCGTATCCGTCAAACGAATATCCAAAGCTTGACCGCTGAGATAACAATCGTCCATCTCTCGCCATTGAGCCTGATCAAATCCACTATAAAGACTCAAATGTTGCTTGATGCTCTGTATATCCACACCGGGATAACAATCAATGGCGACAGTAACCCCATCGCGAGTCGCTAGTAACTCACTGATTTTCTCCGCAATAGCCTGCCAACCTATGACCGCTGGATTTGCAGCTGTTGGCACCGAAATGGCAGGAAATTTATCGTAATTAGCTGGATGATTTAAATAAGACATAGGGTTCCCCTCGAAGTTAAACGATTAACTTAATATTTGTAATGAGAGTATTTAGAACCAAACTGATTTTCAAGTGGAAAATTAGCTGCAATCTACAAACAAGATTGATTTAAAAGGAAATGTTAATTAATCATACTATTTACGTTGCTAAAAATGTGATTGAAGTCTAATTTTTAATCAAAACAGAGAGACTTAAAATAGGTAAATCGAATAACTTATCGTTAAGGATTTATTGGAGAGTAAAAATGAAATCGATAGCCATACATTTTGGAGCAGGCGCATTAGGGCGAGGGCTAACGATCCCTTTTTTGGTTGCCAGCGGTTATGACGTTGTCACCGTTGATGCCGACCTACAATTAATTGACCGCCTCCAGAGTGCACGCGGCTATGACATTCTGCTGACGGATATTGATGAACAACAACACATTCCGTTGGCGGCGGCCTTACATCCAGCAGATCCACAACTTCAGGAATGGCTGGCGCAAGCGACTGTTATTACCACCTCGGTGCGCAAAGAGAATTTGCATCATGTGGCGTCGGCACTGAAAAACTGTGCACCCAAAACCGTGATTTGCTGTGAAAACATTGAACAAAGCGGCGCTTTCTTTGCTTCTCTGTTGCAAGAGGCCGGCGTTGATGACCAACACTGGTCATTGCCAGATTGTATGGTTGACCGAATTTGTTCTTCCCACTGGCCGCAAACGCTGGAAATTGAAGCGGAGTCCTATGGTTCCATCTGTGTCCAGGCGCTGGAAAATGCGATTATCCCCGACAAATTTGAGATTACAGAGAACATCGCAGCACGCTTTCAGGAAAAACGTATTCTGGTCAATACTTACGCCGACGGCATCAGTTTTATCGGCCGCGCGATGGGGCTGGAATTTCTTTATCAGGCAGCCGCCGATCAGCGCATTAATCACCTGATCGACGACTATATGCAGGTGATGAAAATCTATTTGCAGCAGGTCTGTCATTTGAGCCCACAACATCTGGATACCATGGAGCAGCGGCATCGTCAGCGTTTGGCTAACACGGCCATTAAGCGCCCTCTTGATACCGTTGCCCGTAATTTTTTGGCCAAAATAACCGCCGGGGAACGTTTTATTTATCCCCTGATTGAACTGGCACGTCGGGATATCAATATTGACCGCGCTATCCCATTTGTAAATGCACTAATCAATGGCTGGGCCATGCAACAAGAAAATCCCAGCCAGGCACGACAGCAAGCACTCAACACCATCGAAAATACCTTAATTATAAAAAAACTAGAGGAAGCATCATGATCAACATCATTTTTGCTGCCCACGGATTGGCAGCAACGGGGATGAAAGACAGCGTCGAGATGGTTCTGGGGGAAAATAATCACTTTCATGTGTTATCGCTAACACATGATGATGGGATTAATCACTTTCAGGCCCAGCTCACGCAATTAGTAAATGAAATACGCGAACACTCGGCTGGCGGCATTCTTATTTTAACGGATATGCCCGCGGGTACCCCCTATAACGTGAGTGTGCAGATTGCGCTGGCAAATAATGATATTGACGTATTATCAGGTACAAATTTTCCTATGGTATTAACTGCCTTGGATCAAGCTGACCTGCCGCTATCTGAGCTAACTGAACTGGTGATTGAAACGGGTCGGGAAGCAATTAATCGCTTTATTGCGATTGATGCCGCAGAGGAGGATTTTTAATTATGGCTATCTCTTTTTTACGCATTGATGATCGTTTAATACATGGTCAGATGGCCGCTTGCTGGATTGGTTCCAGTCCTTGTGATGGCATCATAGTGGTCGATGATGACGCCGCCAATAATGAAATCCAGAAAAAAGTTCTGTTATCTATTCTGCCCTCGATTAAAACCTGGGTATTTAGTATTGATACCGCAACAGAAAAATTGGATAAGGTGATTGAATCTCAGAAAAAATATTACCTGATTGTCCGTAGCGCTTCGGCATTGGTGAAATTAGCCGAAAAAGTGCCGCAATTAATCGCCGTACATAAACGTGTCAATGTTGGCCCGTTATCCAAACGTAATGATGCAATTCAAGTGAATAAGGGGCAAGGAATTGTACCGGAAGAGATCCCGGCGTTTCGTCAACTCAAAGAATTAGGTTTTTCCGTCGAGTTCCGCTTACTGCCCGATACCACCGCGGTAAGCTGGGATTCAGTAGCAGCCAAATTACCCGGATAACGTCAAAGTTGAGATAACCATATGATTGAAATAACTCTTTTTCAGGCAGCATTAATTGGTCTGTTCTGTTATCTCGGGGCGTTAACGACCCCTTGGTTAATCGGTTTAACCGGTGGCTGGTACACATTATCACGCCCTTTGGTCGCCGCTTTTATTACCGGGCTGATTATCGGCGATGTTGAGCATGCCATTATTGTTGGGGTCGCAGTACAAACGGTTTACATCGCTTTTGTATCCCCCGGTAATGCCATGCCGCAGGATCTTAACTTTGTCTCCTGGCTCGCTCTACCGCTGGCCATTATTTCCGGGCAGGATGCTAAAGTCGCGGTAACATTAGCGGCCACTATTGGCGTAGCCGGGACAATTATTTTCAATTTCACCATGCTGTCGAACGTAATTTGGAATACCCGGGCGGATAAAGCATTAGCCGAAGGGAATAAACGCAAGTGGGAGCGCAATGTTATTTGGATCCCGCAACTGAGTAATTTTATTGTGCGTTTCGTCCCGGTATTTGTCGCCTGTCTTTATGGCCCACAATATATCGAGGCGCTGGTTAATGCTATGCCAGTGACTGTGATGCACGTTGTAAGTGTATTTGGCGGTGTATTACCGGCGGTGGGCATTGCCATGTTGATGCGCCAGGCGATTGTTGAAAAATCGATGCTGATTTATTTTCTCTTTGGCTTTGTGTGCGTTGTCTTTATGAAAGTGAATATGATTGCCTTGGTGATCATTAGCTTCTTGCTGGCACTTATTCACTATAAATATAAACCGGGCAAAGCAGCCGCTAATAATGCCAATACTGATGAGGATGAATTCTAATGAGCCATGAAACTTTATCAGAGAATAACCAAGCTCTGCCCAGCATTCCGTCCACAGCTATAAAACTGGATAAATCGACACTTAATCGGTGCTGGCTTAATTGGGCAATGCATAATATTACAGTGGCATCTTATGACCGCATGGAAGGGCATGGTTTTGTTAAAGCATTAATGCCCGCTGTAGAAAAAATGTATCCCGGCGACATCGCCAAACAGGTTGAAGTATTAAAACCTCATACCGCCTATTTTAATACCGAACCCCAATTAGGCGCGATCGTGACAGGTATTGTCGTCGGTATGGAAGAACAGCGAGCTAATGGTGAACCAGTCGATGCCAACTCTATCCAAACTATTAAAAACTCCTTAATGGGGCCGATTGCTGGTATTGGTGACTCCTCGATTCAGGGAACATTAATTCCTATATTGCTGAGTATTGCCATTTCTCTGTCTTACGGCGGTTCGATGCTTGGCCCACTCTTTTATATTATTGTTTTCAACGTGTTAATTATTTCATTAAGCTACCGCGCTTTCCACTCAGGTTATCGGCTAGGGGTCAAATCGGTAGATTATTTTGTCAGCGAAAATGCAAATAAAATACGCGAATGCATGTCGATAATTGGTGTCACAGTGATTGGCGGGATCGCCTCTTCCTACATTAATCTGTCGACACCGCTTAAATTCACCTCTGGCGGTGTTAATATTGATGCCCAAAAGATCCTTGACGGTATTTTCCCTAATTTATTACCGCTATTAGCTGTTTTGGGTGTCTGGTTGCTGTTAACTAAGTTCAAGCTGTCGGTGGTTAAAACCATGCTTGTAACTCTTTTGATTTCTGGCGTGGGTGCTTTTATCGGCATTTTTTAACAAGGTATTTTAGATGATAAAACGTGCAACGGTTTCTGATGTCGCGGCTTTGGCCAAGGTTTCGTCCGCCACTGTCTCAAATGTGTTGGGCAATCGGCCTGGCAAAGTCTCTGCCAAAACCCGTCAGCGCGTGTTAGATGCCATTACGGCACTTAACTATACTTACAATGAGAATGCAGCAACATTACGCAGTAACCGCTCCAACATTGTCGGTCTGGTGATTCATGATCTGAGTAACCCTTACTACACCGAGCTGATTGCTAAAATCAATCGTAAACTGACGGATCATGGCTTTGCGACTATTCTGGCCTGTTCAGATGAAAATCTGGACAGCCAGCAAAGTTATCTGCAATTGATGCAACGCCATAATGCGCTGGCTATCTTGTTATGCCCCACTTGGGATACGACCTCAGAGCATTTGCAGGCCTGGAATGCTCTCAGCCCCACCATTACCTTTTTGCGCCCAGTGGCCTCCGCCGACATTGATTTTATTGGTATTAATAATTATCAAGCCGCTTATGATATCACCCGTCGATTGATCTCTGATGGGCATAAACATTTGGGATTTATTGGCGGCAGTCTAGAGTCTCGTTTACGGCGTCAGCGCATACAAGGCTGGAAAGATGCCCATGATGATGCGGGCCTGCATTATGCTGAAGAACATATCCTTGATTGTGCGTCGAGTATGAGTGCCGGGGCTAAGGCGACAGCCAAAATACTGGATATAGCGCCGCAGATAACCGCGCTGGTGTGCTATCAGGATGTAGTGGCGTTTGGGGCAATAAACGCTATTCATTATATGGGACGGAAGCCGGGGCGCGATATTGCGGTGACCGGCTTCGATGGGCTGGCGGATGCCGAAGGTTATTTACCCTCATTAACCACCGCTGAAGTTCAGATTGATGTGTTGACTGAACATATTGTCGCCCGGTTACTTTCCCGACTAAATGATCGTGACCAATCATCAATGGCAACGCTGCTCCACGCACATATTCATTGGCGCAATTCTACCCGCGCCCATTAATGACTCATTCATGACAGGAACCGGCTGAACTCCGTCATTTTATCAATATCAATCGCCGCCATCCCCTCGGCGGCCTCCTGCCGCCACTTGGCAATCAATGCTTTGCGTCCTGAAAGCCCCTGATGATGAACAATTTCCGCTGCCGCATGCCCTTGCTGCAAGTATTGCTGCAAGGCTGGAAGAGGTAATTTGCTCCTTAATAGCAAGCGCTGTAACGCGGGCAGGCTCGCCTCTAACGGACGAAAAGCAAAAGCAAATCCCGCAAGCTCACGCCAATCATCATCATTTAAGGTGAGATCAGGTTGTTCAGGCTGGGGTAAAGACACTGGCGTTTCCAGACCAATCCATTGCTGCAACCAATACCAATCACGCACTAATTGCTGCCGCGCGGCCTCAGTGAGCCGTTGCCCCGCCGAACTCAGGGGTAACACCGCCATGGCCGCGTAACAACCGCTACTCGCCTCTTTGTGGCTGCCCATGCGCACCAGTTGAAAGCCGCAGGCACGCCAAAAACAGGCTAATCCTGTGGTATAGCCAAAACTGACCGAAAGAAAATCCAGCCCTTCCTGCTGCGCACGAGCTTGTTCGGCAGCAATCATCTGTCGAGCCATCCCTTGTTGTCGCCAGGATGGGGCAACAGCGACCCGACTAATTCGTCGGGATAATAAGGTCGGAGCTTGCCATTGCCCGCTGTGAGCAGCCAGCGATTGAGCCACCAAACTGCCCTTTGGCCGCCGCCTGCCCGCCCAAACATCGTGTGCTAATCGGCTATCCAGCCCGCCTTCATCCACCAGCCACAAAGCGCCTATCACTGAATCCGCCATCTTGGCGGCAGAAAAATGCATACCCGGCGCGTCCATCAAACGCCGTAAATCCAGCGGTGTGGTACGGTAATGGGCGCTGGAAAGCAAACCGTAAAAGCGGCGCAATAGCTCGGGATTACTCAGCCAATCAGACTGTTTACAAGCGGAGATCTCGACCTGTGCGCTGGTAGACACTGTCGGCGACAATGTATCAATCACCCAGTCATCATTAAACAGCATGATGTCGTCGATAATCTGCTCCAGTGGGTCATCGCTGGCCCAGCGGATCGGGTTGGTCAATGTTAAGTGATGCCAATCACTTAGGGTCGAGCAGAACTTCAATAAAAATCCACGCCCTGTGCCTTCATAGCCTTGCACGGTGGTGGTTAATAATGCCCGTGGGAAGTAGGCCAACAGCGCCGACAGTAGCGCGGTGGGGATAGCTGCGGCCTCATCAATCAATAGCCAGTCGACATCACTGACATCATGGCGCTGACAGAAATCCAGTAGCGCATCTGGCGCCCAAAAACGCGCGCGCTCCCCGGCTCGCTGGCTTAATACCTGAGTTGCCGCCTTGCCCGGCCCGGTGACCCAACACTTACCCGGCCACTGCGCCACCAGCATACCGGCCAATGTCGACTTACCGCGCCCACGAGCCGCCGTCAGTACCCAAACACCTTGTCTGGTCTGCATCAAGCGCAGCAGAATATTCTGCTGCTCGGCTGTGGGCATGCCGTCAGGTTGCTGCCAATATGGCCGAATATAAAACGGCCGTTCTAACGGCAACTGCCCCTGCCGCCACAAAACGACATCGGGAGAGGCTAGAAGTTGGCGCTGTAGATGGCGGATAAAATTCGGCGTGGTGATTGGGGCACTCTGCTCACTCCAACGCAAGCTGTCGGCATCGGGTAACTGTGGCCAACTGCCCCACTCAGGCACCAACATCACCAACCAACTGCCAGCTCGCAATGTCCCTGCCAATACCGCCAGCGCTTCTGTATTCAGGCCATCGCAGGCATCAAACACGCCATGTAACCCCTCCTGCCCCAGCAAAGTTTTGGCCGCAGTAGGCCGAATGCCATGGATATGGGGGGGCGGGTGCTCGCCGACCCATAGCCAATCGCCAGGCAATTGTTCGGATAGATTTATCGCCTGCTGCCGCGCCCAATCAGCACTGCCACTGAGCACCAGTAAGCGCCGATGCCCCTGCTGCGCCATTAGCGTCTGGCTGGCGGTAATACTGTTGATCACCTCAGGATTTACCGATAACCAATGAAAGCAATCCGGCGGCAATCAATGGCCCGACCGGTACGCCGCGGAACAGGGCCACACCCAGCACGGTTCCGACCAATAACCCCGCCACTACTGAGGGTTGATGAGTCATTAGTGAAACACCCCGACCACCGAGCCAGGAAACAGCTACCCCGACCACAATAGCTAAAATAGATTTCCACTGGACAAAGGAGTGCAGCACTTCACTGGCACTGATTTTCCCACTGGCAATCGGCGTCATAACACCAATAGTGAGAATCAATATACCGATGGTTAAACCGTATTTTTCTATCCACGGGAAAAACTGATTCAGCGGAGTAATACGCACCGCGATTAATGTCAAAATAGCGAGTGTGACAGTCATGTTGTGGCTGATAATGCCGAGTGCAGCCAGCACTAAGAGGATTAATAAAGTTGGATCAAGAGCGGCCATGCCTATCCCTGCCTTGCAATGAAATACCGGCGACAAGTGCGCCGGTAAAAAGTCATCGTATGATAGTCTCTGCTTACGTGAGGTTCTAGCGCTATTAGCGAGCGGCAAAGGTGTTGCAGCTATTAGGGTCGCCACTGTCAAAACCCCGTTTAAACCAGGTATAACGTTGTGCGGAAGTACCATGAGTGAAGCTATCCGGCACCACCCGCCCTTGGCGTTGTTGCTGTAATCTGTCATCACCAATGGCCTGCGCGGCATTCAACGCTTCTTGTAAGTCACCGATTTCCAATACATTTTGCTTTTCCATCGCTTTGCCCCACACGCCAGCAAAGCAATCTGCTTGCAATTCCATTTTGACTGAAAGGCGATTGGCTTCTGCTTCCGAGGCCCCCTGCTGCTGTTGCCGCACTTTCGTGTCAATGCCCATCAAATGTTGCACATGATGCCCAACTTCATGCGCAATCACATAGGCTTGGGCAAAGTCACCGCCCGCACCCAGTTTGTTTTTCATATCTTCATAGAAAGATAAATCGATATAAACCGTGCTGTCTGCCGGGCAATAAAATGGCCCCATCACCGACTGACCGGTACCACAACCGGTGCGTGTTGCCCCACGGTACATCACCAATTTAGGTTCTTGGTAGCTGCGGCCCATCTGTTGAAAAATAGGTTTCCAGGTATCTTCGGTATCAGCCAGGACTACGGAGGTAAACTTGGCATATTGATCATCTTTGGCGCTAACAGCGCTTTGCGAGCGAGGTTGAGTTTGGGTTTGAGACATAGGATCACTGCCGTTTAGCAGCGGCGTCAAATCAACCCCGTAGTAGCCTGCCACCAGCACGACAATCAGGATGACAAGGCCACCTTTACCGCCAATGGGTGGCCGAAAACCACCGCCGCCGCCAGAAGAATCACCCCGCCGGTCTTCTACATTGTCACTTTCACGACGACCTTGCCAACGCATAGCTTTACTCCCAGAGATATTCCTTATGTATTATCGTAGGAAATCTGTAAGGCAAATACCATTAAAAGAACAAATGATTAATACCGCGGGGAAATAAGAATAATAGGGGGATATAGAGGTTATCTCCCCCTATACCCGTCAGACTTCAAGCTGCATGTGCGTTGGCTGCTCTCGCTCACCCGAATCATTGACTGGTGTCAACACATCGAGATCAATGAGCCTCATCCTTGAGGCTCACCCTGCGGGCTAGCATAAATGCGGTTCAAATCGGTTCCCGACCGATTTGTCTCTCAATTGCCGCCGTCCTGCAACTCGAATTATTTAAGGTATAAAACGATTATGTCAGAGACAACGTAATCGATTGCGCAGTTAGTCTAATTTTACGCCGATACGGTGCGCAACTTCTTCGTAGGCTTCAATCAAACCACCCAAACTTTGGCGATAGCGGTCTTTATCCATTTTATTCAGGGTTTTCTTATCCCACAAACGGCTGCCATCAGGAGAAAACTCATCGCCCAACACCACTTCACCATTGAACAGGCCGAACTCCAATTTGAAATCCACCAAGATTAAACCCGCATCATCAAACAGCTTGCTCAGTACGTCATTGGCCAAATAGCTTAGTTCTTTCATCCGCGCCAGTTGTGCTTCTGTCGCCCAACCGAATGTTTTGCAGTAAGACTCATTGACCATCGGGTCATGCATGGCGTCATTTTTCAAGAACAAGTCAAACAGCGGTGGATTCAGTTCCAGACCTTCTTCGATGCCCAGACGTTTGACCAAAGAACCTGCGGCACGGTTACGGATAACACACTCGACAGGGATCATTTCCAGTTTTTTCACCAGCACTTCGGTATCTGACAGCAATCTTTCCATCTGGGTGGGAATCCCTGCTGCTTCCAATTTAGCCATAATGAAATGGTTAAATTTGTTGTTTACCATGCCCTTACGATCGAACTGCTCAATGCGCTGACCATCCAGTGCTGACGTATCATTACGGAACTCCAATACCAACAGATCAGGGTTTTCGGTGGTATAGACGGTTTTCGCCTTGCCACGATACAACTCAGCTAGCTTTTGCATCTTATTACTCCAGTAATGTGAAAGTGTAACTCGCCATAAAATGAATAAACCCTAAATAATTCGAGTTGCAGAAAGGCGGCAAGTGAGATAATCCCTATGAGCTTACTGTAGTAAGTGATTCGGGTAATTGAACGTAGCCAACGCACATGCAGCTTGAAGTATGACAGGTTTAAAGGGGCCGAGGCCCCTTTGGTTTTAATTGGTACTTGTAGCACTTGTCTGGCTAAGCGCCGCCTGGAACACTGCCACCAGTGCATCATTCTGCGACTGAGTCAGAGGCTGCCCTTTAGGGCCGATGAATTGTAAGCTGCTGCGGTTATCGAGGTCACCGACTTGCAGTTTATAATCACCTGTTGGCAATTCTGGGTCTTTGGCACCCAACGCATCCCAGCTACTGCTACTCATGGATTTACTGGTCACATTAATTGTACCCAGTGGACGGCTGCGGTCAGTCACTTTCATACCGACTTTTTCAAGCGCAGCTGGCAGACGTTCCCACAACACAGCATAAGGTGCGCGAACAATCAGTTGCGGTAAGCCAGTATCATCGCTACCACTTTGAACATCCAAGGTGCCGACTTTACGTGCCGCCTGGCTGCTTTCGCTATCAGAACGCACCTTATCCAAACCTTCGATAATGGCATTCAGCATTGCGCCATTGTAGCGCTGGATTTCGGTATAACTGGTAACCGGTTTACCACCTTGTTGTAATTCAAGGGATTTCACCACCAGAGCTAACTGATAACCTTGCTCCTGCACACTTATCTGATAACGGCCTTCAAACTGGACGTCTTCATCTGCGCGATTCCATTTAACCCAGTCAGTTGTCAACGTTTGGCTGGCATCCTGACGGCTGGCGATCGCCCAGTTTTTATCTTGTAGAACGCGAGTAACCTGCGCCCACAGATTACGATTTTGCGGGCTATTTTCTAACAATAGCTTGCTGGTATCGTTAGCATTTTCAGCGCGCGAGCCGCTTAACAATGCCAAGGGTTGTACCGGAGGACGGATGTCCAACTGTTTGCCCACCGCGCCTTGAGTGTTGACGGAACGGATATCAAAATCACCATTTTGCACCGGCAGAATCATCCCAGCGGGTGAGTTCAGCGGCTTCAGCGCCGGAGCTTCAAGATAAGACTCGTCACCGCTAACCTGGCGTTTGTAGCGTTGGTCGGTAGTACAGCCTGCCAGCAACATCGCCAGCGAAACCCCCACAACCGTTACCACCGTCGACTTTTGCAATGTTATTGCCATCAAATTTCCCTAAGAGTTACAGCAAACCTGCGCTTTTTAGCGCGTCTTCCACAACCCGTTGAGCCGGGTCAGTCAGTGGAGTCATTGGCAGACGCAGAGTGTCATTCGCCATTAACCCCAGCCTCTTCGCGGCCCATTTCACCGGAATTGGGTTTGCTTCTACAAATAAATGCTGATGCAATGGCATCAAGCGCTGATTCAAACGGCGTGCTTCTGCAAAGTTACCCTGTGCAGCCAATGCGCAAAGCTCAACCATTTCACGCGCAGCAATGTTTGCTGTCACCGAAATAACCCCTTTGCCACCCAGTTGCATAAAGTCTAAACCGCTCGCATCGTCACCACTGAGCAGGATGAAATCTTCATCATCAACCAGCACTTGGATCTGACTTACACGACTTAAGTTCCCTGTTGCTTCTTTAACAGCAACAATATTTTTAATCTTAGCTAAACGGGCAATGGTCGGCGGTAACATATCGCAACCGGTACGCGATGGCACATTATAAAGAATTTGTGGCAAATCGGTACTTTCAGCAATCGCTTTGAAGTGCTGATATAACCCTTCCTGCATCGGGCGGTTATAATACGGCGTTACTGTCAGGCAGCCCACCACACCGGTATTATTGAACCGCTGTGTGAGAGAAATTGCTTCGGAGGTGGCATTAGCGCCGGTTCCGGCAATGATTGGAATGCGGCCATCGGCCAGTTCGAGTGTCTGCAAGACCACATCGACATGCTCATCATGATTCAGTGTTGCAGATTCGCCGGTCGTACCGACGGAAACAATCGCCGCAGTGCCACTAGCCACATGATAATCGATAAGTTTTTTAAGGCTCGCGCGGTCGACAGCACCTTTGTCGTCCATCGGCGTTATCAGTGCAACTATGCTTCCTGTAAACATTCGATTTTCTGTAAATTCTGGACTTCCCATAAACATTGCCCACCCACTCCTTAAACAAGTTCCTCATGGTACTTTTGACCTCTACCCAAAAGCAAGTAAACAACTGTGTTGTAAGCGCTTGGCAGCAGGTTTTTTTTATGTTTACCATGGTAACCCCAAAGAGCATGACAGGAAGAGTGATTTTGCCGCAGCTTGAACATTATCTGGTCATTACCGCACTCGGTGCTGACCGCCCTGGAATAGTGAATACCATCACCCGCCATGTCAGCAGCTGCGGTTGTAATATTGAAGATAGCCGGCTGGCCATGTTCGGTGAGGAATTCACCTTTATTATGCTGCTTTCGGGCAGTTGGAACGCCATTACCCAACTGGAATCGACTTTGCCGCAAAAAGGCGCAGAGCTTGATTTGCTGATTGTGATGAAACGCACCAATGCGCAAAATCAAAAAGCAATGCCAGACACCGTATGGGTTAAAGTTGAAGTAAATGATTCCCCCCATATTATTGAACGGTTTACCAATCTGTTCCATTGTCACAATATGAATATTGCGGAGCTGGTTTCCAAGACTCAACCGGCTGAAGGTGATATTCCTGCACGATTGCATATCCAGGTGAGTGCCCACAGCCCCGCCAGCCAAAACAGTTCGATAATCGAAAACGCTTTTTATCAGCTATGTACAGAACTCAACGCACAAGGCAGTATTAGCGTTGTGAACTATCCACAGCATGACTCACGAATGGAGAGTTAGTAATGAGCCCATTGAAAGCCGGTGATATTGCGCCGAAGTTTAGTTTGCTCGACCAAGATGGCGAGCAAATTAGTTTGGCCGACTTCCAGGGACAACGTGTCTTGGTCTATTTTTATCCGAAAGCCATGACACCTGGCTGTACTGTTCAGGCCTGCGGTCTGCGCGATAATATGGATGAATTGAAAAATGCAGGCGTTGAAGTGCTGGGCATTAGCACCGATAAACCTGAAAAGCTGTCACGTTTCGTCGAAAAAGAGCTGCTGAATTTCACTTTGCTGTCTGATGAAAATCATGAAGTTGCAGAGCAATTTGGTGTCTGGGGCGAAAAAAGCTTTATGGGGAAAACTTATGACGGAATCCATCGCATTAGCTTCTTAATAGGTACTGATGGCAAGGTTGAGCATGTGTTTGATAACTTCAAAACCACCAATCACCACGATATCGTTTTGGACTATTTACGCCAAAGTGCTTGAGTCATAACACACCGGCCCTGACCGATAAATTGCAAAAAAGAGCGCTCAAACGCTCTTTTTTATTGGCAATAAATCGAATGATCCCCAAAGCCATTGCTGTTGCAGCAAGGCAGCCAGCGAACTCATCCCGATGAGCTGACTCCGGTCAGTGATTCGGGTGAGTGAGTGCAGCTAACACCGCTGCGGCATCAAGGGCACAGGGGATAGTTAATCTGCGTCGGGGATAAACTCCTCCGGCCAGGCATGAATAACCGCTTTGACCAGTGTGGCCAACGGGATGGCAAAAAACACCCCCCAGAAGCCCCACATTCCGCCAAAAATGATCACTGACAGGATAATGACCAGCGGATGCAAATTCACGGCTTCCGAGAACAATACCGGCACCAACAGGTTGCCATCCAGCCCCTGCACCACCAAATAGGCGACAAAAAGCGTCCAGAAATCTGCCCCGATCCCCCATTGGAATAGCGCCACTAACACCACCGGAATGGTCACTATCACCGCGCCAATATACGGAATCAGAACAGAAAAACCGACCAATACCGACAGCAACAGAGCGTAATTCATCCCCAGCACGAAGAACACCAAATAGGTGGCAATACCGACCACCACCATTTCCAGCACTTTTCCGCGAATATAGTTGGTAATTTGTTGGTTCATTTCCAACCAAACCTGACCCGCTAAACCCCGGTTACGCGGTAAAATACGGCGCACGGCATTCAGCATTTGCTCTTTATCTTTGAGCAGGAAAAACAGCATCAGCGGCACCAAAATCAAATAGATAGCCAATGTCAGTAAGCCGATTAATGAAGCCAGCGAGATTTTTACCACTGACTCGCCCATACCAGAGAGCTTGCTGCGCAGATTTTCCGCCATCATATCGACAATACCGGCATCCACCAATGCGGGGTAGCGCGAGGGCAATGTTTGAGCAAACGCATTGAATTTATTCAGCATTTTCGGCATATCTGACATCAGATTATTGCCCTGCTGCCAGACGGTGGGAGCAACAACAAACACCGCCAACAATGCAATACCGCCGAATACCACTAACACAATACTGGCCGCCCACGGGCGCGAACAACCAATACGTTGTAACCGAGCCGTCGGCCACTCTAACAAATACGCCAGAACAATCGCCGCCAACAGCGGGGCCAAAATGCCGCTAAAGAAGTAGAGAATACAAAACCCAGCCAACAGAATAACCAGTAAAGCGATAACCTGCGGGTCGGTAAAACGACGGCGATACCATTGTAACAACAGCTCTAGCATCCGAAATTGCTCCTTAAGTACCATGAGGAACCCGCAGATTGGGGAATTCCTTAAACAGCCCCATCAAGAGGCATAACCCGCAGGTCAGTTATACGTGCCAGCGGTTTCTTTATCGCCATTGCCTTAGTCGCCATTCCTTTATATAACTATTTCTTTATACCTATAGGCTGACTAAGATAGTTGCGAGTCTCAGTTAGGGATGATGAGCTTAACCTTTGACCTATTTAAGACTATTTTTGTGATCCTATGCCCAATAGATTTCAAAATGCAGGACGGCGGCAAGCAAAAGAGCCCCGATGAGCTTACTCAAGTAAGTGATTCGGGTGATTGAGCGCAGCCAACACACCTGCTGTTTGAAAGATGACGGGTATAACTCGCTTTCGTGATGATTGTACTGGAGAGCAGTGCAAGGAAGAAGAACTCTTACACATCTCGGAGTCTAATTGTCATTACATCAGTAGGGGCAACCTCGTTTATGACATATCAGTTAAATAAAACAGGTCAGTTAAATAAAACAGGTCGGGTAAGTAAGACGGTGATAGCTACATTGCTCAGTAGCTTACTGCTTACCAACCCTATAGCTGTCAATGCTGAGACACAGACCCAAGACCTGCTGCCCGATATCGGTACTTCAGCGGGGGCAACATTAAGTATTGATCAGGAAAAAGCCATGGGGGACTTTTATGTCCGCCAGATGCGCGCCAGTGCCCCGCTGATTTATGACCCATTATTGACACAATATATCAATTCGCTGGGTAACCGCTTAGTCGCCAATGCTTATTCGGTGCGTACACCATTTCATTTCTACTTGGTGAATAACGACCAGATAAACGCCTTTGCATTCTTTGGTGGCAATGTGGTGCTGCACTCGGCCCTGTTCCGCTATACCGATAATGAGAGCGAACTGGCCTCGGTATTAGCCCATGAAATATCGCATGTCACTCAGCGCCATCTGGCGCGAGCAATGGAAGAACAGCAGCGCATGGCCCCCCTGACGTGGGTGGGTGTGCTAGGGTCTATTCTGCTAACAATGGCCAGCCCACAGGCGGGCATGGCGGGCTTGAGCGGTACATTAGCCGGTGCTCAGCAAGGGATTATCAGCTTTACCCAAGGCAATGAACAGGAAGCCGATCGAATTGGCATTCAAGTGCTACAACGTTCAGGGTTTGATCCACAAGCGATGCCGAACTTCCTGCAAAAATTAGCCGATCAGTCGCGATATGCATCCAAACCACCGGAAATGCTCTTGACTCACCCATTACCCGACAGCCGATTATCTGATGCGCGTAACCGGGCTAATCAGATGAAACCGCACCCGATTGCCTCGTCGCAAGATTATTTGTTCGCCAAAGTTCGTATTTTGGGCATGTATGGTTCGACCGAAAATAGCCTGACGCCCGATCTATTGGAAACCCTGAGTAAAGGGACGACGCGCGAGCAATTGGCCGCTAAATACGGCCAGGCCATTTTATGGTACCAGGCAAAAAAATACGATGAAGCCCGTAATGAGTTACAACCGCTGTTAACCCAACAGCCGGGCAACATTTGGTTCCTCGATTTAATGACTGATATCGATTTGGGGCAAAATAAAGCCGCTAGCGCCATTAGCCGCCTGCAAGCCGCAACAGCCAATCTGAAAGATGAGCAGCCGGTATTACAACTGAATCTGGCTAATGCTTATGTTGAGGGCGGAAAACCGGCAGAGGCCATCAAAATCTTGCGCCGTTATACTTTCAGCTATCCGAATGACCCTAACGGCTGGGATTTATTGGCACAAGCGGCGGCGGCACTGGGCCTGCGCGATCAAGAACTGGCAGCGCGTGCAGAAAGCCTGGCATTGAGTGGTAAATTGACTCAAGCCATTGGCTTGCTCAGTGATGCCAGTGCGCGGATGAAGTTAGGGAGTTTAGAACAGGCTCGCTATGATGCCCGTATTGACCAGTTGCGCCAATTGAATGAGCGCTTCCGTAAATACCAGAAGTCCTAAGGAAAGTTACTATGAAAGACGTCACGATTTACCACAATCCGCGTTGCTCCAAAAGCCGGGAAACACTCGCATTAGTCGAGCAACAGGGCATTCAACCGCAAGTGGTATTGTATTTAGATACCCCGCCCTCGGTGGCAACGTTAAAAGAATTACTGCAACAGTTGGGTTTCAGTGACGCTCGGCAATTGATGCGCACCAAAGAAGAACGCTATAAAGAGTTGAATCTGGCAGATAACACACTGACACAACAGCAATTGCTGCAAGCCATGAGTGATAATCCTAAGCTTATCGAGCGCCCAATTGTGGTTTATCACGGCAAAGCGCGTATTGGCCGCCCACCAGAGCAAGTATTGGAAATATTGAAGTGATTTAATGAGGGGTTAAAAGATAAGTATTGAACGAATGCGAGACTGCTTATTCGTTCAATATTTATAATCCGAGGATCTCTTTCACAAAGGGGATGGTTAGTTTGCGCTGCGCGGTAATAGACGCGCGATCAAGCTGATCCAGTGTCATAAACAGCGTGCGCATTTCCCTGTCCAGCCGTTTTAACAGAAAACGACCGACATCTTCCGGTAATTCAAAACCCCGCAATTTGGCCCGTAATTGCAAAGCTTGCAATTTTTCATCATCTGATAAGGGCTGTAATTTATAGATTTGCCCCCAATCAAGTCGAGAGGCTAAATCAGGTAAACCGAGGTTCAACTGCCGCGGCGGGCGATCGCCGGTAATCAATAAACGGGTACGACCGGTTTCCACAATGCGGTTATAGAGATTAAATATCGCCATTTCCCACTGTTCGTCGCCTGCAATGCACTCAATATTATCAATACAAATCAGAGCCAACTGCTCCATGCCATCCAACACTTCCGGCACAAAATAAGCACGTTTATCCAGCGGGACATAACCCACTGCCTCACCTTTTTGTGATAACTCAGCACAAGCAGCATGTAACAAGTGACTGCGGCCACCGCCTTCGCGCGACCAGAAATAGATATAACTGCCATGAGACTGGTGAACAGCAGACTGGATCGCAGCTAATAGGGATGGGTTCTCCCCCGGATAAAAACTGGCAAAAGTTTCATCATCGGGAAGATAGAGTGGCAGTGAAAGCTGTGCCGGCGTATTCAGAAGCACCTCAACCAACAAAACGGGCGGGAAAACGTGGCAAGTTTACCACAAAAACTGACAACAGCATAAAAACCTGATCTGAGGCGAAAAGCTGGCCGAACCGACAAGCGCGGCTCAACCAGATATCACTTTATTTAAGTGTGGGCTCTTCTTCCGTGGCCTCAATAATCTCTTCTTCCGTGCGGATCAAACTGATCACCTTGAACAACAGACTCAGACCAATACCGACCACTGTTGCCAGCGCCATGCCTTTCAGTTCAGTTGCACCAATGTTCACTTTCGCCCCACTCACCCCAATGATCAGGATAACCGAGGTTAAAATCAGGTTTTGTGCTTTGTTATAGTCAACTTTTGACTCAATCAACACACGGATACCTGACGCCGCAATCACCCCGTACAACAGCAGTGAAACACCGCCCATGACCGGCACCGGAACCGCCTGAATTGCCGCAGCCAATTTGCCAACACAAGACAGCATAATCGCCAAAATAGCTGCGCCGCCAATAACCCAAGTGCTGTAAACACGGGTAATTGCCATAACCCCGATATTCTCACCATAAGTGGTATTTGGTGTGGAACCGAAGAAGCCGGAAATCACCGTCGAAATACCATTGGCAAACATTGAACGGTGCAAGCCAGGGTCACGAATCAAATCCTTTTTCACAATATTCGCTGTAACCACCAAGTGCCCAATATGTTCGGCAATCACCACCAAAGCGGCTGGCAGGATGGTCAGAATGGCAAACCACTCAAAGCGCGGGGTATAGAATGTGGGTAAAGCCAACCAATGGGCATCGCGAATAGGAGTCAAATCAACCACTCCCATCACGAATGACAAGGCATAACCCACTAGCACACCAATCAGAATAGGGATAATGGCGAAGAAACCGCGAAACAACACCGATCCTAGAATGGTCACACCTAATGTCACCATTGAAATGATGATGGTGGTGGAATCGACTGTCACCCCTTCAGCAGGCAGCAACCCGGCCATACCGGCTGCCACACCGGCAAGTTCAAGGCCGATAACTGCCACAATCGCCCCCATCGCCGCGGGCGGGAAGAGTACGTTCAACCAACCGGTACCGGCTTTTTTCACAATCAGTGCCACCAGGCAAAACAGCACGCCGCACATGATAAAACCGCCCAAGGCGACTTCGTATCCCAATGGCAACAGCAGCAATACCGGTGAAATAAAGGCAAAACTGGAACCCAGATAAGCCGGGATTTTTCCCTTACAAATGAATAAGTAAAGCAAGGTCCCGATACCGTTAAACAGCAGCACTGTCGCCGGATTAATTTTAAACAGAATAGGAACTAAAACAGTGGCACCAAACATCGCGAACAAATGTTGGAAACTCAGGGGGATCGTCTGGAGCAGCGGTGGACGCTCGCTGACGCCAATGGTGCGACGGCTCATTATCTCTATCCTCTTCAATGGTGTGATTTATACCCGTCACACTTCAAGCTGCATGTGCGTTGGCTGCCTTCGCTCACCCGAATCACTGACTCGCGTCAACTCATCGGGATTTACTCAGTTGCCGCTTTCCTGCGACTCGAATTATTTAGGGTATATGCTAAAAATTATTCAAAAAAAAGCCGACTATCGAGTCGGCTATCATCGTTTATTTGGTTCCGAAAATCTTATCACCGGCATCACCCAATCCTGGGATAATGTAACCCTGTTCGTTCAGACCTTGGTCGATGGAAGCAGTGTACAGCTCGACATCTGGATGAGCAGCTTCCAGTGCTTTAATACCTTCAGGTGCGGCAACCAACACCAACACTTTGATGCTCTTACAGCCAGCATTCTTAAGTAAATCAATGGTCGCAATCATTGAACCACCGGTTGCCAGCATCGGGTCAACCACCAGCGCCATGCGCTCATCGATATTTGACACCAGCTTCTGGAAGTAAGGTACTGGCTTCAGAGTTTCTTCATCACGATAGACGCCCACAACACTGATTCGCGCGCTAGGGACATTTTCCAATACCCCTTCCATCATGCCCAAACCAGCACGCAGAATAGGGACTACAGTAATTTTTTTCCCTTTAATCTGCTCAATCTCAACCGGCCCATTCCACCCTTCGATGGTGACTTTTTCAGTTTCTAGATCGGCGGTTGCTACATAAGTCAGTAAACTTCCCACTTCAGACGCTAACTCGCGAAAACGCTTTGTACTGATATCATTCTCACGCATCAAACCAAGTTTATGTTTTACTAGCGGGTGTTTCACCTCAACGATCTTCATTATTTTTCTCCTGGTTAGGCGACTGGCGGCCAAAAAAATCGCGAGATTATACCGCCTTTTTTTTTGAACACCACAATGAATAGCCTGATTCAGATCAATAGAAAATCATTATTAAGTCAAGCAAGCTAAAAATCAGCGTGATATCACAAGCTACTCGCAAACGTTTGCCTGCGCTGTTAGAATTGTCGCGTTTTCTTCCAAAGCTCAACCACGGGGACCTCGCAGTGACCAACAAAACCTCTCTCAGCTATAAAGACGCAGGTGTAGATATTGATGCCGGCAATGACCTTGTTGATCGCATAAAAGGTGTGGTTAAACAAACTCGTCGCCCAGAAGTGATGGGGGGATTGGGCGGGTTCGGTGCCCTGTGCGCTTTGCCACAAAAATACCGTGAACCTATTCTGGTTTCAGGCACTGACGGCGTCGGCACTAAGCTGCGTCTGGCGATGGACCTGAAACGCCACGATACCATCGGTATCGATTTGGTCGCCATGTGTGTTAACGACTTGGTGGTCCAGGGTGCTGAGCCACTGTTTTTCCTTGACTACTTTGCTACCGGTAAACTGGATGTGGATACTGCCGCCAGTGTGATTACCGGGATTGCCGAAGGGTGCAAACAGTCAGGTTGTGCACTGGTTGGGGGCGAAACTGCCGAAATGCCGGGGATGTACCACGGCGAAGATTATGACGTTGCCGGTTTCTGTGTCGGTGTGGTCGAAAAATCTGAAATCATCGACGGCAGCAAAGTCGCGCCGGGTGATGCTCTGGTCGCTTTAGGTGCCAGCGGCCCACACTCCAATGGTTATTCACTGGTGCGTAAAATTCTGGAAGTCAGCAATACCGACCCAGAACAGACCCAATTGGACGGTAAATCGCTGGCCGACCATTTGCTGGAACCGACCAAAATCTATGTGAAATCTATTCTTAACCTGATTGAGCAACTTGATATTCATGCTATTGCTCACTTGACCGGTGGTGGCTTCTGGGAAAATATCCCGCGCGTATTGCCACAAGGAACTCAAGCGGTTATTAATGAAAAGAGCTGGCAGTGGCCGGCAGTATTTAGTTGGTTGCAAGAGACCGGTAATGTCAGCCGCCACGAAATGTACCGCACATTTAACTGCGGCGTCGGTATGGTTGTTGTGCTCCCAGCGGAGCTGGCAGACAAAGCGGTTGAGTTACTGACAGCATCCGGTGAAAAAGCCTGGAAAATCGGAGTGATCGCTGCGGCAGCTGATGGTGTAGAACAAGTTATTATCAATCAATAACATTGCTGACTCAGCCTGCAACTTCAAGTAAAGGGTATTACCCAAAGTCATTGGAGTGGCAGGTAGGCGGCAAATGAATGAGCCCGATGAGTTTACATCAGTAAATGATTCGGGTAAGTGAGTGCTGCCAACACCCCTGTAGCTTCAAGTACGAAGGGTATTATGAAAAAGATAGTGGTTTTGGTCTCGGGCCAAGGCAGTAATTTACAAGCACTGATAGACGCCCAACAGCAGGGGCGTATTTCAGGCGAGATTAGTGCTGTTTTTAGTAATAATCCGCAAGCTTATGGGTTAGAACGTGCTGAATTGGCGGGCATTGCACACCATGCAATAGATGCCAAATCCTATGCTGATCGTGCCAGTTTCGACTTGGCATTAGCGCAAGCCATTGATCAATATCAACCTGATTTGCTGGTGCTAGCGGGTTATATGCGCATTCTCAGCCCAGAATTTGTTCAGCATTATGCTGGCCGGATGTTGAATATTCACCCCTCACTGTTACCGAAATATCCCGGCTTGCATACCCATCGTCAAGCATTAGAAAACGGCGATCTGGAGCACGGAACTTCAGTCCATTTTGTGACGGAAGAACTGGATGGTGGCCCGGTCATCCTGCAAGCCAAAGTCCCGATTTTCAGTGATGATACCGAAGAGGATGTGATTGAGAGAGTTCAAACTCAAGAACACAGTATTTATCCGTTAGTGGTCGGTTGGTTTACTGATGGCCGTTTGGCAATGCGTGAGAATGCAGCTTGGTTGGATAATAAGCGTTTGCCAACACAGGGCTATGCGGCTGAATAAAAACAGGTTAAGTGATATTGATTAAAGGCGCTACCATTTTAAGGTGAGCGCCTTTTTTAATTCCCCTGTGCTTATACCTTGTGCTAATAGTATAATTTTTAAGGCAGCAGCCGCTGTCGTCATATGAGGAATAAGCATGTCTACCACTAGCAGCGTCCGGTTACGCCCTCTGGAACGGGATGATCTGCCGTTTGTCCATCAGTTAGATAACAATGCCAGCGTTATGCGCTATTGGTTTGAAGAGCCTTATGAGGCTTTCGTCGAACTGTCTGATCTGTATGATAAACATATCCACGATCAGAGCGAGCGCCGTTTTATTATTGAAAGCCAGGGGACAAAAGTCGGCCTGGTTGAGTTAGTTGAAATTAACCACATTCACCGCCGTGCTGAGTTTCAGATTATTATCGACCCAGCCCATCAAGGCAAAGGTTTTGCTGGTTCCGCCGCACGACTTGCGATGGAATACGGTTTTTCTGTCCTCAATCTGTACAAACTCTATTTGATTGTGGATAAAGAAAATGAAAAAGCCATTCATATTTATACAAAATTAGGCTTTGAAATAGAGGGTGAATTGAAACAAGAGTTCTTTATCAATGGTGAATACCGCACAGTAATTCGTATGTGTATTTTCCAGCCGCAATATTTGGCTAAATATAAGACACCATCGATAAAGAGTGCTTAATATCTTGGGGCCAATTCAGTTGGCCCTAAAATCAATTCACGTCAGCAGTGATAATAAGGGGAAATCCTCTTTTAGTGCCAAACTCATGAGTTGTTGTTTAAATTGCCAACTTGAATTATCTATGGATTCACAACAGGTATGATAAGAATAAATGATACCAACCAAGTCATCTTCTGTTATCTCACCATGCTGACTAACATGGGCTGAGATGAGCGCTTTCAGATAGAAGAAATCTATCACTTGAAGATTAAAGACAGTAATCGCAGACTTATCCCCCATCGCTAATTGATCATGATGAATACGATAAAGAAAATAATTACGCAATACTGAATTGTGCTGCATGAAAAATGGCAATGCATACTGATGCCAGGCATCGCTTAATTGCTGTTCAATATTCTTCGGGCTCATCAATTTATCGGTGAGAACTCCCTGCAACGTATTGGCATAGGCCAGCAATACTTTAGCACCACGGATATCGGGCATCTGAGTCATAAAGTGGCGAAAGTAATTTAATAACTCGCAACGAATAGCTGGAGCGTAATCTATAGCCATTAAGGCATCCGCCGCTTTCCCCGAGGCAACGGCAGATATTAGCCTGACACGTAAACTATCGATCTCGGCCATTTTGTTTTTATTCACATCTGAACACATTTGATCCATCTGCAAAAATTGATTTATTGCCCACAGACTTTCTTCAATAGCACTCGTATCTTCAGTCGCGGCAATAATAGCAGCACACGCACGATTAACTAACCGCTCATCAATAACAATATCTGCCGCTTTGTAATAATCACATTGATGGATAGTCGAAAATCGCAATGTTAACGCTTCCGGAGAAAATAAGACTTTCCGCGTAACTTCCGGGCAGGAAAGCGACATACTTTTGATTTTCTGATTTTTATAAATATGCTCGACGCGGGGGTAAGTCGCACAATGATGACTCAGCGCATTAGCGCCTGCATGTTTGTGAATTTGACATAACCGTTGTTCATCAAGAAAGGGGCAACTCCCCTGGCTGTCGGGGTGAATATTAGCCCAAGAGGCAAGGCTGGCCTGGGTAACGGAAATATGGTTAATAGCAATGCGCTTGATATCTGCGTAAGGGCTTTTAATATATTTTTGATAACGATTTCTATCCAGCGTGACATTCTGGCCTTTGCAGCAATGTTCACGACAAGCTGTACCGACACAGCTAAATGTCTCCATAAAATCAGGCTGAGTTATCAATAGCTCTTTCACTTAATACTTCCATTCAATAGTCACCTAAATAACAAGCGGCACATGAAAGTATAAACTTAAATCGCAATTGATAAATAAAGCGAACACCTTAGAAAAGTGGGGTGGTCTGCTATGACTCTATAATCCGGCTGATTAGCCGTAGCGCCCGGTAATATAATCTTCAGTACGCCGCTGATGTGGTGAAGTAAACAACGCATCAGTATCATTATATTCCACTAAACATCCCTGGTGGATAAATGCGGTGTAATCTGAAACCCTGGCCGCCTGCTGCATATTGTGAGTCACTAATACCACGGTATATTGCTGTTTTAATTCAGTAATAAGTTCTTCGATAGTCAGCGTCGAGATAGGGTCTAACGCCGATGTCGGCTCATCCAGTAAGAGCACCTCCGGTTCAATCGCAATCGCTCGGGCTATCACTAAGCGCTGCTGTTGACCACTGGAGAGGCGAAAGGCATTTTCACGCAACCGGTCTTTAACTTCATGCCACAAAGCGGCAGCCCGCAATGAGCGCTCGACGGCCTCATCAAGCACCCGGCGGTCTCGGATTCCCTGCAAACGCAGGCCATAGACCACATTCTCATAAATAGATTTTGGGAAGGGATTAGGCCGCTGGAAGACCATGCCGACTCGCCGCCGCAAAGCGGCAACATCAGTATTTTTCTCGGTAATCGCTTCACTGCCAAGAAAAATTTGCCCTTCGAGGCGGCAGTTATCCAACAAATCATTCATTCGATTAAAGCAGCGCAATAAAGTGGATTTACCGCAACCAGAAGGGCCTATCAGCGCGGTCACACGGTGCCTGGGCACATTAAAAGAAATATCGTGCAATACCTGTTTGTCGCCATAAAACAAATTGAGCTTTTTGACCGCCAGTGCAGTTTGCTCATGAGTTAATTGCTGCACATCTAATAGCGGCAGCGAATCTGGCATCAAAAGTCCCATATTCCATCCTGCAGGTTAAAAAGTTCCGTCATAGCATTAAACTACGGTATTTTTCACGCAAATGATGGCGAATACCAATAGCCGCTAAATTAAGACCCACCACAATAATCACCAGCAATAACGCAGTGGCGAACACTAATGGGCGGGCAGCTTCTACATTGGGGCTTTGGAATGCCATATCGTATATTTGGAAGCTTAAATGCATAAATTTACGTTCTAAATGCAGGAAAGGGAAAATGCCATCCACCGGCAAGAGCGGTGCTGATTTCACTACCCCCACCAGCATCAATGGAGCCGTTTCCCCCGCGGCTCGCGCTACCGCTAAAATCAGCCCGGTAATCATGGCGGGAGCGGCCATTGGCAACACAATATGCCACAAAGTTTCGGCTTTGCTCGCCCCCAACGCCAAGGAACCCTGCCGTAAGTTAGCCGGAATGCGCGATAGCCCCTCCTCGGTCGCCACAATCACCACCGGCAATGTCAATAAAGCCAGTGTTAATGCCGCCCATAACACTCCCGGCGTACCGAATGTTGGGCCAGGTAGAGCTTCAGGATAAAATAGTTTATCCAGTGAACCGCCAATTAAATAGACAAAGAAACCGAGGCCAAATACGCCATAAACAATGGACGGCACGCCCGCTAAATTCACCACGGAAATACGAATCATCCGGGTCAGCGCATTTTTTCCTGCATATTCGTGTAAATAAACTGCCGCAATCACTCCTAATGGCATAACCACGATGGACATTAATATCACCATCAACACAGTACCAAAAATAGCCGGGAATACCCCGCCTTCAGTATTGGCATTACGCGGGTTATCGGTCAGGAACTTATGCGTTTGCACTGCAAAATGGCGCAGTTTCTGCCAGAGGCTCATATCATTGGGATACCAAGCGCGGTTGATTTGGCTAAGTGGGAGTGGATGAACTTGCCCATTCATGTCGCGCAACAATAGGGTATAGCGGTTTTGGTCCGTTTGCAGGCCCCGCAGTTTCTCCATCATCGCCTGATGGCGACGCTGGAGTTCGCCCCACTCGGCATCAATTCGGTCTTGCGATTTACTGTCAAAATCACCACTCATTTGCAGGCGTTTTTTCTGTAATCGCAATGCTTCGAACTGCTGATTCAGCATGTTCATTTGGCGGAACTGAATATCTTGGGACTGCCTAACCAGCGCTTGTATCACCGGAATGCGCTTTTGCAGTTCCTGCGCTAAATTATCACCGACGACGGGCTGGCCGTTATCCCGCATTCCTGCGATAAAACCATATGCCGTGCCATTGTTTTGGCGATCTAATACCAATAAATCTTTAGGCCGGCTACGCTGTTGAATATCCGTGTCCAGCAGCCGATGAAAATCTTGCCCTTGTATTTCGCGGTTACCGGTCTTAATCAGATAGCGGGTCACTGTATCACCCGTCTCTGGCGGTAAAATAATACCCGCCTGATCTAATTGCTGGCGAGGGAGAGACTGTTGCTGATAAATTTCACCAATAACCCTGACAGGGCCGGCGGCTGTTTGCTTGAGTTCAAACACATAAACGGGGCTGGGCCAGAAATAACGCATCCCCTGCCCCGCCAATAATAAGACCACACCCAGCAAGGCCAACAAGCTGATACTCACCGCCCCGGCAGTCAGCCAGATCCATGGCGAACCGGACGCAAACCACTTTTTGGTCAAGCTGGTCATCACGCAGTTGGCTCCATCTGATAGCGTTCACGTAACCGCAGACGAATGGATTCGGCGAGTGTGTTAACTAAAAATGTGAAACAAAACAGCACTAACGCCGTCAAGAACAACACCCGATAATGGCCACTTCCTATTACGGCCTCCGGCATTTCAATGGCAATATTGGCTGCCATTGCCCGTAGCCCTTGGAAAATACTGCCATCGATAATCGGCGTATTCCCGGTCGCCATCAGCACAATCATGGTTTCCCCCACGGCGCGACCAAAACCAATCATCAGCGCAGAGAAAATACCGGCGTAAGCGGAGGGCAAAATAACACGAATTAATGTCTGCCAAGGGGTTGCACCCAGTGCCAGTGAACCTTGGCTCAGTGATGGCGGGACACTAAATAGCGCATCTTCAGCCAGTGAGAAAATAACCGGAATAAGGGCAAACCCCATGGCAACCCCAACCACCAAGGCATTGCGCTGAGAATAATTATCGCCCAACCATTCATGTAACGGGACGCCCAGCGCCCATACCGTGAGTTTCGGCCCCAACCAGAGCGCCAGCCAGCCAGTCAACAGAATAACCGGCAGCAAAATAATGATGTCCCAGCCCGCGGGCAATTGGCGTTGCGTTTTTGCCGACAATCGCGCGCTTCCCCAGCCACACAATAAAATTGTCAGGGCCAGCAAGGGCGGCAACAACAAAATCCCGGTCAAATAATGCTCAATGACCGGTGCCAGCCAAATACCGGCAATCAAACCGATAACCACCGTCGGGAATGCGCCCATCATCTCAATTGTTGGTTTAACAATTCGTCGCAAGCCCGCCGACATAAAATAAGCTGTATAAATAGCACCGGCCAATGCCAAAGGTACGGCGAATAACATGGCGTAACCTGCCGCTTTTAATGTGCCGAAGATGATGGGTATCAGGCTGAATTTGGCTTGATAATTCTCTTGTGCCGAACTTGACTGCCAGACATAAGCCGGTTCGGGATAATTTTCATACCACACCCGCTGCCATAGGCTGCGCCAATTGATGTCAGGATAGCGATTGTCTAATTGATAGGTAGACCACCCGGCCGCATTCTCTACCAGCAGACCCTCGCCCCAGGGAGAGAATGCGGCATGGGTAATGCCCGCAGCCAGTTCATGCTGTAATAGCGGCGCAGACTGGATACTGGAAAAGAGCGATAACTCACCTTGTGGCGACAATGAAGCAAACACTCGCCGCGCATTCTCAGCCGTCAGTAAGCCCTTACTTGCGGGAATAAAGCTGCGAATCCGGGTCAAATGGTATTGATTATCCGGCTCTTTGAGCACATCAAACCACTGCGTAACAACACCGTCCGGCGCTTGAACCAGTAATGACTTCCCTCCCGCCAGTAGAGAAAGTCTCAATGGCCCTTGCGATGGGTGTTTGTCACCCAACAATTTATCCTCCGACAAAGAGACAATTTCACGCAAGGTAAGCTCAGTGCCAAATTGGTAAATATAGAGCTGATGACCGGATAACAGATAGAGCAAACGCCCGTCGGGCGTCAATAACAGCTGGTCAATGACCTTGGGCACCTCCGTCATCTCGATGACCTGCTGCCCTTGAGCGGTAAATCTGCCGGCCATTAAACGGCCATCATCTGTGGTGGCGGCCAGAGAAAAGTGCTGAGGTTGCGGTTCAGCCAACACCAAATGACGCAGATTTTGGCCTTTCAAATCCAGAAAACGCGGCTGCTCACCCAGCGGAAATTGCCAACGGGGTGCGGTCGCTGAAAAGTCGGGTTGCAGTAGCATGAAGCGGCCATTACTCAGGCCAATGCCATACAAAGGTTGCCCACCCACGGCGCGGCTGATTGACACCGGCGGCGGTGATACCTGTTGTTCACTGATAAGACTCCCGGCGGGCGATTTCCCCTGCGGACTTAACCGGATGAAATAGCCTTTTCCTTTATCATCAATGCGATATCCGACCTTCCCTTGGGTACCTACCCCCAGAGCAAGCGTGGGTGCTGTGCGATCCACGGCAAACTGACTATCTAAATTGATTGAAGCTGGCTTAAACAGAGGCAGCGCTGCGTACAATAAATAAACAAAAATCAGCATTAATGTCAGCAAAACCAACAGGCCACTGCCCGTCACTAACATACGCACCAGACGTTCAATGACAGCCCGGCGCTTATCTCTCCCTGATGTTGTTACCACGCCCGCTTGCTGCATAATCTGCTGTTGCCCCATGCCCTTACCGTGTTTTCCGTCTATTTTGCCAATCCAGGCGTCCATCTATAATAGATATACCGCCAGATAACCGTGCATCTTATGTCAGTTTTGTGGCGTTTGCATGACTATGTTGGCGTTATTAACTAACAAAGTTAACTCATGATATCTGTTGGACTTTCTTGTCAAACTTTCGCAATAATGATTGAGGACACTAAATACTCCCACAATAATCTTACTGGAGTTGCAATGGGTCAGGAAAAGCTCTACACCGAAAAAGAACTCAGTTGGTTATCTTTTAATGAGCGGGTATTGCAGGAAGCGGCGGATAAGAGCAATCCACTTATCGAGCGGATGCGATTTCTTGGCATTTACTCCAACAATCTCGATGAATTTTATAAAGTCCGTTTTGCCGATCTGAAACGGCGCATTCTGATTAGCGAGGAGCAAGGCTCTGCCGTGACCTCCCGCCATTTGCTAAAAAAAATCCAAAGCAAAGTGGTGAAAGCTGATCAAGAATTCGACGGGCTTTATAATGATCTCTTGCTGGAAATGGCGCGTAATCAAATCTTTTTGATTAATGAGCGGCAAATTTCCGAAAACCAGCAAATCTGGTTAAAGCAATATTTTAAACAGCATTTGCGCCAGCACATCACGCCGATTCTGATTAACCACGACACCAATCTGGTGCAATTTTTAAAAGACGATTACACCTATCTGGCGGTAGAAATCATTCGCGGCCAGGATATTGCCTATGCCCTGCTAGAAATTCCTTCAGATAAAGTACCGCGCTTCGTTAACTTACCACCAGAAGCCCCTCGTCGCCGCAAGCCAATGATATTACTTGATAATATTCTTAGGTATTGTCTCGATGAGATTTTTAAAGGCTTCTTTGATTACGACGCGCTGAATGCTTACTCCATGAAAATGACCCGCGATGCGGAATATGATTTGGTCACTGAAATGGAATCCAGCTTGCTGGAATTGATGTCATCGAGCTTAAAACAGCGCCTGACGGCGGAGCCAGTACGCTTTGTTTATCAACGCGATATGCCGGATGAAATGGTAGAATTGCTGCGCAATAAGCTGGGTATTTCTAATGATGACTCGGTGATTGCCGGTGGTCGTTATCACAATTTCAAAGACTTTATCAACTTCCCCAATGTGGGCAAAAGTAATCTGGTAAATAAACCCTTACCGCGCCTGCGCCATATTTGGTTTGATAAATTCCGCAATGGGTTTGATGCTATTCGCGAACAAGATGTGCTGCTGTATTACCCTTATCATACTTTCGAGCATGTCTTGGAATTACTGCGTCAGGCATCATTCGACCCCAGCGTTTTAGCCATTAAAATCAATATTTATCGCGTTGCGAAAGATTCGCGCATTATTGAGTCGATGATCCATGCGGCCCATAATGGCAAGAAAGTGACGGTGGTGGTCGAATTACAAGCGCGTTTCGATGAAGAAGCCAATATTCATTGGGCCAAAAGCTTAACAGCCGCCGGTGTACACGTTATTTTCTCCGCGCCGGGGCTAAAAATCCACGCCAAGTTATTCCTGATCTCCCGCCTTGAAGGCGAGGAAATCGTGCGTTATGCCCATATTGGTACCGGTAACTTTAATGAGAAAACAGCACGGATTTATACCGACTATTCCTTGCTGACGGCTGATGCCCGTATTACCAATGAAGTGCGGCGGGTATTTAACTTTATTGAAAACCCGTACCGCCCGGTCAAATTCGATAATCTGATGGTGTCCCCGCAGAACTCACGTTTGATGCTGTATCAATTGATCGACCAGGAAATTATTCATGCTCAGGCGGGCGAAAGCGCCGGTATTACCCTGAAGATAAATAATTTAGTGGATAAAGGGCTGGTAGATAGGTTATATAGCGCCTCCAGTGCGGGGGTAAAGATCCGGTTATTAATCCGTGGGATGTGTTCGTTAATCCCCAATATGCCGGGGATCAGCGATAATATTCAGGTCACCAGTATTGTTGACCGCTTCTTAGAGCATGACCGAGTGTACGTTTTTGAGAATAAAGGCGACAAACTGGTCTATCTCTCTTCTGCTGACTGGATGACCCGTAACATTGATTATCGTATTGAGGTAGCAGTTTCATTACTGGACCCGAGGTTAAAACAGCGGGTGCTGGATATTTTAGAGCTGTTATTCAACGACACGGTAAAAGCCCGTTATATTGATAAAGAACTGAGTAATCGTTATGTACCGCGTGGAAATAGGCGCAAAGTACGTGCACAGATTGCCATCTATGATTATTTAAAAGCGCTGGAACAACCAGACGCGTCGAGCTAAAACTATGCCGCTAACCAATAATTCGACTACCACAAAACCGCAAGAAATTGCTGCTATCGATCTGGGTTCTAACAGTTTTCATATGGTTATTGCCCGTGTCGTTAACGGCGCATTGCAGGTTTTAGGGCGCCTGAAGCAGCGCGTGCATCTGGCTGATGGTCTGGATAGCAATAATATGCTCAGCGAAGAAGCTATTGAACGGGGCCTGGCTTGTCTGGCCCTGTTTGCAGAACGCTTGCAAGGTTTCTCGCCAGACAACGTCTGTATTGTGGGTACGCATTCACTGCGACAAGCCGCGAATGCAGAGACTTTCCTCAAGCGCGCCGCCGAAGTTATCCCTTATCCGATCGAAATCATTTCTGGTCAGGAAGAAGCGCGTCTGATTTTCATGGGAGTCGAACATACTCAGCCGGAGAAAGGCCGCAAACTGGTGATTGATATCGGTGGTGGTTCAACCGAATTGGTTATTGGCGAAGATTTTGAACCTCTGCTGGTCGAAAGCCGCCGTATGGGGTGCGTCAGTTTTGCTCAACAGTTTTTCCCACACGGCGAAATCAGTAAAGCCAACTTCAAACGCGCCCGTTTGGCTGCCGCACAAAAGTTGGAAAACCTCGCCTGGCAATACCGAATTCAGGGCTGGCAATATGCTCTGGGGGCATCCGGCACCATTAAAGCCACTTATGAAGTATTGGTGGAAATGGGCGAGAAAGACGGTTTGATCACCCCAGAGCGCCTCGACATGCTGGTTGAGCAAGTGCTGCAATACAAACACTTTTCAGCACTGAGCTTGCCGGGGTTATCGGAAGACCGCCAATCAGTATTTGTGCCCGGTTTGGCTATCTTGTGTGGTGTGTTTGATGCATTGGCAGTCAAAGAATTACGTTTATCCGACGGTGCGCTGCGTGAGGGGGTGCTGTATGAGATGGAAGGCCGCTTCCGTCATCAGGATATCCGTCAGCGCACGGCAAAAAGTTTAGCAGAACACTATAATATTGACCGGGAACAAGCTCGCCGAGTGCTGGAAACCACTGAGCAGCTTTACACCCAATGGTTGGCGCAAAATACCAAACTAGTACAACCGCAACTTGAAGCATTGTTAAGATGGGCGGCAATGCTACACGAGGTGGGTCTCAGTATTAATCACAGCGGGATGCATCGCCATTCTGCCTATATTTTGCAAAATACTAACTTGCCGGGCTTCAATCAGGAACAGCAATTACTGTTGGCAACTTTGGTGCGTATGCATCGAAAAGGGATTAAGCTTGATGAGTTGCCGCGCTTGAATTTATTCAAGAAAAAGTATTATTTGCCGCTCATTCAATTATTGCGCTTAAGCACTTTATTGAATAATCAGCGTCAATCTACCACCACACCGGAAACTCTGCGGCTGATAACTGATGATAGCCACTGGACATTGCGTTTCCCTGCGGGTTATCTGGCACAAAATAATCTGGTGCAACTGGATTTTGAACGTGAGCAGGCTTATTGGGATGACGTGGTGGGCTGGAAGCTGATTATCGAAGAAGAAACACCGGAAGAAGCTGAATCTGAGCACAGCTAACTGTTGCTGATACCAAACAAGCTGCAATTTCAAGGGCACAGGGAAATATGAAAAGAAGGCCATCGACACAACTAACAAAAATCATCTTGCTGGTGAGCTTTCTCATTCTGTTTGGCCGCTTGTTGTTTGCCGGGATTGCCTCTATTTCTCATCATCAAGAGCGGCGTGAAGCACAACGGGTCGAGCAGTCCGTGGACGGTGAACTCCCTGGCCCTCATGAAACTGACTTTAGCCCCTAAATTTTCGTACTCATGCGTTTGTTTCATAGACACGGACACCACACACTATGCCAGTACCTATCATTCCGGTTTCGTTTTCTGCTGCGGTAAAAAAAAGTACTAAAAATAATGCGAAAAAACTGGCAGAAATCCGCAATCGAATACTTTCTCTATTACTGAATAATAAAGCTTTGGTCGACGGTATTCTTGGCCGTCAGGAAGACCGCGAGAAAATCAGTGATGAGCAACTTGCTGAAAAAACGCTAGAAATCAAAACGCTGCTCGACGATTTACACGCAGCTGACCTTGCCGACTTACTCGAAGCCTTACCCAATGATGAACGTTTGGCATTGTGGCGGTTAGTCAAAAACGAGAAACGCGGACAAACGCTAGTCGAAGTCTCTGAGACAGTGTGGGACACGCTTATCAAAGAGATGAGCGATAAAGACCTGTTAAAAGCGATGCGCACTTTGCATGTCGATGAACAGGCTTATCTGGCCGAATATCTGCCGCGTAACTTGATGGGCCGCTTACTCACCTCACTGGACCCGGATCAACGGGCTAGAGTGCGGGAAGTTATCCAATATGGCCGTGATACTGTCGGTCAGATGATGGATTTCGAACTGGTGACGGTGCGGGCGGATGTCACCCTCGGCACGGTACACCGCTATTTGCGCTATCGGAAAAATATCCCCGATGCTACAGATAAAATCTTCGTTATTGATCGCAAGAATACCTTACTCGGTGAACTGCCTCTGACCGCAATTCTCCTCAACTCACCGGATACGAAAGTATTCCAAGTGATGGAGAGCAACCCGACCACTTTCCAGCCGGAGCAAAAAGCTGAAGATGCGGCGGGTGCCTTTGAACGTTATGACTTAATCAGCGCCGCGGTGATTGATGCCAAAGGCAAACTGATGGGCCGTCTGACCATCGAAGAAATAGTCGACGTGGTCAATGAAGAGAGCGATACCACGTTGAGGCGCATGGGGGGCTTGAGCCCGGAAGAAGACGTATTCTCCCCGGTGGGCCGGGCAGTGCGAACCCGTTGGTCATGGCTGGCAATCAATCTCTGCACCGCGTTTGTGGCCTCAAGGGTCATCGGGTTATTTGAAGATACTATCTCGCAATTAGTCGCATTGGCGGCATTAATGCCGATTGTCGCAGGTATTGGCGGTAATACCGGTAATCAAACCATCACCATGATTGTCCGCGCCTTGGCATTGCACCATATTCAGCAGGGTAATGTGACCTTCCTGATGTTCAGAGAATTGGGTGTAGCACTAATCAATGGTCTGGTCTGGGGGGGGATTATGGGGGTGGTCACCTATCTGCTCTATGGCGATCCGGCCATGGGCGGCGTGATGACATTGGCGATGATGCTTAACTTGTTAATGGCCGCGCTAATGGGCGTCATTATCCCGATGACCATGGCCCGTTTAGGCCGTGATCCGGCTATCGGTTCCAGTGTCATGATCACAGCAATCACCGATACTGGTGGCTTTTTCATTTTTCTGGGACTCGCCACCCTATTCTTAGTTTAATGATTATGATAATAAACAAATAATTAATTGTGCATGGAGTAAGCGAATAACATCCATCCATGCACAGTTATACTAAACTATTGAATATGACCGCATTTCAAATGCAGTATATTTTTATGTGATGGGTTTTCCCTATCATAATCAAAATTCTTGCGAGCAAAATAAGGCGCTATATGGATCTCAGTGCAGCCGAAAAACCAGCTCCTGATAATAAAGCTATTATTCACATTACTATCATCGGCATAGTCGTGTTTTTGCTCGCACTCTTTTGTATCCGTCTTTCTGAACAGTCAGAAAATTTGGCCCCGTTATGGTTCCCGACCGCAGTATTGGTCGTAGCATTATTCCATCTCCCAACACGCTATTGGTCTTGGCAATTATTGGCCGCTGGAATATGTATTGTCGCCGCCAATTTTATTTTATATGGCATCAGTTGGTTCCCACTGCCACTGACATTCATTAACCTCGCGGAGTCGGCCGCTGGCGCGTGGTTACTGCGTAAAATTTTGCAACCCAAAGACCCCCTTAATAACCTTTTTAGTTGGCTAAAATTCGCCCTTTGTACCGTAATTTTGGTTCCGCTGATAAGTGGGTTGGCAGCGGCTTGGTATTTAGCCCCGCAAAACGGCAGCTTTACCCAAGTGCTGACCCTGTGGTTTATGTCCGAAGCCATCGGCATGTTGGCCTTAGGCCCGGTTGGCCTGCTTTATCGCCGCGGTTATTTCAATATCGCAACCAAAACCAAAGCGCTGTTCGATATGACGTGGATAATGATATTCTCGTTAACAGCTTGTTATATCAGCCTAATTTATCTACCTTATCCTTTCACTTTCGTCATTATGACGTTGATCTGGACATCTATCCGCCTGCCCCGTTTTGAGACTTTTACGCTCTGTTTTCTGGCCACATTGCTGATTGCGATGATGATCAATTTCAACCTGTTTACCCTTCAGGCTGACCCCAAACTGTCTATCCAGGCCTTTTCCTTTATCCCATTATTGATGGTGTTGATTCCTCCGCACGCCATGGCCATGGTGATGCACGCCTTTCACATGGAAAAAAAACATATTATTGAAAGTGAAAACCGCTTTCGTAATGCCATGGAATATTCGGCCATCGGCATGGCATTGGTGTCGCCGGAAGGCCAATGGATGCAGGTCAACAAGGCGCTGTGCAAGTTACTGGGTTATCGCCAGGAAATCTTGCTCACACTGACTTTTCAGCAAATCACTTATCCGGAAGATCTCACCGCCGACCTAAAGTTACTCGATGACCTGTATTATGGCCGCATCCCCAGTTATTCGATGGAAAAACGCTATATCCGCAGTGATGGCGAGGTCGTGTGGGCACTTTTAGTCGTGAGCGTAGTACGCGACCATGAGCAACAGCCGCTTTATTACATTTCACAGGTCGAAGATATTAATGACCTAAAAAAGAGTGAAATCGTTAACCGCCGCCTGATGGAGCGCATTACGCTGGCGAACGAGGCCAGCGGAATTGGTATCTGGGAATTGGATATCAGAAAGCAGCAAATCAGTTGGGATAAGCGAATGTATGAGCTTTATCATGTCCCGCTCGACACCCTGGTTGATAATGATATTTGGCAGCAATACATTCACCCTGATGATATCAACCGCGTTAATCGCGAATACAGCGCTGCGCTTAATCAACGCAAACCCTACCGGCTCGAATTCAGATTATTGTTACCGAATGGCGATATTGTTCATTTGCGCAATCAGGCCAATATGGTTTGCGATAAAGAGGGCAATATTCTGCGCCTGATGGGCACCACACTGGATATGACCGAAATCAGAAATCTGACTGAAGCGCTGCATGAAGAAAAAGAGCGGCTACATATCACTCTGGACTCCATCGGCGAGGCGGTGGTCTGTACTGATCAGGATATGAAGATCACCTTTATGAACCCTGTCGCGGAGAAAATGACCGGTTGGGCCAATACCATCGCGCTAGGCCAGCCGGTGCACCATATTATTAAGCTGACCGACGGCGTCGATGGGCCGAAAATTGATAAGCCGATAGAACATTGTCTCACCCATCGCCCATACTCTTCGCTGAATGAGTCGATGGTGTTACATCATCGCGACGGGCATTATTATGACATTCAAGAGTCTGTCGCCCCGCTGAAAACGCTGGAAGGAACTATTGTTGGGGCGGTTTTGGTGTTCCAGGATGTCGGCGAATCGCGCGCGATGATCCGCAAACTCAGCCACAGCGCGTCACATGATAATCTCACCGGCTTGCCAAACCGCGCCAATTTCGACAATAAATTAAAAGCAGCTATCCAGAAAAGTGTCGATTTTGACCAACAACACGCGCTGGCTTTCTTGGATCTGGATTATTTTAAAGCCGTTAACGACACTGCCGGGCACCCTGCTGGCGATGCGCTGCTCAAAGAACTCAGTCAGTTAATGCGTCAGCATTTACGCAATAGTGACTGTGTTGCACGGCTAGGGGGCGATGAATTCGGCTTACTGATGCTTAATTGCACCCTGCCTCACGCCAAAGCGATTACCCAAGGTCTGGTATCCATTATCAATGGCTATCATTTCTACTGGGAAGATAAATTGTACCGTATTGGTGCCAGTGCCGGTGTCACTCAAATCAGTAGCAGCAACAGTCAACGCAGTGAAATTATGGCGCAGGCGGATATCGCGTGTTATACCGCAAAGCACAGTGGGCGCGGTCAGGTTTATCTCTATCAGCCACGACAAAAACAGCTGTTAACCCGCCAGCACCCGCTGATCAGCCGAGAAGATGTCGAAAGTATTCTCCGTGAAAACCAATTATTGCTACAGATAACCCCGACAGCACCACCGAAAACGCCACTATCGGTCTGCTTCTATCAGGTCAGTTTCAAGATTAATCGGCCACAAAATATTGCTCTCAGTCAGTCTGCCTTTGAGGAAGCGGCGGCATTGCATAATTTGCGGCCGGAAATAGACCATTGGATCTGTGAGCAACTGTTAGTCAAGCATGCCCCCACACTACATCACAAAGGGCTATCACTGGCTATCCCACTGTCGGAAGTGGCTCTACTTAAAGAAGATTTCCGCCAGTCACTGCTCATATTCCTGCAACAGACCCCCCTGCCGCCACAAAGTCTCTATTGGATGGTCGACGAATCCACCTTGCTGCAATATCCGTTTGCGATTGGTAATTTCCTCGCCAAACTGCAACAACAGGGCTGCAAACTCATTGTGAAAGAGTTTGGCCATAGCTTGAATGATTTTGAATTATTAGCGGCGCATACTATTGATTATCTTAAATTTAACAGTGACTTAATTGCCCATATTCATATTAATCAAATGGATGAAGTACTGATATCCATCATTAATGGCACGGCACATCGGGCGAAAATCGCCACACTGGCTGGCCCGGCAGAATTACCGCCGATCCTCAGTAAGTTAATTGATATCGGTGTTGATTTAGCCGACGGCGAAACAATTGGCCGCACGCTACCCTTGTCAGAGGCACTTAACCGCGGCATCTCATGATAAAATAGCGCGATAACCTGACTTGACGATTGCCCCGCTGCTCACTCTGGGGTAAAGTCGCCCCCCTTTATTTGGCCTGGGGGCAATTATGTTCATTGGATTTGACTACGGCACAGCAAACTGCTCGGTTGCCGTGATGCGGGACGATGCGCCCGAATTGCTGGTGCTGGAAAATAATGACGTCTATTTGCCCTCTATGCTGTGTGCCCCGACGCGGGAAGCCGTAAGTGAGTGCCTACACCGCCATTGGCAGGTGCCAACAGGCAGTGACGAAAACCAGCAACTATTACGTCGGGCCATGGCGTTCAACCGCGAAGAAGATATTCCAGTCACCGCCGACAGCCTGATGTTTGGCTTATCTGCACTGGCCCACTATATTGAAGATCCCGAAGAAGTTTACTTTGTAAAATCGCCTAAATCTTTCCTGGGTGCCAATGGGTTGAAACCGCAACAGTTGGCGCTGTTTGAGGATTTAGTCTGCGCCATGATGTTCCACATCAAGCGCCAGGCGGAATCTGTATTGTCATCAGAAATTAGCCAAACAGTGATTGGCCGCCCCGTTAACTTCCAGGGTTCCGGCGGGGAAGAAGCCAACCGACAAGCAGAAGGGATTTTACTGCGCGCTGCGCAACGCGCCGGTTTTCGCGATATCGCCTTTCAATTTGAGCCGGTGGCGGCAGGGCTGGATTTTGAAGCCACACTGACGAGTGAGAAAACCGTTTTAGTGGTGGATATCGGCGGGGGAACCACCGACTGCTCAGTGTTATTAATGGGGCCAAAATGGCAAGGTTTAGCCGATCGCCAGCAAAGTCTGCTGGGCCACAGTGGTTGCCGGGTCGGGGGGAATGACCTGGATATCATGTTGGCGTTTAAGCAATTGATGCCGCTGTTTGGTATGGGCGGCGAGACCGAAAAAGGCATTGCGATGCCGTCATTGCCCTACTGGAATGCGGTTGCCACCAACGATGTTCCCGCCCAGAGTGATTTCTATAGCACCGTCAATGGCCGTTTCCTGCGGGATTTAATCCGTGATGCGGCTAATCCACAGCAAGTTCAGCGCCTGTTGAAAGTCTATCAACAGCGTTTGAGCTACCGACTGGTGCGCGCCGCAGAAGAGAGCAAAATTGCACTTTCCGAGCAACAACAAGTCGCCGCGGCACTGGATTTTGTGCAACCGGAGTTAGGGCAAACTATCAATCAGCAGCAGCTTGCTGAAGCTATCGCTCAGCCACTACAGCGCATTCAAGAGCAAGTCAGCCTGGCGCTAGCCACCAGCCACGTCACACCGGACGTCATTTACCTGACTGGCGGCAGCGCGCGTTCGCCATTACTGCGTGCGGCCTTACAGCAGCAATTGCCGGGTATTCCACTGGTGGGGGGCAATGATTTTGGCTCTGTCACCGCCGGGTTGGCGCGCTGGGCACAGACACTTTATCGGTGATGTTTTTATATTGATGTTGATGTTGATGTTGATGTTGATGTTGATATTGATTAAGTGATCGGGTTCGGTTGTTAGAGCACCGGAGCATTGTTTCGGTTGATAGTCATTCAGTGATTACTTAATCCCAGTCGCCGCCGTCCATGGCGGCTCACTCGGGCCATCGTCTTTGTCGGTAATATTCCTGATTGCGCTCAACATCAAAATCAAAACTATGGTTTTGACCTTGATGTTAAAAGCACATTTGAGCCGCCGAGTGAAGAATGAAGGTAGGACGCGAGGCATGGATGCCGAGCGAGGGCCGCTTGAGCATGGATGCGAATCGGCCCGGTCCGTTAGCGAAATGATGAATGAGGGAACCCACGGAGTGGGCAGGCGATACGTGCGAAGCGCGGGATTCCACAAGGGTGCACGCCCGCACCCTTTGGCGGTTGGTTCATCGGGGGATAAGTGAGTTCGGTGCTTTAACAACCGAACCCGATCACTAATCACTAATCACTAATCACTAATCACCAAATCGACTATCAACCAAATCAATGATCAAATACTTAATCAACTAAAACACAAATCACCCCAAACCCTGACAATATTTTCATATTTCCTCCATTTTTATCCGGTAAATCCCCGCTAAACTAGTAACATATCTATACCCGTCATCTTTCAAGATACAGGTGTGTTGGCTGCGTTCAATACTCAGCCCATCCCTGAGCCTCGCCTCTGCGAGGCCGCTGCAAGCAGCCTTCCTGAATCTCGAAATCTACGGGGTATGAATTTTTATTTTTTGCACCTGTGTGCGCATAACAAGATAAACAAAAGGGACTCACCGCATCATGAAAGCTCAAACCAAACGCACTTCCCGATTACTGACTTTATTGGGAATCGTGGTGGCGATTATTGTTGCTGTGTTTGTCTGGCGTCATTTCAGTGCAGCCCCACAAAACAGTGCGCCAGGGGCACAGCAGCATGGCGGAGGCAGCAGCCCCGCACGCGCCGGGGGCCGCCGCAATATGCCGATGTCCCCAGTGCAAGCTGCCACCGCCACCGAACAAACGGTGCCGCGTTATCTCACCGGCTTAGGGACAGTGATTGCCGCGAACACCGTGACAGTCACCAGCCGGGTTGATGGCCAACTAATGGCTATCCACTTTACCGAAGGCCAGCAGGTTAACGCCGGTGATTTACTGGTCGAAATTGATCCGCGCCCTTACCAAGTCCAACTGACTCAAGCTCAAGGGCAGCTTGCCAAAGATCAAGCCACACTGGACAATGCTCGCCGCGATTTGGCTCGCTATCAAAAACTGGCTAAGACCGGCCTGATTTCACAGCAAGATTTGGATACCCAAGCTTCGCTAGTGCGCCAGAGCGAGGGCAGTGTTAAAGCCGATCAAGGGGCGATTGACAGCGCCCAACTGCAACTGACTTATAGCCGCATTACCGCGCCCATTTCCGGTAAAGTCGGGCTAAAACAAGTGGATGTCGGCAACTATATTACCAGCGGCACCGCGACCCCGATTGTGGTTATCACCCAAACACATCCGGTTGATGTGGTCTTTACCCTGCCGGAAAGTGATATCCCCGCTATTATGCAAGCGCAGAAAAATGCAGCGAAAAACAAGACTACCGTGCCGGTTGAAGCCTGGGACCGCACCAATAAACAGATGCTAGCTCAAGGTTATCTGCTCAGTATTGATAACCAAATTGATACCACCACCGGCACCATTAAGTTAAAAGCCCGTTTTGCCAATGAAGACGACGTGCTGTTCCCGAATCAATTTGTCAACGCGCGTATCAAAGTGGATTTACTGCAAAATGCCGTGGTGGTGCCGACGGCTGCCGTGCAAATGGGCAACGAAGGAAGCTTCGTCTGGACATTAAATGATGAGAATAAAGTCAGTAAGCACTTAGTCACCACCGGAATTCAAGATAGTAAACAGGTGGTTATCAGCGCCGGGCTGGATGCCGGTCAGCGTGTAGTGACTGACGGTATTGATCGCCTGACTGAAGGTTTACAAGTTGAAGTGGTGACTCCGCGTTCTGCCGATGCCGACCAAACCGACGCGGCAGAAAAATCAGCTGCGACCGAAAAAGGCACACACCGCCGTGGTGGAAAACCGGCGGCTGATGCACCGGCTGGCACGGCCCCAGCAGTGGAGAAATCCTGATGCAAGTGATGCCTCCAACACCCGGTGGCGGGCCATCACGGCTGTTTATCCTGCGCCCAGTTGCCACCACACTGTTTATGGTCGCCATTCTGTTAGCGGGGATTATCGGCTACCGCGCTTTGCCGGTTTCCGCCCTGCCGGAAGTCGATTACCCCACCATTCAGGTGGTGACACTTTACCCCGGTGCCAGCCCGGATGTAGTGACCTCCTCCATTACCGCGCCATTGGAGCGCCAATTTGGCCAGATGTCTGGCTTGAAACAAATGGCGTCACAAAGCTCCGGTGGCGCGTCGGTCATCACCTTGCAATTCCAGCTCACTTTGCCGCTGGATGTTGCCGAGCAAGAAGTGCAGGCGGCAATTAACTCCGCCACCAACTTGCTGCCAACTGACCTGCCCTATCCGCCGATTTACAGCAAAGTGAATCCGGCGGATCCGCCCATTCTGACACTGGCGGTGACCTCCACCGCGCTCCCGATGACGCAAGTGGAAGATATGGTGGAAACCCGCATTGCGCAGAAAATCTCGCAAGTCACCGGCGTCGGTCTGGTGACCATTTCTGGCGGCCAGCGCCCAGCCGTGCGGGTGAAATTGAATGCCCCAGCGGTAGCTGCTTTGGGGCTGGACAGCGAAACCATTCGCACCGCCATCAGCAATGCCAACGTCAACTCCGCCAAAGGCAGTCTGGATGGGCCCACCCGCTCAGTCACATTGTCTGCCAACGACCAGATGAAATCCGCTGAGGATTATCGCGACCTGATTGTGGCTTACCAAAATGGCGCGCCAGTTCGCTTGCAGGATGTCGCCACCATTGAACAGGGGGCAGAAAATAACAAACTCGCCGCTTGGGCCAATACTGAGCCGGCAATTGTGCTGAACATCCAGCGCCAGCCGGGGGTCAATGTGATTGCCACCGCCGACAGTATTCGCGAAATGCTGCCGGATTTGATCAAAAGCCTGCCGAAATCGGTTGATGTCAAAGTGCTGACCGACCGCACCACCACCATCCGCGCCTCGGTCAGTGATGTGCAGTTTGAATTAATGCTGGCGATTGTATTGGTAGTAATGGTGATTTACCTGTTCCTGCGGAATGCTGCGGCCACCATTATCCCCAGTATTGCCGTGCCGCTGTCACTGATCGGGACTTTTGCGGCGATGTATTTCCTCGGTTTTTCAATCAATAACCTAACATTAATGGCCCTGACCATTGCCACCGGTTTTGTGGTCGATGATGCCATCGTGGTGATTGAAAATATCTCGCGCTATATCGAAAAGGGCGAGAAACCGCTGGATGCCGCGCTAAAAGGGGCCGGTGAGATTGGCTTTACCATTATTTCACTGACTTTCTCATTGATTGCGGTGTTGATTCCACTGCTGTTTATGGGCGATATCGTCGGCCGCCTGTTCCGCGAATTTGCCGTCACACTGGCGGTGGCGATTCTAATTTCAGCCGTGGTCTCCTTAACACTGACGCCAATGATGTGCGCACGGATGCTCAGTTATGAATCCCTGCGCAAGCAAAACCGCCTGTCGCGGGCGAGTGAAAAATTCTTTGATTGGGTGATAGCCCATTATGCCGTCGCGCTGAAAAAAGTGCTCAATCATCAATGGCTAACCTTGGGTGTCGCGCTAAGTACATTGGTGCTGACGGTATTGCTTTACTTGATTATCCCCAAAGGCTTTTTCCCCTTGCAGGACAATGGCCTGATTCAGGGCACGCTGGAAGCGCCACAATCTGTTTCATTCAGTAATATGGCGGAACGCCAGCAGCAAGTGGCCGCGATTATCCTTAAAGATCCGGCGGTCGAAAGTCTGACTTCATTTGTCGGGGTCGACGGCACCAATGCGACCCTCAACAATGGCCGGTTGCAGATTAACCTTAAGCCGTTGAGCAGCCGAGAGGATCGCATCCCAGAAATTATTACCCGCTTGCAGCAAAGTGTGGCCGGAATCCCGGGGATTAAGCTCTATTTGCAGCCGGTGCAAGACTTGACCATTGATACCCAACTGAGCCGCACGCAATATCAGTTCACTCTGCAAGCCACCTCGCTGGAGGAACTGAGCACCTGGGTGCCGAAACTGGTCAGTGAATTGCAACAACAAGCGCCATTCCAGGATGTCACCAGCGACTGGCAAGATCAGGGGTTGGTGGCGTTTGTCAATGTCGACCGCGACAGCGCCAGCCGCTTGGGGATCACCATGGCAGCCATCGACAGCGCGCTCTATAACGCCTTTGGTCAGCGGCTAATTTCCACCATTTATACCCAAGCCAATCAGTATCGGGTGGTGTTGGAGCATGATGTCAAAGCCACTCCGGGGCTGGCGGCCTTCAATGATATCCGCCTGACCGGCAGTGACGGTAAAGGGGTGCCGCTGAGCAGCATTGCCACTATTGAAGAGCGCTTCGGGCCGCTTTCTATCAACCATTTGAATCAGTTCCCATCAGCCACCATCTCATTCAATTTGGCGCAGGGCTATTCTCTGGGGGAAGCCGTCAATGCTGTGACCCAAGCGGAGCAGGCTATCCAACTACCGGCGGATATTATGACTCGCTTCCAAGGGTCAACACTGGCATTCCAGGCCGCGTTGGGCAGCACCCTGTGGCTGATTATTGCCGCGATTGTGGCGATGTATATCGTGCTCGGCGTGTTGTATGAGAGTTTTATTCACCCAGTGACTATCTTATCCACCCTGCCGACCGCCGGTGTCGGGGCATTGTTGGCCCTGATGTTGACCGGCAATGAGCTGGATGTGATCGCCATTATCGGGATCATCCTGCTGATCGGCATTGTGAAGAAAAACGCCATCATGATGATCGACTTTGCGCTGGCCGCCGAACGGGATCAGGGCATGACGCCGTATGACGCGATTTATCAAGCTTGTTTATTGCGTTTTCGCCCAATCCTGATGACCACATTGGCGGCGCTGTTTGGGGCACTGCCCCTGATGCTCAGTACCGGCACCGGAGCCGAACTGCGCCAGCCGCTCGGGGTTTGTATGGTTGGAGGGCTGATTGTCAGCCAAGTGCTAACCCTGTTCACTACCCCGGTTATCTATCTGTTATTTGATAAATTGGCGCGCAATTCCCATGGCAAAAATCGCTATCAGCATCAAGATATTGAGACGTCAGAATTGCCGGATGGGCGGGAACAGCCGTGAAATTCTTTGCTCTGTTCATCCAGCGCCCGGTCGCCACTACCCTGCTGACACTGGCCATCACTCTCAGCGGGATTATCGGCTTTAGTTTATTGCCGGTATCACCGCTGCCGCAGGTGGATTACCCGGTGATTGCCGTGAGTGCCTCCATGCCCGGTGCAGATCCGGAAACCATGGCGTCATCCATTGCTACGCCACTGGAACGCGCCTTGGGAAGAATTGCTGGCGTCAATGAGATGACCTCAACCAGTTCACTGGGTAGCACACGGATCATTCTGCAATTTGATCTCAGCCGCGATATTAACGGCGCGGCGCGTGATGTGCAGGCGGCGCTTAATGCGGCCCAGAGCTTGCTCCCCTCAGGAATGCCCAATCGCCCGACTTACCGCAAAATGAACCCGTCAGACGCGCCAATCATGATAATGACGCTGACCTCGGATACGTTCAGTCAGGGCCAATTATATGATTTCGCCTCAACCCAATTGGCGCAAAAAATTGCCCAAACCGAGGGCGTCAGTGACGTCTCGGTCGGCGGCAGTTCCTTGCCAGCGGTGCGGGTAGAACTGAATCCGAGTGCGCTGTTCAATCAGGGCGTGTCACTGGATGCGGTGCGTCAGGCGATCAGCGCGGCTAACGTGCGCCGCCCACAAGGATCCATTGATAGCAGTGAGCAACATTGGCAGGTGCAGGCCAATGACGAGATCAAAACTGCCGAAGGGTATCGCCCGCTTATCATTCACTACAACAACGGATCGGCAGTGCGGCTGCAAGATGTCGCCAATGTTGTCGATTCGGTGCAGGATGTGCGCAATGCCGGGATGTCTGACGGCAAACCGGCGATTCTATTGGTGATCAGCCGTGAACCGGGAGCGAACATTATCGCCACCGTCGACCGGATTCGGGCGGAACTCCCGGCTCTGCGCGCCTCGATCCCGGCCTCGATTCAATTAAATATTGCGCAAGATCGCTCGCCGACCATCCGCGCCTCGCTGGATGAAGTGGAGCAATCGCTGGTGATCGCCGTGGCATTGGTGATTCTGGTGGTGTTCCTGTTCCTGCGGTCAGGCCGCGCCACCTTGATCCCCGCAGTGGCGGTGCCGGTTTCGCTGATTGGCACTTTTGCCGCTATGTATTTGTGCGACTTTAGCCTTAATAATCTGTCATTGATGGCGCTGACCATCGCCACCGGCTTTGTGGTCGACGACGCCATTGTGGTGCTGGAGAATATTTCCCGCCATTTGGAAGCGGGGGTGAAGCCGATGGTTGCCGCCCTGCGCGGGGTACGCGAGGTCGGTTTTACCGTGCTGTCGATGAGTATTTCTCTGGTGGCGGTGTTTATTCCGCTGCTGCTGATGGAGGGGCTACCGGGGCGGTTATTCCGTGAGTTTGCCGTTACATTGTCGGTAGCTATCGGTATCTCGTTAGTTATTTCGTTGACCTTAACGCCGATGATGTGTGCCCATTTGCTACGCGCCCAACCGGCGGGTCAGCAGCAACGTATTCGTGGTTTCGGCAAAGTGCTTCTGACTATTCAGCAAAGTTATGGCCGCTCACTCAATTGGGTGCTCGGCCATACGCGCTGGGTAATGGTCGTGCTGCTTTCCACGATCGCGCTGAATGTTTGGCTCTATATCAGCATTCCAAAAACCTTTTTCCCTGAGCAGGATACCGGCCGCATGATGGGCTTTATTCAAGCCGACCAGAGTATTTCGTTCCAGGCGATGCAGCAAAAACTGAAAGATTTCATGAAAATTGTCAGTGCCGACCCGGCGGTTGACAATGTGACGGGCTTTACCGGCGGTTCGCGCACTAACAGTGGCTCAATGTTTATCTCACTGAAACCATTGAGTGAACGCAGCGAAACCGCGCAACAAGTGATTACCCGGCTACGCGGCAAGTTGGCAAAAGAACCGGGGGCCAATCTGTTCCTCTCTCCGGTGCAAGATATTCGCGTCGGTGGTCGTCAATCCAACGCCAGCTATCAATTTACGTTATTAGCCGACGACTTAGCGGCTCTGCGTGAATGGGAACCGAAAGTGCGGGCTGCTTTGAGCAAGTTACCGGAGTTAGCTGATGTGAACTCCGACCAACAAGATAAAGGCTCAGAAATGGCGCTGACCTATGACCGCGAAACCATGGCGCGGCTGGGTATTGATGTGTCTGATGCCAATGCCTTGCTCAATAACGCCTTTGGTCAGCGGCAGATTTCTACTATTTATCAACCGTTGAATCAATACAAAGTGGTGATGGAAGTCGCGCCTCAATACACGCAGGATGTGAGTTCACTGGACAAAATGTTTGTGATTAACAGCAACGGCCAGTCAATTCCACTGTCTTATTTTGCTAAATGGCAGCCAGCGAATGCCCCGCTGGCGGTCAATCATCAAGGTTTATCAGCCGCCTCGACTATCTCATTTAACTTACCCGATGGCGGTAGCCTGTCTGAAGCGACCGCCGCGGTTGAGCGGGCCATGACCGAGCTTGGAGTGCCGAGCACAGTGCGCGGTGTGTTTGCCGGTACCGCACAAGTGTTCCAAGAGACACTGAAATCTCAGCTATGGCTGATTATGGCGGCGATCGCCACGGTGTATATCGTGCTGGGAATTTTGTATGAAAGTTATGTTCACCCGCTGACCATTCTTTCCACATTGCCCTCCGCCGGAGTCGGCGCGTTACTGGCGCTGGAACTGTTCGATGCGCCCTTTAGCCTTATCGCCCTGATTGGCATTATGCTATTGATTGGAATAGTAAAAAAGAACGCAATCATGATGGTCGACTTTGCTCTCGATGCACAACGTAATGGCAACCTCAGCGCCCGCGATGCTATTTTCCAGGCCAGTCTATTACGTTTTAGGCCGATTATGATGACCACTCTGGCCGCTTTGTTCGGCGCACTGCCGCTGGTATTGGGCAGTGGAGATGGCGCGGAATTACGCCAACCACTCGGGATTACTATTGTCGGCGGGCTGGTCATGAGCCAGTTGCTCACCTTATATACCACTCCAGTGGTTTACCTCTATTTTGACCGCCTGCGCACCCGCTTTAGCAAAAAACCGTTAATGAGGTTGGAATAATTTATTATGAAAGGCCCAATAGCTTTTAAGTTGCAGCCAACACAGCAGCGGGTTGAAAGATGACGGGTATACGTGCGCAACTGTGGATAGTGGCCTTCGGCTTTTTTATGCAAACGCTGGATACCACCATCGTCAACACCGCCCTGCCCTCAATGGCGGCCAGTTTGGGCGAAAATCCATTACGCATGCAGTCGGTGATTGTCTCTTATGTGCTGACAGTGGCGGTGATGCTGCCCGCCAGTGGTTGGCTGGCTGATAAAGTTGGCGTTAAATGGGTATTTTTCTCCGCCATTATCTTGTTTACCCTCGGTTCATTGATGTGCGCGCAAGCTGGAACCCTGAATGAGCTGATTGCTTCCCGCGTTATTCAGGGAATTGGCGGCGCGATGATGGTGCCGGTGGGCCGTCTGACGGTGATGAAGATCGTGCCGCGCGAGCAATATATGTCGGCGATGGCGTTTGTCACCTTGCCCGGTCAGATTGGACCATTAGTTGGGCCTGCGCTGGGGGGATTTCTGGTGGAATATGCCAGTTGGCATTGGATATTTTTGATCAACCTGCCGGTTGGGGTGGTCGGTGCAATCGCCACTTTATGGCTGATGCCCAATTACACCACCCGCACTCGGCGCTTTGATATCAGTGGCTTTGTTATGCTGGCTATCGGTATGGCAACGCTGACATTAGCATTGGACGGGCACAAAGGACTGGGTTTGCCGCCGCTGGCGATTGTTGGCCTGGTATTGTGCGGAATAGTAGCGCTGGCGGGTTACTGGTGGCATGCCAAAGGTAACCATTCGGCGCTGTTCACACTGCGACTGTTCAACAATAAATCCTACACTCTGGGCCTGATAGGTAGCATGAGCGCCCGTGTCGGTAGTGGTATGTTGCCGTTTATGACGCCGGTTTTCCTGCAAATTGGGTTGGGATTTACCCCATTTCATGCCGGTTTGATGATGATCCCGATGATTATCGGCAGTATGGGCATGAAGCGGGTTATTGTGCGCGTGGTCAACCAGTTCGGCTACCGGCGGGTACTGGTCAGCGCCACATTATTGCTGGCGGTCGTCAGTTTAAGCTTACCCATGATGGCGCTAATGGGGTGGATTTTACTGCTGCCGGTGGTGTTATTCTTCCAGGGAATGCTTAATGCACTGCGCTTCTCGACGATGAATACTTTTACCCTAAAAGACTTACCCAACCGCCTGGCCAGCAGCGGCAATAGCCTGTTGTCGATGGTCATGCAGTTGTCTATGAGCTTAGGGGTCAGTACTGCCGGGATATTACTCGGTGTATTTGCCCACAATCAGGTGGTGACAAACACCCCGGCGACTCACAGTGCGTTCTTATACAGCTATATCTGTATGGCCATCATTATCGCGCTGCCCGCCCTGATATTTAACCGCGTGCCACCGGATACCGGCATTAATCGTAATCTACCCCGCCCGTCCGCGAAACCGGCCAACCGATAAAACAGGTGGAAATATCATGAGAATCGGCATTACCGGAAAACTGTTTATGGCGATATTTGCCACCTGCATGTTGGTGCTCATTACCATGCACTGGGGAATAAGAGCCAGCTTCGAGCGCGGTTTTATTGATTATATCAAGCAAAGTAATGAGCAGCGGATAGCCATGCTAGGGGATGCGCTTGAAGTTCAATACCAACACTACGGTAACTGGGATTTCCTGCGCAATAATGATCAAGTTATTTATCAGATAATGAAATCACTTGAGCAAAGTGGTGATAACAGCCGCAGCTTACCGCCACGCGGTTGGCGTACTCAATTTTGGGTGGTCGATAATCATAATAATCTGCTAGTAGGGCACACCGGAAAACTGCCCAAAGAGGCCAGCAACCGGGCAATAACCGTGAATAAACAAGTGGTTGGCTGGGTGATATCTACCCCACCGGAAAAACTGACCCGCAATGCTGATATTAACTTTGATCAGCAACAACGCCGCACCAGTTGGATTATTGTCGCCTTGTCGACCTTATTGGCCGCTGCGGTGACCTGGATTTTATCTCGCGGTATGTTGGCTCCAGTAAAACGCTTAGTGGAAGGGACTCATCGGCTGGCTGCGGGTGATTTCAGTGCGCGCGTGGCCGTCAGTAGCCGCGATGAATTGGGCCGTTTAGCGCAAGATTTTAACCAGTTAGCCAGCTCACTGGAGAAAAACGAACAAAATCGGCGTGACTTTATGGCCGATGTCTCCCACGAGTTACGCACCCCGCTGGCAGTATTACGCGGCGAACTGGAGGCATTACAAGATGGCGTGCGCGCACCAACCCCCGATTCATTGATTTCGCTACAAGCCGAGGTCGGAATATTGACCAAACTGGTCAATGACTTACACCAACTGTCACTCTCTGACCGGGGAGCATTGGCTTATCGTAAAACCCAACTGGATGCCGCTCGCCTGTTACAAATTGCCATTGCCAGCTTCCGTGGCCGTTTTGACAGCAAAAACATCACTATCACCGCCCACTTGCCTGAACATGCCGTGATGTTTGGCGACCCCGACCGGCTAAATCAGCTGTTTCACAACTTGCTGGAAAACAGCCTGCGCTACACCAACGAGGGTGGGCAATTAGAAATCAGCGCTCAGTTGGCAGAAAATGCCCTAACGCTCTGCTGGCAGGACAGTAAACCGGGTCTTAGCGATGAGCAGTTACAACGTATTTTTGAGCGTTTTTACCGCACGGAAAGCTCGCGTAACCGCGCCAGTGGCGGGTCAGGGCTGGGCTTGGCGATTTGCCACAATATTGTCGATGCGCATGGCGGTAAAATCAGTGCCGAACATTCACCTATGGGCGGCCTACAGATTACGGTAGTATTTCCGCTATTCCATTCAATAGGGTAATTCATCTCATGCACGAACAACTGCAATCGACCAGCCAATCTGGCACTGTATTGATTGTTGAAGATGAGCCCAAACTCGGCCAGTTATTGGTCGATTACCTGCAAGCAGCAGGTTACAGCACCCAGTGGCTCACCAATGGGGCCGAAGTGGTCGCCGCAGTACGCCAGGCCCCTCCGGCCATCATCTTGCTGGATCTCATGTTACCCGGCAGTGATGGCATCAGTATTTGCCGTGAAATCCGCCGTTTTTCCGATGTTCCTATCATGATGGTCACAGCGAAAACGGAAGAGATTGACCGACTATTAGGATTGGAAATTGGGGCTGATGATTATATCTGCAAACCCTATAGCCCGCGGGAAGTGGTGGCGCGGGTCAAAACTATCTTGCGTCGCTGCCAACAACAGCGGGAACAACCCAGTGAAAGTGCGCCGCTGCTGATTGATGAATCCCGCTTCCAGGCCAGCTACCAAGGCCATTTTCTGGAGCTGACCCCGGCGGAGTTTCGCCTGTTGAAAATCCTGGCAACCCAACCGGGCCATGTCTTTAGCCGCGAGCAACTGCTGAATAACCTGTATGACGATTACCGCGTGGTGACTGACCGCACTATCGACAGCCATATCAAAAATCTGCGCCGTAAATTGGAATCCCTCGATGGCGAGAAGCCCTTTATTCGCGCGGTTTATGGCATGGGGTATCGCTGGGAAGCTGAGATCTGCCGTTTATTGTAAGGTAACCGTCACTCTGCCCCAAATAATTCGAATTACAGCCAACGCCCATGCAGTTTGAGGTCTGACGGGGAGATATCTGCATTATGTTGGTGGTGTATCAGTCGTTGACTACACTCTAATAGTGTATATCACCCAAAGGAGCAATATTATGTCCACCGGTCACTATGAGATTAAGAAAGCAAAAAATGGGCAGTACCATTTCAATCTGAAAGCCAGCAATGGCGAAATTATTCTCACCAGTGAGATGTATGCCAGCAAAGCCTCTGCTGAAAATGGCATAGCATCGGTACAAAGTAACTCCCCACTGGAAAGCCAATATGAGCTAAAGCTCAACACTAAAAATGAACCCTACTTCGTGTTGAAAGCAAAAAATCATCAGATTATTGGGGTCAGTGAATCCTACAGTTCCGAAGCTGCCGCTAAAAAGGGTATTGCTTCTGTCGTAAAAAATGGCCCGACTACCATTATTAAAGACCTAACGCTGTAATTTTATTGATTTGATAGCACTATTTTGCCGAGCTATTCCTACTAAAAATGTACCTGCGCGGGACATCTGACCGCGCATTTTCTCTTCATATTGATCCAAATCATTTAAAGCTTACAAAAATTGTGCAATGGCTGATTTTCACGGTAAGCAAGGTTACAATCCTCGGTTTTTAGCCACCCCCTCGGGCGTGGTTCTGACTTGAACTCAGACTGAGAGCCGTGATATGTCCTTACCAAAAGAATCGTCATCATCAATATCTTCACCCAATCTGCCTTTTACTCCGGAATTACTCTCCCCGGCCGGCACCCTGAAAAACATGCGTTATGCTTTTGCTTATGGTGCAGATGCCGTTTATGCCGGTCAGCCGCGCTATAGCCTGCGGGTGCGTAATAATGAATTCAATCATGAGAATCTGGCATTAGGTATTCAGGAAGCCCACTCTCTGGGCAAGCGCTTCTATGTGGTGGTGAATATTGCCCCCCACAATTCCAAGCTAAAAACCTTTCTGCGTGATTTAAAACCGGTGATTGATATGGGGCCAGATGCCCTGATTATGTCTGACCCCGGCTTAATCATGATGGTGCGCGAGACTTTCCCACAGATGGATATTCACCTGTCGGTGCAAGCCAATGCCGTTAACTGGGCGACCGTTAAATTCTGGCAGCAAATGGGCTTGACCCGCGTAATACTTTCCCGTGAATTATCATTGGAAGAAATCGCTGAAATTCGCGCACAAGTGCCCGACATGGAGCTGGAAATTTTTGTGCACGGTGCACTCTGTATGGCCTATTCCGGCCGTTGCCTACTCTCCGGCTACATAAACAAACGTGACCCGAATCAGGGAACATGCACCAATGCTTGCCGCTGGGAATATAATGTCCAGGAAGGTAAAGAAGATGATATTGGCAATATCGTGCATGTCCATCAACCTATTGCGGTGAAGAATGTCGAACCTACATTAGGTATCGGCGCCCCAACTGATAAAGTTTTTATGATAGAAGAAGCCCAGCGCCCGGGTGAGTATATGACGGCGACTGAAGATGAGCATGGCACTTACATCATGAACTCTAAAGACTTACGTGCGATTCAACATGTCGAGCGCTTGACCCAAATGGGCGTGCATTCGCTGAAAATCGAGGGCCGCACTAAGTCATTCTATTATTGTGCCCGCACCGCGCAGGTTTATCGCCGTGCGATTGATGACGCCGTAGCAGGTAAACCTTTCGACCCGACTTTGCTGACGACATTGGAGGGATTGGCTCACCGCGGTTACACCGAGGGTTTCCTACGCCGCCATGTGCATGAAGATCAACAAACTTACGACTACGGCTATTCAGTTTCAGAACGCCAGCAATTTGTCGGCGAATTTACCGGTGTACGCCGTGATGGGCTGGCTGAAGTGATAGTCAAAAATAAATTCTCAGCCGGTGACAGTGTTGAGTTGATGACTCCCCAGGGTAATATCCAGTTTATCCTTGAAAGGATGCAGGATAAAAAGGGCCAACCAGCAGATATCGCACCGGGTAACGGGCATATCATGTATTTACCGATTCCTGAAGACATTAATGTAGAATATGGCTTACTGATACGGAATTTGAACGGAACAAATAGCCGTAATCCTCACGAAAAAGCCTAGGAAGCAGCAATACAAAATAATGCCATCACTAAGATGGCATTTTTAGCAAATATTAGAAATGGATCACATCAATTATAATAGCACTGGGGTAGGATAGCTCGAGTACAATCAAGAACTAAAAAAGTTTTACAGCAAGACTAGGAACCACCTCCTTGGCTAGCCCAATCTCCCTTGGGCTGGCCTTTTCTTTTTAGTTATCCTAACATATTGATTATATATGGATTTCCTAATTCATTTATTATTAGTGGTTCTTGTTATACTGTTGGATAATAACAAAAGTTACCTCCCAGCATGAATAATCCTACACCCAATAAAAATTATCTTAGCTAAATAAATATTCCAGTAAAAATAAAAACTATTTTATTAGGGGCAACTATTACTGATATTGTCCGTTATTTATTGAATAATCTGATAGATAAATTAAACCAGTGTGGGTTATTGTTAAGTTTATTGCAGAAACTCTCTGGAGCAAGTTATGACTTCAATGCCACAAACACTTCTCATCCTTAATGGTAAAGAAGCGGGCAACCAAGATGTTCGCAATGCTGTCAAAAACTTGCGCGAGGAAGGTGCGACTCTCCATGTTCGCGTCACCTGGGAGCACGGTGATGCAAAACGCTATGTTGAAGAAGCCGCATTATTGGCGGTCGAGACAGTCATTGCCGGTGGTGGAGACGGCACTATCAATGAAGTCGCCAGCGCACTGATAACATTACCTGAGGTAAATCGCCCCAGTTTGGGTATCCTGCCACTGGGGACAGCCAACGATTTCGCTACCAGTTGCAGCATTCCTCTGCAAATAGAAAACGCATTGCAGCTCGCGGTGAAAGGCCGCGCGGTTGCCATTGATTTAGCACAAGTGAATGATAAACACTATTTTATCAATATGGCCACAGGGGGCTTTGGGACTCGCATAACGACCGAGACGCCGGACAAACTCAAGGCGGTATTAGGTGGCGCGTCTTACTTTATTCACGGCCTGATGCGTATGGACGCTATTAAAGCGGACAGTTGTGAAATTCGTGGCCCTGGCTTTGAATGGTCTGGCGATGCCTTGGTAATAGGAATTGGCAATGGCCGACAAGCCGGTGGTGGACAACCTCTCTGCCCCGATGCTCTGATTAATGATGGTTTGTTGCAATTACGCTTGTTGATCGCCGAAGAATTACTTCCCGCACTGCTGAGCAGCGTCTTCAGTGGTGAGAAAAACAAAAATGTGATTGAAACATCGCTACCCTGGCTCGACATCACTGCGCCCCATGACATCACCTTCAATCTGGATGGTGAACCCTTATCAGGAAAAAACTTTCATATTGAGATAATCCCCAATGCTATTCAATGTCGCCTCCCCCCGAATTGTGAGCTGCTAGGCTAACTATCTGCACAGAGGCTAGCGCCAGTTAGCCCCTGATTATCCTCTGTTTTATCCCTACTTCGGCTTCTGAATCTTCTATTTCAAATCCGACCTCAGCGTAGGCTACCGCATTATCATCACACCAAAACCTTTCATTTCGATCTGATTTTCTTTTATTTTTAATATTCACTTTGAAAGCTTTTTCTTTCAAAGTGTGATCTATATGCAATAAATAGATCTAAAAAATGATTATGGTAGTGCACATGGCGACAAACAAGATGCTGAGGTTCACTCTGATATTTCAGCATTTTGAAACCGCTTTAGCACGCGGAACATTAAATTCCTTTTGATAACAACTAGTTTGATAACAAAAGTATATAAAAACAGCCATAACCTCGATTACAGGAGAAGAAGAATGATTGAACTTATAACCCATGGAGCCGAGTGGTTTATCGGGCTCTTCCAAAAAGGGGGAGAAGTTTTTGTTGGAATGGTCACCGGGATTTTACCTTTATTAATTAGTTTGTTAGTCATCATGAATGCGCTGATCAAATTTGTCGGTCAGGACAGAATTGAACGATTGGCGCAACGTTGCGCGGGGAACCCTGTTTCTCGTTATCTGTTGCTGCCAGTGATTGGCACCTTTGTATTCTGTAACCCGATGACATTAAGTCTCGGGCGCTTTATGCCAGAAAAATACAAACCGAGCTATTACGCCGCAGCGTCTTACAGCTGTCACTCAATGAATGGTTTGTTCCCACACATCAACCCAGGTGAGTTGTTCGTCTACCTCGGTATAGCCAGTGGTTTAACCACACTGGGCTTGCCATTAGGCCCGCTGGCGGTGAGCTACTTCTTGGTCGGGATGGTTACCAACTTCTTCCGCGGCTGGATTACTGACCTGACGACATCCATTTTCGAACGCAAAATGGGCATCCGCCTGGATCGTAACGTACAACTTTAATATGTAATTCAAATACATACTGTGTGGAGCAGATCATGAGTGAATTTATCCGGATTGAAAAAGGCGAAGGCGGTTGGGGCGGCCCATTAGAGTTGCCAATCGTCCCCGGTAAAAAAATTGTCTATATCACTGCCGGTACCCGCCCGGCCATTATTGACCGCATCAGCGAACTGACTGGCTGGGAAGCCGTCGATGGGTTCAAAGAAGGCGAGCCACCAGCAGAAGAAATCGCCATTGCCATTATTGACTGTGGGGGCACTCTGCGCTGTGGTTTGTACCCTAAGCGCCGTATACCTACCGTCAACATCCATTCAACCGGTCAATCTGGGCCGATGGCGAAATACATACTGGAAGATATCTATGTTTCCGGCGTCCGTGAAAAGAATATCCAGAAAATCAGTAAAACCGACACTGCGGCAGCTCCGACAGTAGAAACCACACCCAAAGCGGCGGAAACCCCTACAGCTAAAGGGGGCCGTGATTACGATACCACCAAGAAAATCACTGAACAAAGTGATGGTTTGCTAGCAAAAGTGGGGATGGGCATGGGCTCTGTTGTGGCCGTGTTCTTCCAGTCAGGCCGCGACACCATTGATACCGTGCTGAAAACTATTCTGCCGTTTATGGCCTTCGTCTCGGCATTAATCGGCATCATCATGGCGTCCGGTTTAGGTGATTTTATTGCCCACGGCTTAACACCGCTGGCCAGTAGCCCGATTGGATTAGTGCTTTTGGCACTGATTTGTTCTTTCCCGCTGTTGTCACCGTTCTTAGGCCCAGGGGCCGTTATCGCACAAGTTATCGGCGTATTGGTCGGGGTACAAATTGGTTTGGGGAATATTCCACCTCAATTAGCTCTGCCAGCGTTATTTGCGATTAATGCTCAGGCGGCCTGTGACTTTATCCCAGTCGGCCTGTCTCTGGCTGAAGCGAAGCAAGATACCGTCCGCGTAGGTGTCCCATCCGTCTTGGTTGGCCGCTTCCTGACGGGTGCACCGACAGTATTGATTGCTTGGGCAGCATCTGCCTTTATTTATCAATAAGACCTTATCAGCAAGAGAGAAGAATTAGATTTTCTGTAATAAATTCAACGGTTAAGGATGTACGTATGAATACTATTTATCAGACAACCATTACCAATATCGGAGACAGCGCCCGTGAGGCGCTGCTGGATGACATGCTCATCACCTTCCGCGAAGGGGCACCTAAAGATATTGAAGAGTTCTGTTTTATCCACCAGCACAGCACCACTGATGGGGAATTACAGGCTGGCAACATTATGGAATTGGCAGAGATACGCTATGTCATCACCGCCGTGGGCGAAGTGGCGACGCAAAACCTGCGTGAACTGGGCCACATCACTATCCGATTTAATGGTGATGAGCAGCCAGAGTTCCCAGGTTCCATTCATGTGATTGGCCCGACACCGACTGATATTTCCGTCGGTAGTTCATTGAAATTTATTCGTTAATTTATTTATATCCGGCGTCATTGGCGTTGCAGCTAACACCGCGGCAACGCCAAGTACCAAGGGTATTAGCCAAAGTAATTGAAGTTGCAGCAAGGCAGCAAGTGAACAAATCCCGATGAGCTGACACCCGTCAGTAATTCGAGTTTGTGAGAGTAGCTAACACTGCTGCGGCTTCAAGTACGAAGGATAATTTTGGAGGTGTATATGTCACAACAAGTAGCAGTAGTAATTGGTGGTGGGCAAACTCTGGGGGCATTTTTGTGCCATGGCCTGGCCGAAGCGGGTTATAAAGTGGCGGTTGCTGATTTGAATTCAGATAACGCACAGCTGGTCGCCGATCAGATTAATACCGAATATGGTGCTGATAGCGCACAAGGTTTCCAGGTTGATGCAACCAATGAAAGCAGTGTACAGATGTTGGCAAAAGCGGTCGATCAGCGCTTCCATCAAGCAAACTTACTGGTTTACAGTGCCGGTATTGCCAAGGCCGCACCTATCACTGATTTCCCGCTAGATGATTTTGACCGCTCATTACAAGTGAACCTGGTGGGTTACTTCTTATGCGCACGTGAATTCTCCCGCCTAATGATCCGTGATGGTATTGCCGGACGCATCATCCAAATCAATTCTAAATCGGGTAAAGTGGGCAGCAAACACAACTCAGGTTACAGTGCAGCGAAATTTGGTGGTGTGGGTTTGACACAATCATTAGCACTGGATTTGGCGGATTACGGCATCACCGTCCATTCACTGATGTTAGGTAATTTGTTAAAATCGCCGATGTTCCAATCACTTTTACCGCAATACGCTGCAAAATTGGGCATTAAACCGGAAGAGGTTGAAAAATATTATACCGATAAAGTGCCACTAAAACGTGGCTGCGATTATCAAGATGTGCTTAATACCCTGTTGTTCTACGCCAGTGATAAAGCCGCGTATTGTACCGGCCAATCTATTAACATTACCGGCGGACAAGTGATGTTTTAAAGTAATAAGTTATCAAGCCCGAATCACTGACTCGCACCAGTGGTTCGGGTGATAAATCTGCCGAATGCACCTAACACCGCGGCGGCGTCAAGGCGAAAGATATGACTCAAAGCCATTGGCGTTGCAGCAAGGCAGCCAACGAATAAATCCCGATGAGCTGACATCAGTCAGTGATTCGGGTGCATGAGTGCAGCTAACACCGCTGCGGCGTCAAGGGCGAAGAGGAAAGAGAAGATGGCTCCTACATCAGCACTAATCAGCATTGTTATCATCGCCTGGGTACTTCAGATATTGCTGGGATGGTGGCAAATCAACCGCTTTAACCGTGCTTTTGATCGGCTTTGCCAAAACAGTAAATCAGTCGGAGTCGGCCGTTCTGGCGGGCGTTTTAAACCGAGAGTGGTGATGGCACTGGCTTTTGATGAAAATATGCGCGTCAGTGACAGCATGATCATGCGCGGAATCAGTGTTTTTGCCCGCCCACGCGCATTACCGCACCTTCATGGATTACATCAGCAGGATTTAATCCCGGATGTGATCTTCCCTACGGATACAGCATGTCAAACTGCACTATCATTAGCGATTAAACCGAAATCATGATATTTTCATAATGAAAGTTATTCTTTTTCATGTGAAAGTTATGCCTGAAAAAGAGGCAATGGAAATACTTGAACAGGTATCGTTATGAAACCAAAGCAGCGACAAGTCGCTATCCTGGAATATCTCCAGCAACACGGTAAAACGGCAGTTGATCAACTTGCCGCCCATTTTTCGACCACTGGTACCACAATCCGCAAAGATTTAACCAGTCTCGAAAATGAAGGAGCCGTTATTCGCACCTACGGCGGGGTGGTATTAAATCGTGATGATGTTGAGCAACCCATCGACCGTAAAACTCATATTAATACCGAGAAGAAAAAGCAAATCGCCAAAGCGGCCAGCAAGTTAATCAAAGACGGCGATAGCCTGGTTTTTGATGCGGGCAGTACTGTGTTGCAAATGGTTCCCCATCTCACCAAATTTAACAATATTACGGTGATGACCAACAGTTTGCATATCGTCAATGAACTGGTTGAGCTGGATAACGATCAGACTATCTTGATGCCGGGCGGGACTTATCGTAAAGGTTCGGCTTCTTTTCATGGCAGCCTGGCAGAATCAGCCTTTGATAATTTCAGCTTTGACAAGCTCTTTATCGGCGCAGATGGCGTCGATATCAAAGCGGGTGTCACCACATTTAACGAAGTTTATCATGTCAGCACCGCTATGTGTCACGCCGCCAGTCGCATTATTCTGCTGGTCGACTCTTCCAAATTTGGCCGTAAAAGCCCCAATGTCGTTTGTGCGCTGAGTGCCGTCGATACCCTGATTACTGATAAAGGTATTAGTGACGAGTATTTGCAAGAACTACAAAAAATGGGCATTAACATCATTCTGGTTGATAAAGATGACTAACTCATTGCTTACCTATGCCCGTGAAACACTGGAAATTGAGCTGACAGAAGCCCAGCGCCTATTATCACGTTTGGATGATAATTTTGTTCGTGCGTGTGAGTTATTGTTGGCCTGTACCGGTAAAGCGGTGGTTTCTGGCATTGGCAAATCCGGCCATATTGGCAAAAAAATTGCCGCCTCACTGGCCAGCACCGGCACCCCGGCCTTTTTCGTGCACCCTGCCGAGGCATTGCACGGTGATTTGGGTATGATTGGCCCGCAAGATGTGCTGATTTTTATCTCTTATTCGGGTCGTGCCAAAGAACTGGATCTGATCCTGCCCTTGCTGGCCGACAGCCATATTCCAGTGATTGCGATTACCGGCGGTTTAGAGTCGCCATTAGCGTTGGCAGCAGCTTGCGTGCTGGATATCAGTGTTGAGCATGAAGCTTGCCCGATGGGGCTAGCGCCAACATCCAGCGCCGTCAATACCCTGATGATGGGCGACGCGCTGGCAATGGCATTAATGCGCCATCGCGGTTTCAACGCAGAAGACTTTGCACGCTCACACCCCGGTGGCAGTTTGGGTGCGCGATTGCTCAACCGAGTTCATCATTTAATGAGAACCGGTGACCGTTTGCCGGTAGTGAATGAATCCGATAGCGTGATGGAAGCCATGCTGGAATTAAGCCGCACCGGATTAGGGCTGGTGGCAGTGTGTGATCCGAACCAACGGGTGGTCGGGGTATTCACTGATGGTGATTTACGCCGCTGGTTGGTTAAAGGCGGCACTTTACAACAGCCGCTCGGCGGCGCGATCACTCGCCCAGGTTACCGCTTGCCAGAACAATGGCGGGCAGGAGAAGCATTGGAAGCACTGCATCAGCATCATATCAGTGCGGCACCGGTGGTTAACCTTGATGGGAAATTGGTCGGCGCGATCAATCTGCATGACTTGCACCAGGCGGGCGTCGGTTGATATCCCCGTCATCTTTCAAGTTGCAGGTGTGTTGGCTGCTCTCACTTACCCGAATCACTTACTCGTGTAAGCTCATCGGGATATTCTCGTTGGCCGCCTTCCTGCAATTTGAAATCTATTGGGGATATGTTTGTTGTCATCTTTCAAGTTGCAGGTGTGTTGGCTGCTCTCACTTACCCGAATCACTGACTGATGTCAGCTTATCGGAAACTTTTGTTGGCTGCTTACCTGCAACTTGAACACCATCAACAATCAGTGCCAGTTAGGATCTTGCTCTAATTGTTTTTTCAACAGCGCCTGAACCCTCTCACTCGGGCGGCCAAGCCATTGATAAGTGGCGAACTTGCTCGGAGTATTGATCGCTTCTGGCTTATCCTCTACCGACACTCGCATTCCCCATGCCTGCCAAACTTGTTTTTTATCCTTGCTAAAAGCCACCCACATAAAGTTATAACTGCAATCATGAGGTTTACAAATTCGCCCCACTTTATACTGCTGCCCTTCCCAGTTGATGATTTCATACGGCGCGGATGTCCCTACCCCTTTACGCGCCCATGCGGGCAAATTTTTCTGGCTCTTCACCATTTTTTGCCAGCTATTTTTATACACCGGCTGTTGCAGTAAGTCTGCTGTGGTAGGAGGGAGTTTATCTGGCTCGGGCTGAACAGGCGTTGAATTTGATGGAGCCGAAGTAACATTCATCGCTGGCTGCGCGAAAGCCCAGGAGCTGGCACTGAGTATCGCCGCAGCAACAAGACAATGGAGGGTTTTGTGACCTTTCATTATCGAAATCCTTATTATCTGGTTAATCTACTCGCCAAGTATTGAATAGGCCTCATTGGCATGCGTGATAGTAGTTTGCATGTCTATGACCCTTAACTGTAGGAAAAGTTGATCTATAGCACGAATTTTCATCCTAATTCTCGTTATAGCGCAATCTGTATGACAGCTTGATGTAAGCTATAAACCAGACAATGTTCAGTTGATAAACCTACTCCAGAAGGCCCTGCTATGTTGACCCTTGAGTTGCCCGAAGCCCCCAAGAAGCTGTATTACTCTGCTGGGGATGCCCATCCGCTAGATAAGCTTGAGAGCGATAAAATCGTCCAAATGGTGATCGACCTGGATGTTGCCAACTCTGACAGTGAGCACTATGTTACCGGCTGGATGGGGCTAAATAGCGTGGTGGTGATACGGAATTATCAAAATAAGCGCGGTACCGCCAATGGTTTTGTGCTGAACAAAGGGGATCAATATCGGCTGAGTATTCAGTCGATTGAGTTTCGTATCCCCAAGATGGTGTTGTGGATGAGTTTTCGCCGCAAGCCCCGCACCATGGAGTTAATAACTTACGAAACATTAGGCGACCAACCCAGTGGTATGCAGCAATATCGTAATATTCTCGAAGAGGAATTACGCCAGCAACTGGATGAAGATTGGCGCGAACTGAACGATTATCTGGGCGCGGCTTGTTGGCAAATCGAAAATAATGTTCCTTTGTGGCAGCAAGCGCATCGAGAAATAACTTTGGATGCCATCAACCAACTCGCGGCAGCCTCCATTTTTCGGACCAAACATTTGCAAACTGATGGTAATTATGCCGGTTTCTGGGCGGGAGAATACTTTTTTGCCGTCAGACAACCTACGGCAGATAACCCCTTGCCAGCGATGCAAATTTCCTGGCGGGAAGGCGAAAAAGACATCGGTAGCTATCAGTTCGATCTGATAAAAGATGAAGCAGGCGAGCCGAAGTTGCTATTGTGCATTCGCCCGCGCAAAGGGGCTAAAAGTTACCTGCTTAACCGTTTTGATGCTCAGCATTTGCAGCGTGCCGTCGCGATGTTTACCATGACACAGCGCTATTTACTGGCGTAATAATCCCATCGGCTTCAGCACCCAGAGTCAGTGATTCGGGTACATGAGCACAGCTAACCCCCCTGCGGCTTCAAGGGCAAAAAGATACCCAAAGCCATTGGAGTTGCAGGTAGGCGGCAAGTGAATACATCCCGATGAGCTGACATCAGTCAGTGATTCGGGTACATGAGCACAGCTAACACCCCTGCGGCTTCAAGGGCAAAAAGATACCCAAAGCCATTGGAGTTGCAGGTAGGCGGCAAGTGAATACATCCCGATGAGCTGACATCAGTCAGTGATTCGGGTACGTGAGCGCAGCTAACACCCCTGCGGCTTCAAGGGAGCAGGGTATCACCACCATGGGTGGAAATGGTGCACCGGCCCGATCCCCTGCCCCACTTCGAGGGTATCGGCCTGCTCCAGCGCCCCTTGTAGATAGTCTTTGGCTGCTCTCACGGTGTCGGCCCAACTCGCGTGCCGTGGGCGCAATGCCGCCAGTGCTGCCGATAAGGTGCAACCGGTGCCGTGGGTATGTCGGGTATTAACCCGGCGCGTCACAAAGCGCTGCTCACCCTGCGCGGTAAATAACCAATCAGGGCTTTCTTGGCCGCTCAGATGCCCGCCTTTCATCAATACCCCCTGACAGCCCAGAGCCAACAGCGCTCGTCCCTGTTCACACATTTCTTGCTCATTATGTGCGGGCTGACAATCAAGTAGTGCTGCGGCTTCCGGCAAATTAGGTGTAATCAAAGCAACTTGCGGGAGCAGTAAGCGGCGCACGGCATCAACGGCCTCAGGTGCGAGCAACGGATCCCCGCTTTTGGCAACCATTACGGTATCTAACACTACAAATGGGATAGGATAACGGCGCAGTTGCATAGCAACAATATCGACAATTTCCGCATTTGCCAGCATGCCGATTTTAGCGCTATCGATACGCACATCACTGAGAACAGAATCTAATTGAGCAGCAACAAAGGCCGGTTCGATGGGATAGACCGACTGCACACCACGGGTATTTTGCGCCACTAAAGCGGTAATAACACTGGTGCCGTAGGCCTGTAATGCAGAAAAGGTTTTTAGATCAGCCTGGATACCGGCACCGCCGCTTGGGTCAGTTCCGGCAATAGTTAACACATTGATTCGCTTCATTAATATACTTCCCTACGCTGGCATAATCCAGATCAGGTAATACGGGTAATATCTCAGCCATACCACTCTTTGTGGAGGCACCCCGAGTCAGAATTGTTATTATCACGGGCAAGTGATAGAAGATCAATCATGCATTCACCAAATCAATGTTCAACTCAGCAATCTTGGAGAGATAACCGAAGAATGAGCATCCAGATTCGTCAGTATCAGGAAAGTGACCGGCCATTTTTGCGCACTTTGTATTTGGCATCACGTCGGGCAGCTTTTAGCTGGCTGGATGGGGAGCGTTTTCATCTGGAGGATTTTGATAGCGCCATCCTTGACGAGACCATTTTGGTCGCTATTGACGGCGATAATCATCTGGGTTTTGCTTCCATATTTATAGCGGAGAACTTCCTGCATAATCTATTTGTTGCCCCTCACATTCAGCAACGTGGGGTCGGTAAGGCTTTATTGCTGGCGGCACAAAATCTATTTACCGGCCAGGGTTCATTAAAGTGCCTGACAAAAAACCAGCAAGCACGGGTATTTTATCAAAAGCATGGTTGGGTGGAAATTGCTACGGGGAAAAGCCATGATGGCGACTATATTTTGATGCATTGGCATAATTAAAAAGTTAAATAAGGATAATATTGATAATATTGAGTAGAAATTTAAATAAGGTAAAAACCTGATTAATGTGCAGTTGGCTACCTCCCTATAACACGTCATGCTACAGTTAAACTCAAATGTCACTTGAATAAACTTAATTAAGGATAACTATGCTGACCGTATCTGGAAGTTCAAATTCATTCACAGTAAATCTCGCCAAAATCAATAACATCTCATCGGGAATAAATAGTGAACAGCAGAAAATTGGCACTCGATATGAAGCAATAGACCATATTAAGACCTTGACCCATGATAAATATGGCGAACTATTTGAAGTGGAAAACACTATTGGCAGCTTAAATGGTAAAACAGAAGTCCCACTAAGGTCGATTGAACTCGCGAGTGGTGAAAAGCAATATTTTGCTACGGCCAAAATGGATCCCAGGAAATATTTCTATATTGAAGATAGCTTTGACAATCAATGGAATATGAAGGATTTATCTATTACAGACTATAACATACGTCACGTGGTTTTTATTTTCGGCTCTGAATTCTCTTCCAATACCTTTCCCATTGGCATGAATCTTTCGACCGAAAAGACAGAAGAAATTGACGATATTTATTATGTACACTGCCACCAGACAATTAAATTCGCGTTACATGAATCACGACTTGACGAAAATGAAATAAAACAAAAGTCAAAATTAATAAATAGTATTATTAATGAAAAAAAACCAGAATTAATACAGTTATTAAAAAACTGCACCTCCAGAAACATCAATTGTTCCAGTAAGGATGCGGTAAAACTTTGTGAGGAATTCCCCAAAATCTTTGATAGCACCGATACAGTCACACCCAATATGCAAATCAATGCACACAAACTGGTAAATGAACTTGAAAAAAATGGTTAAGCAAACAAAGGGAACTTGGTTCCCTTTGTTTTATCTTCTATTCTCCGCGTAATGCTTTAACATCATCGGCTTTGATATTCAGAGTGGGTTGGCCAAACTGTTGCAATAGATAATTGCTCAAACTGACAACCTGCTCATCCGTTAATGTGTTGGCAAAACCGGGCATAAAGACTTCGCCGTCATTAGTTTTGCGCGATACGCCATGCAATATCACGTTAATCATATTATTAGGTGTGGAAGCACCCACCGCCGAATTTTTCATCAATGATGGATAATAACCGTCTTTTACGCCCTCACCGGTAAAGCTGTGGCAACTGGCACAGTTTCCCAAATACAAGCGCGCGCCGTCAGTGTTATTATTCGCCGTGAAAGGTACGCCACGTAATGTATTAACACTGGTCGCCGACTGCCCCCAATCCGAACGGCTCTTAGTTTCGTCATTTGGATTCAATGGCTTCAGGGTGCGCAAATAAACTGCCATTGCATTCAGATCACTGTCAGTCAAATGCCGGGTGCTGTTTTCAATCACTTCCGCCATCGGCCCAGCGGCTTGCGCTTTACCATCGACATGGCCACTGCGCAGATATTGCACCACCTGCTGCTGACTCCAGCCCCCAATCCCAGCATGTGGGTCTGAGGTAATATTGAATGCCGTCCAGCCATCAATATCCGCACCGGAATAAGCTTTACTGTCTTTCATTCCCATGGTGATATTACGCGGAGTATGACATTCACCACAATGCCCCAGCGCCTCAACAAAATATGCGCCCTGATTCCATTGTGCATCTTTGCTCGCATCAGGCTGGAAGCGCTGCCCCTCAAAGTTCACCAAATTCCAGAACCACAACCCCCAGCGCTGATTGAATGGGAATGGCATGTCATTTTCGCGGTTTGGCTGATGCACCGCCGGTAAACTGAATAAATAAGCTTTGATGGCTTTGACATCGTCATCGGTCAGCAAGGTATATGAGGTATAAGGGAAAGCAGGATAAAGATTCTCGCCGTTTTTACCTTTCCCTTCATGCAATGCGCGCAAAAACTCTTCATCCGTCCAACTGCCAATTCCAGTTTCTTTATCGGGGGTAATATTCGGCGAATATAAGGTGCCCATCGGGGTTTTAAAGGCTAATCCACCGGCAAAGGGTTTGCCATCTTTGGTGGTGTGGCACGCCACACAGTCCGCAGCTTGGGTCAGATACTCACCACGCGCAATCAGGTTAGCGTCCGCATTGGCATATCCGGTTGCAGCTAATCCTAATGCTATAAACAAGAATTTCACTGAGTGACCCAGGGTTTGCTTTTTCATATTACACCTCGGCCTTGAGCGTTTCAGCAATGCGCAGAGAGAGTGCGGCAATCGTCAAAGTACAGTTCACTGAACCGACAGTTGGCATCACACTGCTGCTGGCGATAAACAAATTTTTGTGGTCATGGGTGCGGCAATCACTGTCCACCACAGAATCTTTGGGGTCATTGCCCATAATGGTGGTGCCAGTAATATGGTTATTATTGGCAAAGTTATTGTGGAACTGCACTTCAGTGCCGCCCATCAATCTGGCCGCTTCGGCATAGACTTGCTGAGTATGCACTGCACTTTTGCGCACATAATCATCCATTGCATAGTAAAATTCCGGCTTCGGAATGCCAATCGCGTCTTTCTCTGTCGAGCTGGGAATAATACGATTTTCCACATGCGGCAAGATTTCATGGAAACTGTCGAATTGCACAAAACGCGCCGCCCGGTCGCGGATTTTGGCGTCAAGCTGCGGCCCGAGTTGCAATTCACCCTGCTTGAGCAACTCAATGGTGACTTGATCTGTGCGGGACAAATTAGATAAATGAATCTTTTTCGCCGCATATTCAGCACGGAATGCGCCATCGCGGAACCCAATCAAAGAGGTCATTTCCTGCGGGCCACGCCCCGGCCAGAGCGGCTCACTAGCCATAAAGGTGACGCCAGTGCCAGGGTGATCCATCAGATTACGCCCGACCATATCGGAGCTATTCCCCACACCGAGCGGATTTTTATCACTGGTGGACATCAGCATCAGTTTCGGCGTTTCAATGCCATTGGCTGCCAACACAAAATACTTGCCCTCAGCACGGTGCTCATTACCTTGTGCATCCTTAAACAGGGCGGCGGTAATTTGCTGCTGATCATCCACTTCTAGTTTATAAACCACGGCTTGTGGGCGGATAATCGCCCCCGCTAGCTCGGCTTTTTCAACATGAGTAATGGCATTATACATCGCCCCTATCGGGCAAATTGGCATACAGTTATTGTTGCCGCAGCAAGTGGGACGGCCATCATAAGGGCGACTGTTGCGCGCCACCGGCTCAGTCACCACATCAAAATGACTGCCATTAAAAGTGTGACTATTGAGCACGGTTTTAATACGCTGTTCATTCCACGATAACGGCAGCGGTGCCATCGGGTAAGGCGCACTACGCGGGGAGCCAAGATCTTCATCACTCGGCCCCCAAACACCCAGTTCCTGCTCTGCGCGTAAATACCATTTTTCCAACGTCGCATAGTCAATCGGCCAATCGCGCCCGACGCCATAAATGGTTTTTAGCTTGAAATCATTCGGCAGAAAACGCCAGGCCGATGCCGCCCAGTGCCAAGTAGTCCCCCCTACAGCGCGAATATATTGTACATCGTAGGGGTGTTCCCCCTTTTGAATCAAATAGTTATTATTAGGGTTAGATTCAGGATGAGGGGCATAAGATGTTGAAGGGTAAGGTGCCATATTGTCTGATTTATCGGGCTGATTGCGGAAGTTTTCCACAATTTCCCAGCGAGAAAGACGCGGACCCGCTTCTAAAACCAATACTGACTTGCCAGCCATCGCCAATTGATGTGCAACTAAACCGCCAGCAACGCCCGAACCAATAATGACGATGTCCGCCTTGAGTGTGTCAGCCATAAATGTATCCTCCAAAATTATAAGGCGACATCAGGCTTTACAGCCCAGTATCCGGGTTTATTCGGGCAATAAGAGCGAATAACCAACACATCGGATACCGCATCGAACATTAATGCATTTTCATAACTGATGACTGCCGCATCAGTTCCTTCACCAATCACTCCCACATACCAACCTTGCAAAATTTGCCGGGCAATCTGCTGTTGTAATGGCGGCCATTGCTGCGGTTCACCGCCAGGTAAAGGTTGTAATAAGGCCAGTTTCTGGTCAAAACCACCGATTTTACCGAGTAAAACCTGATAGAGGCGCTGCCCAACCTGCGCATTAAGTTGGCGCTTGCCGGTCAGGGCGCGGGAGACCAACATGAATCTTTCAAAGTTCTGCGGCGAAGTTTGAGTTGATGCTGCGAAAGCATCTAAAGAAAGAGGATTCATCAGGCTGCTGACCAGCCCGACACCGACATACCCCAGCAAACGTCGACGTGAAATACCACGTAACTGAGGGAGCGGAGTACGAGTTACCGACATATTTTTTCTCCACAAAAGAGCACACACGCAGTGTTTATCTGTTGATTATGTGACCATGCTGTTAATCGACATGGCGCTAACAGATACGGGTGACTGCGGGCTAAACCACCGAGTAAATCCTCTCGGCAGTGGCAATCTTGACGAATAATGAATGGAATTCCCGCCTTATGGCGATGTGAATTATAAGATGAAGATGTTAAACATTTAGTTTAGTTGTAAAGATTCGTCAAGATTATACCCCTCTTAATGGGAGGGTAAAGTTAAATGTGACGCAAGTCACATTTTGTAACTATGATGCCGAGTTATTACCCCATTCGATTAATACATCAACACGATTAAGGACATGCGCAGCCTGATGCCAAATTTGGGTGTACTCAGTTGAGTTGTAAGTGTGTAAAAACGTGACTAATAGCGCTTTTGTTTTTTCCAGCGCCGCTTTGCTAGCTGGCTGGTTGCTATTTTTTTCAAAAAGAGTTTCCAGTGTTTCAACTTCTTGCAAGAAAGCAGCCAGTTCATCCGTCCATTCATCGCTATGTAGCCTATTTGCTATTCGCGGCAGCAACCAGGGGATATAATCGCGGCTGAGGCTAATATTTTGTACCTGATAATCAGTTGAAGACCAAGTGGTATCTCGCCCTCCACATTGATCGCCATTTTTATCGCGCATGACTCTCAGTTCACAAACCCCCTGTTCCATATCCAAAATATATCCTAATGGCAGACTACTGATAAATATCGCCCCCTCAGGCTTTCGTTCATTAAAATTAACGGCATAACCAATAAGAGCGCCTAATTCAGGGCCGAACAATACACCGCGATAATTCATTTTCTGCGGGTTTTCATTGTTATGGAAATGTAGAACTTTATTTTCATGGCCATTAACTAAATAAAGAGATTGATGGTCCGCTATAAAACGCCACTGCTGAGTATAAGGATTATAGGCGATACCATTATCACAACGATACTCAATGGAGTTGTCGCTATAACTACTGCGATTATAAGTAAAACTGACCGGTAAATATGGTCCTACAGGATTATTAACCAATGAAAGACAGGATGACTCTGTTAACATCTGTTCATTATTCGATTTATTATAAGCAATTAAAGACTTGGTCTCTGAATTATAGTAAACATGCTCCCCAATTTTATCCCCTCCCAAATAGATATTAGTATCATCCGTCTTATCTAAATGATTAACTACAAAATCTCTATGACCAAATTCATTTAACGACGCGAATGTCTCTTTATATTGCAAAAAAGGCCTTACTGCGGAAGACTTCATTTCCTCAATATATTTGTCATTAAACTCCACTGTATTGCTGTTAACTTCAACCTCCGGTTGATAATCCTGTTTTTCTCGGCCGGGCAACTGATTATTTATATTGGACCTGATTTTTAAACTAACATAAAACCCTTCTTCATCCAGTGACAATGCCGTACCTGTCCCCTGATTAACTAATACTATTTTCTCCGCTATTTTTTGCGGAAACCACCTCTGCCCAGGAGTACCAAAATCACAATAACTAAATGCCACATCAGCCGTTAATTTGCCAGCCCTCAGATCTGTTGGTAATAAACAATAGAGATTGCGATCAAACCCTTGCCCACTAAAGGCCGTCATGATCTGCCCGGTATAGCTATAAAAAACGGAGGAACTTTTGCTGTCGATATCTGAAGGTTTATCTTTTCGACTTAATAAAATACTGTGCCCGCGGCTCAAATAATAATTGTAGCCAATATACTTTTCTGGGAACAAATTAGAGTGATAGTTAAAGATAACTCGTTTATTACTCGGGTATAAACTTTTGGGTGACACACGATAAGAACTGATATCAGAGATCAGCCCATACTTTTCCAACTCAGCGGCATTAGTACTTTTATAAAGCGAAACTGATTTTCCGGAAAATGAAAAATCACTAAAAACATCAACCTGAAAATTTAACGGTATTTTGATAGATGAAATATTATTATTCCACTGACTAAATAGCCATTCATCTTCAGTGTAGGAGGGCACACAAAATTTTTTAGAGTCCCCCTTTTCAGTATAATTATCACCAGAATAAAAACAAACATTGTCATCATTAAAATGATTGGATATCGCACTGAATGAGATAAAAATTAAACTATAAAGTATCTTGCTCACCTGATTATTGATATTCATGTATCACCTTTAAAGAGTAAGCTGGCAAATACAGGCTATTTTGTATGAGCCAATATGTAATAATTTGATTTTTTATATTCACACAGACATAAACGACGACAAAGAACAATCCACATAAAATGAATTCATTTTTTATTGATATTTAAAGAAAAAATAATAAATACAGTTTTTCTTACAACTGAAATACAAAGTAAAAAGCCCCCGAACTATCGGAGGCTTCATCTACACTAGCGACAATGTTTAGGGGTAAAGCTTATTCCCACTCAATTGTCGCGGGTGGTTTACCACTGATATCGTAAACTACGCGAGAAATACCATTCACTTCATTAATGATGCGGTTTGATACGCGGCCAAGGAAATCATAGGGCAGATGCGCCCAATGCGCAGTCATGAAATCAATGGTTTCAACTGCACGCAGTGAAACAACCCAGTCATATTTACGGCCATCACCCATCACGCCGACGGAACGAACCGGCAGGAAGACAGTAAAGGCCTGGCTGACTTTATTGTACAGGTCCGCTTTGTGCAGCTCCTCGATAAAGATGGCGTCGGCGCGGCGCAGTAAATCGCAATATTCTTTCTTCACTTCGCCCAATACGCGCACACCCAAACCTGGGCCTGGGAATGGATGACGATATAACATGTCGTACGGCAGTCCCAATTCCAGACCAATTTTACGCACTTCGTCTTTAAACAGCTCTTTTAACGGCTCGACCAAGCCCAGCTTCATCTCTTTCGGCAAGCCGCCCACATTGTGGTGAGATTTAATCACATGGGCTTTACCGGTAGCGGAGGCTGCTGATTCAATCACATCTGGATAGATAGTGCCCTGCGCCAGCCATTTCACCTGCTCTTGTTTGCACGCTTCTTCATCAAACAGCTCAACAAACACGCGACCAATGATTTTGCGTTTTGCTTCTGGTTCATCAACACCCGCCAGCGCGGAAAGGAAACGATCTTCCGCTGCCACATGGACAATATTCAGACCAAATTTATCGCCGAACATTTCTAACACTTGATCGGCTTCGTTCAAGCGCAACAGACCGTTATCAACAAACACACACGTCAGGCGTTTGCCAATCGCACGGTGTAACAGCATTGCAGTGACGGATGAATCAACCCCACCGGATAGCCCCAAAATCACGTGGTCTTCACCGATTTGCTCACGCAGGCGCACGATAGCATCTTCAATAATGGTGGCCGGTGTCCACAGTGCTTCACAAGCACAGATATCCAGCACAAAGCGCTCCAGCAGGCGTTGGCCTTGCTTGGTGTGTGTCACTTCAGGGTGGAATTGCACACCGTAAAAACGTTTTTCTTCGTTGGCCATAATGGCAAACGGGCAGGTATCAGTGCTGGCAACCGTCACAAAATCAGACGGGATCGCAGTCACTTTGTCGCCATGGCTCATCCACACATCCAATACGGCTTCACCGGCTGGATTAATGGCATCTTTGATATCACGAATCAGTGCACTGTCAGTTTTAATTTCGACCTGCGCATAACCAAATTCGCGCTGGTTTGAACCTTCAACCTTACCGCCCAGTTGCATGGCCATGGTCTGCATGCCATAACACACACCCAGCACAGGGACACCGGCAGTGAACACGTAATCCGGCGCACGTGGGCTGTCGTGTTCAGTGGTGCTTTCAGGGCCGCCAGAAAGAATGATGCCGCTTGGATTAAATTCGCGGATCTGGGCTTCAGTCACGTCCCACGCCCAAAGTTCACAATAGACACCAATTTCACGAACGCGGCGCGCCACCAGTTGAGTGTACTGCGAGCCGAAATCGAGGATAAGGATGCGATGCTTATGGATATTTTTTGTCATGTGCGGCGTATTCCAAATATTAAAATAAAAAATAGTCATCTGATGACTAGCACCAGATGACTAATTAACTTGTTATTAGCCCATGCGGTAGTTTGGTGACTCTTTGGTGATAGTCACATCATGCACATGGCTTTCTTGAATCCCAGCACCACTGATACGCACAAACTCAGCTTTGGTGCGCAATTCATTGATAGTGCCGCAGCCGGTCAGCCCCATACAGGAGCGCAAGCCCCCCATTTGCTGATGCACAATCTCTTTCAACAAACCTTTGTATGCCACACGCCCTTCAATACCTTCCGGCACTAATTTATCGGCCGCATTATCGGTTTGGAAGTAGCGATCTGAGGAACCTTTGGACATCGCGCCCAATGACCCCATACCGCGGTAAGATTTGAATGAACGGCCTTGATAAAGTTCGATTTCGCCGGGTGACTCTTCAGTCCCTGCCAGCATCGAGCCGACCATGACACATGAAGCACCCGCAGCAATGGCTTTAGCAATATCACCAGAGAAACGAATACCACCATCCGCAATAACCGGGATACCGGTGCCTTCCAGCGCTTCGACGGCATCAGCAATCGCAGTAATCTGTGGCACACCAACGCCAGTCACAATGCGAGTGGTACAGATTGAACCAGGGCCGATACCCACTTTGACCGCACTCACGCCAGCATCGGCCAATGCTTTCGCACCAGCCCCTGTCGCAACATTGCCGCCCACGATTTGCAGGTTAGGATATTTGGCGCGCGTTTCGCGAATACGCTGTAACACGCCTTCGGAGTGACCATGGGATGAGTCGATGAGTAAAACATCAACACCCGCAGCGACCAGCGCATCGATACGCTCTTCATTGCCTGCACCAGCACCCACAGCAGCACCAACACGCAGGCGGCCATGCTCGTCTTTACAGGCGTTTGGCTTGCGTTCTGCTTTTTGGAAATCTTTAACGGTAATCATGCCGCGCAGATGGAAGCTATCGTCCACGACCAGTGCTTTCTCGACACGTTTTTCATGCATTTTTTGCAATACAACTTCGCGGGCTTCACCTTCTTTGACCGTCACCAAACGCTCTTTCGGTGTCATCACCGCCGTCACCGGTTGGTCCAGATCAGTCACAAAGCGCACATCACGGCCAGTAATGATTCCAACCAGCTCGTAGTCTTCGGTCACTACCGGATAACCGGCGAAACCGTTACGGGCGGTCAGTTCTTTAACCTGACGGAGAGTTGTTGTTGGCGTTACAGTCTGTGGCTCAGTCACAACGCCACTTTCGTGTTTTTTCACGCGGCTGACTTCTTCAGCCTGGCGCTCAATGGACATATTTTTGTGGATGAAACCTAAACCGCCCTCTTGTGCCAGCGCAATGGCCAGACGAGCTTCGGTTACGGTATCCATTGCTGCGGACAGCATAGGGATATTCAGGCGGATAGTTGCAGTCAGTTGGGTACCAAGTTCTGCCGTATTAGGCAAGACTGTGGAGTGGGCTGGAACCAGGAGAACGTCGTCAAATGTTAGAGCTTCTTTCGCGATACGTAGCATGGGCAATATCTCACCAAGGTGAATGTGAAAAAGATAAAATATTGCCGTGGCATTATACAGAGCGTAATCGGTTGCCTCCAGCACTTTCTCATTATTTTTCTTGCTATGCGGTTTGAGGCAGGTAATATCGATCAATTAAGTACTTGTTTTAAAATTTGATCCAGGTCACATGTCACAAACTTCTGCGTCATCAATTTTTACCGTCAGCCGCCTTAATCAGACGGTGCGACAACTGCTGGAAATGGAAATGGGCCAAATTTGGCTCACGGCCGAGATTTCTAATTTTTCTCAGCCGTCGTCTGGTCACTGGTATTTCACCTTAAAAGATGACCGGGCGCAGGTACGCTGTGCAATGTTTCGCAACAGTAATCGCCGAACCACTTTCCGCCCGCAAAATGGCCAGCAAGTTTTGGTCAGGGCATCCATCACCCTGTATGAACCGCGCGGTGACTACCAGTTAATTGCCGAAAGTATGCAACCTGCCGGTGACGGATTACTGCAACAACAGTTTGAGCAGCTTAAACAACAACTGGCCGCAGAAGGACTTTTTGATCAAAGTCACAAGCAATCACTGCCCAGCCCAGCCAAACAAGTTGGGGTGATTACCTCATCTAGCGGCGCTGCACTGCACGATGTTTTACACGTTTTACAGCGCCGTGACCCATCACTGCCAGTGATTATTTACCCTACAGCAGTGCAAGGTGCCGATGCCCCACTACAGATAGTCCGAGCCATTCACTTGGCTAATCTGCGCGGAGAATGTGATGTATTGATCGTCGGGCGGGGTGGCGGTTCACTGGAAGATTTGTGGAGTTTTAATGACGAGCGGGTCGCCCGCGCCATTTTTAACAGCCGTATTCCTATTGTCAGTGCGGTCGGCCATGAAACCGATGTCACCATTGCGGACTTCGTCGCAGATTTACGCGCCCCAACCCCTTCAGCTGCAGCAGAGCTGGTCAGCCGCAACCAGATTGAGTTGATCAGGCAAATTCAGGGCCAGCAGCAGCGCATGGAAATGGCGATGGATTATTATCTGGCGCAACGTAGCCAGCAATTTACCCACCTTGAGCATCGGCTCCAACAGCAACATCCGCACTTGCGCTTGGCTCGTCAGCAAACCCTCTTGTTGAAGTTGCAGCGCCGCCTGGAAGACAGTGCACAAAACCAAATTCGCTCATTAGGTCGGCGCACTGAACGGCTGCAACAGCGCTTGATTCAAGTTCAACCGCAAGGGCAAATTCACCGTTATAACCAGCGAGTACAACAGCAGGAATACCGCTTGCGCCAAGCCTTTGAGCGCCAGCTTAATGGTTATCGTCAGCGCTTTGGTATTGCTTGCTCGCAATTAGAGGCGGTCAGCCCATTGGCCACCTTGGCCCGCGGCTACAGTGTCACACAGACCCCCGAAGGCACCTTACTTAAGACCACCAAACAAGTGCATACCGGCGACAAGCTGACAACTCGGCTACAAGATGGCTGGGTGGAAAGTGAAATCACTCAAATCAATGTGGCAAAAAAGCCCCGTCAGCGTAAGCAGACCAATTAGAAAAGTTGCCATCTTTGAAAGAATTTGATGTTTCAGGTAGACGGCAAGAGAGACAAATTGGTCGGGAACCGATTTGAACAGCATTTATGCTCGCCCGCAGGATGAAGCTCATCAATTCCGAATCATTTATCTAAATAAGTGATTCGGGTGCTCAATCAGACAATCGGCAGATAACTAAAACGAACGCGGCTTTTCGAAATCAACCCATGGCCATTCTGGCAAAAATAATCAACGGCCCCACACGCTTTCAACACTTGGAGCGGTTTGGCGCAATCAGGACAATCGGCCTGTTGCTGATAGTTGCCGTGACAGCTTGAGCAGTGAAAGTGACCACTCACTTGCGTCATTGCCTGCTGACAAATTGGACATAACGCATCCATTATTTATCTCCTCGATTTCACTCAAAAACTCACATCACGCCCAGCGCGCGTAAGAAATAAATCCCAATAGCAGTCGTGAAAAATGAGCCGACAGTAGTAATCGCAATAATATTCGCGGCCAGCGTAGCATTCCCCCCCATCGCCCGGGTCATGACATAACTACCCGCGGCGGTCGGGGTAGCAGAAAATAGAAAAACAATCCCTAAGGTTGCACCACGGAATCCCATCAGTAAGCCGCCAAAAGTCATCAATATTGGTACGACGAATAGTTTTGCCACCGAGGATAATGCAGCCACATTAGAAGAGCGGAACATCGCGTGCCAATCCAGGCTCGCGCCAGTACAGAGTAATGCCAGTGGGAGTGCCAAGGCAGAGATATAACTGCCTGTCTGGACAATGACCTGCGGAATAGGTAAACGGGTTTGAGCATAGGCCAAACCGCACACCAAACCAATAATCAGAGGATTGGTGACAATGCTGCGTAGCAATGCCAATTGGCTGATTTTCCCGCCCTGCCCACCTTGTAAGCTGCGGGTCAGTGTTATCACGGACAGCATATTAAATAATATCACTGTCACCGTCAGATACATCGACCCCAGAGCAACCCCTTCAGCGCCATAGGCTGTCATGGCAAATGCCAAACCGACAATCGCAGTATTGGCTCTGAAACCGCCCTGTACGAACACACCGCGTTCACGCGGGTCTTTTACCAGCCACTTGGCCGCAATTTCGAGTAATAAAAATGTCACTAACGTGCCAACAGCACCATAGATAACTAAAGGCAAGTTATCCATCAAGCTGACATGATTAGTCGCAACACTGAAAAACAACAGGCAAGGAAGCGCCAGGTTGAAGACCACCCGGGTCGCACCATCGCAAAATCGATCATCCATCAGGCCACAGCGCCGTAATAACACGCCGAGTAACATCATCAATAAGTTGGGTACTGTTACACTAAACGCGAAACTCCAGGTTTCCCAAGACATGGCCGACGTTCAACTCCTTTTATTTTGCGCAACTCATCCCTGAGAGCAATCCCCTAAGATGGTGCGCTAAAAATGCAAAAAGCGCGGGATATCCGCGCTTTGCTGTTTTTATTTGCCTTTTTTCAGGTGCGACATCAAGCGCTTACGTTTCCGCATCTGATTTGGCGTCAGGGTATTGCGCTTACCCGCAAACGGGTTCTCACCCTCTTTAAACTGAATACGGATGGGCGTACCCATAACCTTCAATGAACGACGGAAGTAATTCATCAGGTAGCGTTTATAAGAGTCAGACAAATCAGTAACCTGATTGCCATGGATAACCACGATAGGCGGGTTATAGCCACCGGCGTGAGCATATTTCAACTTAACACGACGACCACGCACTAACGGAGGCTGATGGTCTTCTTCTGCCATTTGCATGATGCGAGTCAGTAAGGAAGTACCCACTCGCTTGGTTGAACAGTCATAAGCTTCCTGAATAGATTCAAACAGGTTACCCACGCCACTGCCGTGCAAGGCAGAGATAAAGTGAATGCGGGCAAAATCGACAAAGCCAAGGCGCAGGTCAAGCATATCTTTAACCTGAGCACGCGCTTCTTCTGTCATGCCATCCCATTTATTGACAGCAATAACAAGTGAGCGCCCACTATTGAGGATAAAGCCTAATAGAGACAAATCCTGATCTGAAATACCATCACGGGCATCAATAACCAACAGCACCACGTTGGAATCTTCAATTGCCTGTAACGTTTTAATCACTGAGAATTTTTCAACTGTTTCAGTAATTTTACCGCGTTTACGCACACCCGCAGTATCAATCAGAATATATTCGCGCTCATCACGGGTCATTGGAATATAAATACTGTCACGGGTGGTACCCGGCAGGTCATAAACCACCACACGATCTTCACCGAGGATACGGTTAGTTAGTGTGGACTTACCCACATTGGGACGCCCCACGATTGCCAGCTTGATTGGCAGAGTTCGCGGGTCGAAATCATCTTCTTCGTCTTCTGGGATTTCGTCTTCGTCAGCTTCCTGCGCGGCCCAATAGGCCGCATTAGCTTCTTCATCTGTCAACTCAACTTCAGGCTCTTCGGCGTCCATATAAGGCGCCATAACATCTTCAATCAGCTGAGTCACACCACGGCCATGGGAAGCCGCAATCGCATGAACTTCACCTAAGCCTAATGAATAGAAATCAGCGGCGGCAGTATCTGCGTCAATACCATCAGTTTTGTTGGCAACCAGGAAGGTGGCTTTCTCACGACTGCGTAAATGCTGGGCAATGCCCTGATCCGCTGGCATCAACCCGGCGCGCGCATCAACCATAAACAGGACAATATCGGCTTCTTCAATCGCCAATAACGATTGACCCGCCATCTTGGTTTCTACGCCATCTTCTGTGCCATCAATACCTCCGGTATCGATAACAATAAACTCATGACCCTCGACCTCGGCACGACCATACTTACGGTCACGCGTTAGCCCGGGAAAGTCCGCAACTAGCGCATCACGGGTGTGCGTTAAGCGGTTAAATAAAGTGGATTTACCCACATTCGGGCGCCCGACCAGCGCGATGACAGGTATCATTTTTGAAGCCTCATTACTTAATTTTCAAAGCGTTACAGCGCTGTATCGAATATTCAACAGCGCAGTTTTTAGAATACAAACGGCCCCTGAACCTCAGGAGCCGTTTAAAAACCTTTGTCCTTGAAGTTGCAGCAGTATTAGCGGCGCTCACTCACCCGAGTCACTGACCGGTGTCAACTCATCGGGATTTATTCGTTTGCTGCCTTGCTGCAACGCCAATGACTTTAGGTATTGATCTATTGCTGACCTGTTAGACAGGCGCTAAATCAGGATTAACGGGTGAACGCGTATACCGTGCCGCCTCTTGCCTGCACCAGCAACTTATCGCTGGCAACCACAGGCGCACTCAGGAAGCCGGAGCTGTCTACACTCTGCTGAGCGACAAAACGGCCATCATCGGTATTCACCCAGTGCAGATAACCTTCGGCATCACCTACAACCAGATAACCATTATACATCACTGGCGCAGTCAAGTTACGATGTAATAAATCGCTTTGACTCCAAAGGGTTATGCCACCATCTGTTTTCAGCGCAACAATACGGTCATTCTGATCGACCAGATAAATACGACCACCATCGACAATAATGTCATTGACTGAGCCCATTTCACGCTTCCACAAAATCTGGCCAGAGCGCAGATCCAGTGCGGTCAGATTACCGTTGTATGCCAGAGCATAAACCACACCATCAACAACGACTGGGGTGGTATCAACATCATTCAGACGGTCAATTTCAGTGGTCCCGGTCACCTGGGAAATACGTTGCTGCCAAATCAACTGGCCCTGTTCCATCATCACTGCACTGACGCGGCCATTATCGCCACCAACAATAGCTGCACCGAATGCCACTGTTGGTGCTGATTCACCACGTAGAGACAATGCTGGAGTATCGAGGTTTAGAGTCCACTTAATCGCGCCGTCAGACTCATTCAATGCTTGCAGCATACCATTGGAGGTATGGATCAATACCACGCCGTCGCTGACTACCGGGCGGGACAAAGCTTCGCCCGCGACTACTGTCTGCCATGCAACCTTACCATCGTCAGAATTAAGAGCATAAACTACCGCTTTTTCACTGCCAACATATACATGAGCACCTGAAGCGGTTACACCACCAGATAACATTGCAGAGCGGTTACTGGAGAGGAAGTTGGTTTTCTCGGACAGGTCGGTTTGCCAAATTGGCTTACCTGTATCAGCTTCCATGGCTTTCACCAGACCTTTACGGTCTGCCGCAAAGACAGAAGTTCCCTGCCACGCGGGGCGCAAATGAGAGTAATAATCACCGACCCCGCCCCCTACAGAAGTACTCCACACTTTAGTCGGTGTGAATTGATTCTCAACTTTTGGCAGTGGCGACATGGTAACCACATCTTCTTCACTGTTGAACAGTGAACAACCACTCAATAGGGCAACAGATACCAGTCCTACTAAGAGTGTTTTACGCAATTGCATGGGAATACCCCTTAGCTGGACAAATTATTCAATTTCATGCGCAGCAAAGCTTGCAGCGCCTGAGAAGCATTTGATTCGACGCCTTTACTGTAAGCTGCCCGTGCACCTGCGGTATCACCTTTGCTTAATAATGCATCGCCACGAACATCTTGCGCCATCGCAGTCCAACCATCACCTTGCACTGCATCCAGTGTTTTCAATGCCTCATCTGGTTTTTTCAATTGCAGTTGCAAACGAGCAAGACGCAGGTTAATCAGCGACAACAGGTTTTCATCTTTTGTCTGGCCCAATGCTTGGGTAAGTTGCTGCGCCGCTTTATCAAACTCGTTTTGCTCAACAAAGTGGTGAGCCAGCTCTAACCCGGCCAGTACGCCGTAGTTATTTTTATTGCCCTGAACAAATTTTTCAGCAAGAGCAACGCTATCAGCACTATTGGCTAATAAAGCATCACTGGCTTGCTGATAGGCAGAGGAGGCTTCCGTCAAGACAGTGTTCTGATGACTCTGCCAGTAACGCCAACCCACTAATGCACCAATCCCGAGCACCACACCCACGGCCAGCGCTTTACCATTCTCACTAAAGAAACGGCGCACTGCATCAACCTGGTCATTATCAGTGGTATAGACTTCCACGGTGTCTCTCTCCTTAAACCAACATCAAAGCCAGACGCGCAGCAACATCCGCTTGCGCCAGCGTTTCTTGTTCACCCTTTCGCAAATCTTTTACGACCACTTGCTGTGCGGCCACTTCGCTTTCGCCAAGTATTAATGCTATGCGGGCACCCCATTTATCAGCGCGAGTAATTTGCTTTTTGAAATTACCGCCGCCGTAGTTAGTCATCAACTTTAGCGTGGGTAAATCATCACGCAGGCGCTCAGCAAGTTGCATCGCAGCACTTTGTGCCCCCTCGCCCGATGAAATGAGATACACATCAATTGTTGCTGGCACTTGGAAGTCAGGATTCACTGCCTGCACCAATAAGACTAAACGTTCAAGCCCCATAGCAAAACCAACAGCAGGTGTTGCACGACCACCCAGTTGCTCTACCAAACCGTCATAACGCCCACCGGCACACACTGTACCTTGCGCGCCCAAACTGTTGGTCACCCACTCAAATACCGTGCGGTTGTAATAATCCAAACCACGAACCAAACGCTCATTGACGGTATATGGGATACTGGCCTGGTCTAAAAGTTCACACAAGCCCGCAAAATGTTGTTTTGATTCGTCATCCAGATAATCAGACAGCTTAGGCGCATCATTAAGTAACAACTGGACATCTGGATTCTTAGAATCCAGCACCCGCAACGGGTTGCTGTACATGCGGCGCTTACAATCTTCGTCCAACACGTCAACATGTTGTTCCAGGAAAGTGACCAATGCTTCGCGATAGTCTGCGCGCGCATCCAATGAACCAATGGAGTTCAATTCAAGCTGTACATGCTCTGAGATCCCCAAAGCGCGCCACCAGCGGGCGGTCAATAGAATCAATTCTGCATCAATATCTGGCCCTTGTAGACCGAAGACCTCTGCCCCCAACTGATGGAACTGACGGTAGCGGCCCTTTTGTGGACGCTCATAGCGGAACATCGGGCCGATATACCACAGACGCTGTTCTTGATTGTACAGCAGACCATGTTCAATGCCTGCGCGCACGCACCCTGCAGTGCCTTCAGGGCGCAGGGTCAGACTTTCGCCATTGCGATCGTCGAAGGTATACATTTCCTTCTCAACCACGTCGGTCACTTCACCGATAGCGCGCTTGAATAACGGGGTCTGCTCTACAATCGGCATGCGGATTTCGCTATAACCGTAGCCCGCCAGCACTTGTTTTAAAATGCCTTCAATACGCTGCCATATCGCCGTATCGGCTGGCAGGTAATCGTTCATACCACGGATGGCTTGAATGTTCTTTGCCACGTCTGTTCTCTGTAGTTTTATGTCCGGTCTACTTGATGTTGCAGCGGTATCGGCAGCAACGCCAATGACATTGGGCATAGTGCAAAAAATAAAGCCGATTATAGAGGCTTGCCACCCACATATTCAATGGCAACAGTTTGTTATACCCGTCAGACTTCAAGCAACATATACGTTGACGACATTCAATCACCCGAATCACTTACTGATGTAAGCTCACTGGGATTATCTCGCTTGCCGCCTTCCTGCAACTCGAATTATTTAGGGTATAGCTCTACAGGCTCAATATAAAGCGGGCCGTGCCCGCTTTTTTGTATTCATTGATGATAAATAGCCCGATATACTTATTTATCATCCAGCATATTGATAACTATACGGTTATTCGCATCAAGCATCGATGCCTTTGCACGAATTTTCGCTTCTAACTGGTCGATCATCTTTTCGTTATCAAAACGTTCTTTCTGACGAACACCATCTTCGTAGAAACCACTCTTATTATGTGCACCCGTCACACCGATAGTCGACACCAATGCTTCGCCCGGCCCATTGACCACGCAACCAATAATAGAGACATCCATTGGGGTAATCAGATCTTCTAACCGCTGCTCCAGCGCATTAACAGTACCGATGACATCAAACTCTTGGCGGGAGCAGGTTGGGCAGGCGATAAAGTTAATCCCACGAGAACGGATCCGCAGCGATTTCAGGATATCAAAGCCGACTTTGACTTCTTCGACCGGATCGGCAGCCAACGAGATGCGCAAAGTGTCGCCAATGCCTTCTGACAGCAACAAGCCCAATCCTACAGCTGATTTTACCGAGCCACTGCGCGCACCACCCGCTTCAGTTATTCCCAAGTGCAAAGGGTTATTAATTTGCTTGGCCAACAAACGGTAGGAATTTACCGCCAGGAAAACATCGGAGGCTTTTACGCTGACTTTAAACTGATCAAAATTGAGGCGATCCAAGATATCAACATGGCGCATCGCGGATTCAAGCAGGGCTTCTGGCGTAGGTTCGCCATATCGTTCCTGAATATCTTTTTCCAGCGATCCACCATTGATACCAATACGGATAGGGATATTGTGGTGGCGGGCACAATCAACCACAGAACGAATACGATCTTCCGAACCGATATTCCCGGGATTAATTCGCAAGCAATCAACACCATACTCAGCGACTTTCAGCGCAATACGGTAATCGAAATGGATATCGGCAACCAGCGGCACATTTGACTGCTGTTTGATTAACTTAAACGCCTCAGCCGCATCCATGGTCGGTACTGAGACTCGCACGATATCTACGCCAACACGTTCCAACGCCTTTATTTGGGCAACAGTTGCAGCAACATCAGTGGTCTTGGTATTGGTCATCGATTGCACAGCTATCGGTGCACCATCACCAATCGGTACTTTACCGACGTAAATCCGAGTCGATTTACGTCGGATAATAGGGGATTCGTTATGCATTACACACTCTCCTTTACAGTCGTGTAGTTTTCGCAACTAAGCGGTCTTCCCAAACGACTGTCTTTCTCAAGACAATGGCAGTTTGTTAGAACCACAGAGTTGTTTGTCAAAAACACAATATTACTCTACACCGACAGTCAGGCGGGCTACGCGATTAGCCTTAATGTACTTGCTCAAATCTACTGGGTTACCCTGATACATAATCGTCAATGCACCAGGTGCACCAATGGTCAGTTTGTAGGGCGATTTTCCTGATAGATTGAGGGTCGCGCCTCCTTTTTGGATACCGCTAAATAATGTCTTTCCGCTCGCATCAACCACCTGTAACCAGCAGTCAGCAGTGAAATTCATGACCAATGAGCCGACAGATGATGCAGCACCCGTTACCCCAGCGTCTGCTGTAGGTAATGGTGATTGCGCGGTAGAGACATCAGGCATAGGTGCCTGACTGGGTGAAACGACCGCAGACTCCGCTGAAGCCGTTCCTTGAGGAGCAATTGCGGCAATATGATTACTCGCCGTATCTGCCGGCGCTGCACTGCTCGTCGCTGACGCAGTACTGTTTTCTATTGGAGTAGATGATTGGCTATTGGCCAGCGGAGCTTGAGTCTCCGCCGGAGTCGCAGGATCGCTATTATCATCAGTGAGCGGCACTGATTGCCCGTCATTTTGCGACAACTGAGCAGAGGATTGATCAGCCATTGTGGCTATTTCTGCTTGCTGCGCCTGATGATTTTGCCACCACCATGCCCCCGTCAGGCCGAGCACAACCAACACAATAAGCCAGGTGAAACTCATCAACCAGCCATCACGTTTTTTATGCTTTTTGCCCAATGAGAAACTTTGCATTGGAGCCACTTTTGCCGCTCGGATCGGCGCTTGCTTTTCCAACATCGGCAAAAGTTCATCTTCAGGAAGGTGAACCAATTTAGCGTAAGAACGAATGTAACCACGGTGGAATGTCGAGGCGAGATTAGCTTGTGCTTTATCCTCCTCAATATCACGGATTGTGGATACTTTCAGACACAGACGTTCTGCAACCATCTGCTGAGTTAGCCCTAGTGCTTCACGGGCTTGACGCAGGCGCACACCTGTCGTCTCTGGAACAGTTTGATCTTGGGAGGCTTCAGTATTCATTAGCTAGAAAATGCTGGTACTGTTTGGATTGTGGAAAACTTCGCGCAAGCTGCTTGCCATAGCGTTGAACACTATCTTGACGGCCTGCTAGCGCGGCGAAACGAATTTGTAACCATAAACTTTCAGCACTGGCTGGAAGGATATGTTGATATACATCCAGTAATAATTGCGCCTGAGCGCGATTCCCTTCTCCAAAATGCCTTTGAGCTTCTGCGAGCAGCGGCTCACCTTTATCCGGATCATACTTCAATGCCCGGCTCAACAGTACCCGAGCCTGGTCATTTTGATTCGCCCGTAAAAAGCAATATCCCGCGTTTTCCAGACTATCTGCAACCTGACCGTAATCAGGCGACAGCACCGCTGCGCTAAACTGTTGTTGGGCCGATACATACTGCCCTAAACTACACAGAAACGCACCGTAATTATTCAGTACAGTGCCATTTCCCGGTGCCAGTTTCATCGCTTGTTGATAACGCTGCTCTGCGGCGCTGTTTTCACCGATGCGTTGCTCATAAAAAGCCATACCTAATTGAGCGCGATAATCCTGTGGATCTGCCGCTACAGCTTTCTCAAGGTTCTGTCGCGCAGCATTAAGATCACCTTGCGCCAGATACTCTAAACCCAGTTGCAAACGTGTCTGCCCCGCGGTGGATTGGCTCACTTTTTCCGGCGATGAACCAGAACAGCCAGCCACCAATACGCCCGCCACCAGGCAAACTCTCCACAGTCTTATCAGCTTCATGCTCTCTCAATGATCCTTATATGTGAAGATACCCGTCATCTTTCAAACTCTCTGGGTATAGCGCACTCGACGAATTATAAGTTGAATAACAAAATTATAAGTTGAATAACAAATAGTTATACACAAACAATTAGCATTATGAATCAGACTGTTTTAATGGCGATAGGTTCACCGGCCATTTTCTTTTTCAGAGTACGTTTAGTACGGTCGATGACTTCACCGGCCAATTGACCACATGCCGCATCAATATCATCACCACGCGTCTTACGAACAATTGTCGTAAACCCGTATTCCATCAATACTTTAGAGAAACGATCCACCCGGCTGTTGGAGCTACGGCCATAAGGTGCCCCCGGGAACGGGTTCCATGGAATCAAGTTAATCTTACACGGCGTATCTTTCAAACATTCCGCTAGCTGATGAGCTTGCTCGGTGCTGTCATTGATGTGATCCAGCATAACGTATTCAACCGTAACCCGCCCACCATTGGCATTTGATTTCGCCAAATAGCGGCGAACTGCGGCCAGGAAGGTTTCAATATTGTATTTACGGTTGATAGGCACAATTTCATCGCGGATATCGTCAGTAGGGGCATGCAACGAGATGGCCAAAGCCACATCAATCATATCGCCCAATTTATCCAGCGCAGGAACCACACCGGAAGTGGACAATGTCACACGACGTTTGGATAAACCGAAACCAAAATCGTCCATCATAATATCCATGGCCGGTACCACATTATTCAGGTTCAATAAGGGTTCACCCATGCCCATCATTACCACGTTAGTGATAGGGCGGATACCGGTTGCCTTTACTGCACCGATAATCTTGGCCGCACGCCACACCTGGCCGATGATTTCAGATACCCGTAAGTTACGGTTAAAACCTTGCTGTGCCGTTGAGCAGAATTTACATTCTAAAGCGCAACCCACCTGTGATGACACGCACAGGGTCGCGCGGTCCCCCTCAGGGATGTACACCGTCTCGACTTGTTGATCGCCAACTTTGATGGCCCATTTAATGGTGCCATCGGTTGAGCGCTGTTCTTCCGCCACTTCAGGTGCACGGATTTCTGCCACACGCTGTAACTTGGCGCGCAGCACTTTATTAATGTCGGTCATTTGCTCGAAATCGTCGTAGCAATAGTGATACATCCACTTCATGACCTGGTCGGCACGGAAAGGCTTCTCGCCCATCTCGGCAAAAAATTCGCGCATTTGCTGACGATTTAAATCCAGCAGATTAATTTTGCTGGTGGCTGATGCTGCGGTCACAACCGCGTTGTCAGACTGAGGAGCAGCATCAATTGGCGTTGATGCAGTTAATAATTGTTCAGACATGAGTTGTCGTGGCCTCGTTGTTACACTTTACGGCGCTGCGCTTTAAACCGGGTACGGCTTTCGAAACGGCGATGAATAAATAATAGAACGCCCCGGCGGAGTTGTCTCCACCGGGGCGCGGCATTGTACGAATTTTAAAGCAGGGATTCCATGATTGGAAAGGCGCACAAGCAACTTTATTGTTTCAGTTGATTAAATAGCGGCCATTTCTGCATCGAATCAATTAATTAGCTGCGGGGAAAAATTTCATCCGCAGCGAAGAAATAAGCAATTTCGCGCTGAGCTGATTCAACCGCATCAGAACCGTGTACGGCATTAGCAGTGAAGCTATCAGCAAAATCAGCACGCAGAGTACCCGCCAGCGCGTTATCAGGGTTAGTTGCGCCCATAATATCACGGTGGCGCTGAACGGCATTTTCACCTTCCAAAACCTGAACCATGATTGGGCCTGAGGTCATAAACTCAACCAAGCCATCGAAGAATGGGCGGCCTTTATGTTCAGCGTAAAAACCTTCTGCTTGTTCTTTGGTCAGATGCAGCATTTTTGCAGCAATGATTTTGAAACCAGCTCTTTCAAAACGCGCATAGATGGCACCGATATCATTATTGGCAACAGCATTGGGTTTGATAATGGAGAAAGTACGTTCTAAAGCCATGATAACCTCTATTGGATTTTTAATATTGACCGGACTCGGAATCCACCCCGATAAGTGCAGTAAATGAGCACATAAACTTGGCTGGCGGATGGTTCCTTTTACTACAAAATTATGCCGACCCTGTACAGTGGTCGCCGATTATATGTGTGTGGTTGGCGCTTGCATACGGGAATTACAACATTTTATTAAAAAATATTTATCTTAATTACTTATTTTTATGCACAACTCACATTTTACCTACAAACCTGTTTTCTCACCGCCACCCATTTAAAGGTAACATACTGGCGGCACAGGTAAATCTGGGATCAGAGCTCATCAATAAACTTAAATCCCACTTTCTTTTTGACAATTGCCGAAGGCTTACTGATAACGTCTGATATCAAAGCGCGTTTTCCTTTTTTACTCAAGTAATCAGCCAAAGCCCTGATCGCAGCAGTTCCTGCCCCTCTTATTGTGCCTTCTGCCTCGGGGTGTAATACATAATCCGGATGAGTCAGTGAACCCGCGATCCCAACATCAAACTCATTGATATCAATAGCCATTGTGATGCTAATTATCTGCCCGGACATGCGGACAATCACATAGATATAGTCATCACTGCTGGTTCGCAACCAACTTTGCGCAACATCACTAACGATGCGCGCAGCCTCAATCACTCCATCACCAGCCGTGACCGCATCATCAATTTCTCCCCCCCTACCGGCACTACTGCTAGCACCAGTATCAGCTACAACCTTATCATCCCCGCTAACCGGATCATCCCCATTTCCGCCTAATGCAGACACCGCCACAGGCGGTTTCTTAGCATGGCGATACACTCCTCGCCATTGGTTAATCACTGGTATGACGTTTTGCCGAGCAACCAGTGTGTCATCCGTCGTCCCACTAATAACCTCGATATCAAAATTTAATTCGGGATCTTCTACCCAGCTCCCCCCTCGGCGTATACGGGCCGGGGTCACGGTAAATTGAAAATTTGGCAGCGCTAATTCATAACGCCCCAAGGGTAACTCCTGTGTTACCGCTGGCGAATGGGCGCTATTGTCAACGTCATGGTGGAACAAATAATTGGCATAACTGAGCTGTGAAAAATCAAACGCCGTTTTGATGTGTAAAAAATCCGCAGCATTTTCAGCCAAATGCATCTGAACACTTTCGATCAAACGCGTTTCCACTGGGTTATTCGGTGGCCCATGACCGAGATCCCCCTCTTTAATAATACGTTCAATTATCCGGCCAAAATTTTCAGCATTCCAATGATCTACACTGTCACCAAACAGCAAAGTGAAATCAGTCAAAATACTTAATGTCCAATCAACACAATTCGGGATTAGATCACGCCGAATACGTAAATTAGGCAATAATTGTTCTTTCATCGGCACCTTGCAGGCTAATGCAGTCGCCGGTATGGCTAATGCTTTGCTCCACATATCAACATTTATATGTGTTAATGTTGTCTCAATGTCAGAAGCAATATCTGTAATGCTCGTTTCAAACTCCATAGTTTTATTAGTGTTTTTTTTCGGCAACGGCTTTGCAGAACCAGATATTTGTAATATTTTATTGTCGTTATTAGCAAAGAAAGCAACAGTATTATTTATAAACCTGTCGGCTTGATTGCAGTTACCTTGGACAACATAGTTATAAATACTAATGATAGGTATAAGCCAACAGGCAGCATTTCCAACAAAACTTCGTTCCTGTCGAGACAATACTTTCTCTGCTGCCAAGACGATTTTATTAATAATTAGAGGTGTGCTCCCATTAGTATTATTATCATTTTTAATAACTAATTTTATATTAGTAAACCCAACAGAAAATAAATCCCCAACCAAAGGTGATACATATATTGCTTTGCTCCCCACAGATTCAATAAACTGAACTTCAGAATAACCACCATTAAACCTAAATAGAAATGATAGTGTATCACTATGCTCATCTAATTCAAATATATAACTATTTTCTTGGTGAGCCTTATGCACCAACAATATCACCAGCCCCATAACCTTGATAAGGCCGCCATCAAAAAGTTCAAGGGCATAATTATCTTCGCCACTAAGACTAAAACTAATTAGCACCTCTTTATATTTAATTCTCTCATCTAACCAATAATCCCCAAACGCATGTCCTAGAGGAATAGAAACTGTGTCTTTTACAATACAATATTGGTCACAAGTAAAATACTCCTGTTGAGAAACCTTCATGCTGGTTATATTTTTATTCATACCAATTGCTTCTAAATCGCCAGCAGAAAAATCATTTGTTATTACATAATATTTCCCAGTAAAACTATCATGTTCATAAAGAGTTACTTGAGTATCCGGCGGTAGCTTTATAGAACTGATTCTGTCATTAAATATATTGACGACATGATATTTACGATCCGCAGGATCACTAGCATGATAAAGGTCTAAACTCTCATTACCGGACAAACAAAACGAGTCACCAGCAAATGCATCAAGTTCATAAAAACACGCGGCACTTCTGACCTTAAAAGAACTAATCTCATCATCTAAATTTGCCCAGCGCAGAGATGACAATGAATCCACACTATCTTTCAATGTTAATGTTCTGCCAGAAAAGTTAATATCTTTAAAAACAGAAACCACTAATCCATGAGGAACAGAAATTGACGATATACGATCATTCCACTTAAGAGGCATATCATTAATAGCATTACCCTCTGTAGTACAAAGAGATTCCCCTTGATAATTATCATCAACGAAAAAACAAATTTTAGGGTCATTAGAAAATGCATCAAAACTTAACATTGAAACTAACGGAAATAATATGAATGGAAATTTATTTCTTATCATACATCCTCCAATATTTCATTCATTATAATGAAATTGCATTATTTTATTATAGTAAATTTATTAACAAAATTAAGCGAATTATTAACCTAAAATTAAAGGCAATCATATAAAAACAACTTCAAACATATTACATTAAAATAAAGAAGGTCATTAATATGATTTTTATCACAAGCATATTATTTTCGTGAAATAGAAGAAATAGAAGAAATAGACTATCATTTAAAGTCATAAACATAATTGCTAATTTAATTTAAATACCAAATTACTCACCTGCCCACTCTCATCCAATACATTAAGTTGATAGCGGCCCGGAGTTGTAAGTGTTTGTACCCACGACTGATTATTCTCAGTCACCGCCACCTGCTCCCCATTGAGGAACCACCATCTTTGTCCACGCCCACCTTGTGCTTCTAAACGGAGATCGAGACGATTTTGGCCCGGCAATCGCTTTACAACCGCACCATCACGTATACCTAAAACCAACAAGGGTGCTGCCTCACTATCACCTTGTGGCGGACATTCACTGCTGGCTACGGGGAGTCTTTGGCTGCGGCGCTCTGCCAGCGGTAGCCAAGGTTCAAGCGGCAACGGCCAAAGTGTTAATTGTGCTGGCTTAGCACCAGGGCAATCTGCCGCAACTCGCTTGCCCTGGGGATTTAGCCATACACTGAGTTGGCTACCCTGCCTATTTTCCTGACCCGGTGCTGCCAAGGTTGGAGGCAAAGTACCATCCAGAATCCAGCTTTGCCGCCGCTGTCGGCAGTTGCTATCACCCGCAGCGAGCGGTTGCCCCCCTGGCCAGCAAATCTCTTCGCGGCTGACAGAAGACGGGCGGGGATCAAGAGGTAGCTGGCGACCATTTTGCTGTACCCCCGTCATCAGTAAATTATTGACCTGATTGAGAATAGGGATGGCAGTGGCGTAACCAAACTGCCCAGCGACCGGTGTGCCATCTGGCCGGCCGACCCACACGCCAATGGTATAACGCGCATTAATGCCAATTGCCCAAGCATCACGATAGCCATAGCTGGTGCCGGTTTTCCATGCCAGCGGCACAGTAGCAGGTAAAATATCATCCGGTAATGGCCGAGCTTCCCCCGCCATAATTCGCCGGGTAATCCATGCCGCGCCCGCTGAGAATAACCGCCGTTCCTGTACCTTCTGTTGGGGTTCGAACCGCAAACTAGCGGCCATTCCGCCTCGCGCAAAAGCACTGTACGCTGCAACCAACTGATCCAGCCGTGACCCCGTTCCTCCCAAAATCACCGCCAAACTGGGTTCACTGTGAAGAGGAAAACGTAAGTTCAAACCGCCATTACGCAAATTAGCTGTAAAACGTTTAGGGCCATAGGCTTCCAGTAATTGCACCGCCGGTAGATTTAATGAGCGCACCAATGCCTCGCTGGCACTCACCGGGCCGTGGAATCCGGTATCAAAATTACCGGGGCGATAATCACCAAAACGGCGCGGCACATCTTGCAACAGTGATTCTGCATGGATCAGGCCATCATCCAAGGCCATCGCATACAGAAATGGCTTGAGTGTTGACCCCGGCGAGCGCCAGGCGCTGACCATATCCACATGGCCGAAGCGGCGGTTGTCTTGAAAATCGACCGAGCCGAGGTAAGCACGCACTTTCATGTTGCTGTGGTCTACCACCAGCAACCCCAATGAAGTTTTCTCGGGGAGTTGGTGACGCCAACCTGCCGCCATATTTTCCAATTGCCGCTGTAAACCGGCATCTACTGTGGTTTGAATCACTTCCCGCTGATTGCCTGTCGTCAAGCGCCGAGCCAATAATGGCGCTAATTGCGGCACCTGACGTGGGGCTAGCCAGATATCTTCTTGTTTGATATCAGCCACTTGTTTAGCCGACCACACTTGATAATCCGCCAACCGACTTAATACTTTATCGCGTGCAGCTTTAGCCCGCAGCGGATAGCGATCTGGGCGCAAACGGCTTGGTGCTTGCGGCAACGCGGCCAATAATGCCGCTTCTGCGGGGGTTAATTCTGAGGGCGGTTTGCCCAAATAAGTCCAACTGGCGGCACCAATCCCCTGTAGCGTGCCGCCGAAAGGAGCACGATTAAGGTAAATTTCGAGAATTTGGTCTTTAGAAAAGTGCCATTCCAACTGAAAGGTTCGCCAAACTTGGCGCAGTTTACCGGCCAACGTGCGGGGATGTGGGTCGATTAAGCGGGCAACTTGCATAGATAGTGTGCTACCGCCGGAAAGAATCTTACCCGCCCGCACATCCTGCCAGGCCGCGCGGGCCAACGCCAAGGGGTTCACTCCGGGATGAGCATAAAACCAGCGGTCTTCAAAGGTCAGCAGCGCTTGCAAGTAATAAGGTGAAACCTGTTTTAGGGTGACCGGATAGCGCCACACCCCGTCAGCATCGGCAAAGCGCCATAACGGCGTACCATCTTCAGCGGTGACCACCCGCGCGACCTGTACTTCAGCCAGTGGAAGCGGCCAACGTTTATCCGCCAGCCACAATAGGGCCGGAAACAGCACAACAATAAGCGCCAGCAGCCAAAGTTTACGGCGATGACAGGAAAAGCCTATTTTTAGCATCAAGACGATTTAGCCTCCCCTTTTACCCGTAGTGGCAAAAGGGGAGTAAGTGTTTACTTAACTATTTCAAGCTGCGACACCGTGCTGCCCAGCGCTCGCCAGTCCGGAACATACATAGATTCCACCTGTGGCGCAGGCACCTGATAGACTCCCGGTGTAACCGCACGCGCCAGATAGAGCAAGGTGGTGTGGCGATATCCATCGACATTGACTGCGGCAACATAGCGGTCATCGCGGAATTCCTGATGCTTGATATCCGACTGCTGCATATCTTGCATCAACTCAGTCACACTGCTGGCGCTTTCCCCCAGGCTGGCGCTGCTGTCGCCCAAATTCTGGTTTTCCAGCTCCAAACCGGCAGGCAGCAAATCGACCACCAGCGCATCTGGCACCCGTTTATCAGCCCAGACATCTAAATGCACCAAAACCAACTCGCCACTTTTCAACTGTGATAAGCGCAACGGCTGACCATCAAGCCCAATATAACTGCGGGTGATATGCAAATTATTGCTGAATGGCGCGGGCGTTTGCTGCGGATATCCCACGATATCCACGCGGCTATACAGGGCAACATCGCCACGGTTTTGTAATTGCATTCCGCCTGCCAACTGCTGTGCCGACCAGTTTTGGTTCAATGCCGTGCTTTGCGTCAATGCCGCTACCGAGGCAATCGGCTCAACTTGCGGAGCTATCGCCATCTGCCACGGCGTTTCAGCGCCACTCATCAATGTGCGACCCGCGAGGAATACCGCATTGCTCTCCTGCGTGGACAAATAGTTGCGGCTGGTCAACGCATCAGACAGTGCCAACAGCCGCGTATCGCGTGCTTGTGGTTGCAGATTATTGTCCGTCAGCAATGCTAAAATCAGTGCATCATCGCGCAGTGAACTGCCGTAATCTTCCAGCCAGTAATCTTTATCACTGCGGCGGGTGTTCAGCCCTTGGGTAATCGCTTCTTTAGCCCGTGGCATATCCCCCATCAATTTCAGCGCCACACCCAGTTGCACCAACGGCAAACCAGAACGCGCATCATTGCTGTGGGTATATAATTGGCGCAAAGCGCCCAATGAGGCTTGCTGCTGCTGTGCCAATACCAAGCCAGCATAGGCCTGCACCGCAAAACGAGTATGTTTGGTTTGTTCGCTGTAGCGAATTTCAATTTGACTTGGGTCTTGTAAATAGCGCTGTAAACGATTATTCGCCGCCGTGAGCGCCGCCACCGGCACACTGTACCCTTGCTGACTAGCGCGATAGAGGAAGTCTGTGGCATAGGCCGTCAGCCAAAACTCTTCCGGGCTATCATTGCTCCACAAGCCAAAACCGCCGTTATAACGCTGCATACTGAGCAGATGCTCGATACCGACATCAATGCTTTGGCGTCGTTTTTCATCACTATCGGCCTTGATACCGAGCGCCGTCAATTGGGCATAATTGCTGTACAAAGAGGGATATAACCCGCTGACGGTTTGTTCCAGACAGCCATAAGGATAGGCATATAACTCACTGATATAACGCGCTAAATTCAGTGGCGGCCGGCTGCTTATCAGCAATTTCCCTTGTAGAGTTTCAGCGGCCAGCCCTGCGGTAGCCTCTGCGGGCAAACTCCAGCTATCACCGCTGTGTAGCACATTGGCGAAATGGCGAGTCTGAGCCGGATACGCGGGCCGCACTCCAATTTTCCAATGATGCTGGTAATCCGGCAGCTTCTCATTCGGTAAAACCATGCCAGTAATGGTCAGGCCGATATCACCCTGCCCAAAGCCATTCAAGGCCCGCACCGGGATCAGCACTGTTTTGCGCTCACCATTGGCCAACGAGATAGATTGGTTTTTCGCGCCATTAAGTGCCAGTAAATCGTTAGCGGCCCATTGGAGTGATAGCGTTTGCGGTTGGCCGGATAAATTACTCAAATCCAATGCCAGTTGGGTACTGTCCCCGCCCGCCAAGAAACGTGGAGTGGCGAGTTGGGCAATCAGTGGGGCCGCAACCACCACTTTGGCTTCCGCTTTACCGAAATCTTCTTCGCTCCAGGCTTGTGCCATCAAGCGCAGCTCGCCGTTAAAGTCAGGAATAGCCAGTTCGATGGTGCCCTCACCTTGGGCGTTTAATGTCACCGGCTGGGCTTGTTGCGCCACAATCGTAACTTCGGTGATTGGCTTTTTACCGCCGCGGGAGAGCGCATCTTCGTCATCACCATCCCCGCCAAAGCGCAAGCTCGCCAAGCGCCCCTGCCCTTCAATTAACTGCCCATAAACATCATATTGATCAGCACTGTAGCGTTTGCGGCCAAAGAAAGCGTCATAGGGATCGGGTGTGGCGTAATCCGTGATATTAAGAATTCCACTGTCAACCGCTGACAGCAATACTTGCACTTTTTCGGGCAACGGCGCACCGGTGCGGCTGGCTTTCACTTTGACCATCAAGGTTTGATTCGGACGAATACGCGCTGGTGATTCCAGCTCTAGCGCCAGTTTGCGGGTTTCATCCACCAACGGCAGATGCAGCAAACCAATAGCGCGTTTTGGGGTCGCCTGCTGTGACTTATCACCGGGGCGAATCACTGTCGCGCTAAAATACAGGTCATGACGATTCCACTGTGTGTTAATCGGCACTTCAACCTCAGCGCCCCCCGCCGGAATGGTCACTTCCTGCCACCATAATGGGCCGTCACTGGATTCCACCAGCAAATAGCCGTTACCAGCAGCCGGTGCTTCAATGTGTAATTTTACTTTTTCGCCCGGGCGATAAGCCGGTTTATCCAGTGTCAGTTTGACTTGATCAGGCCGAACCGCGCCACTGCCGCCGGTATTATCCTGCCAGCTATAACCGGCCCAGAAACGGGAGCTACTGACTAATTCATTATCTGGATTACTCACCTCAATCCGATATGCGCCCCACTCCACCGGGAAGCTGACTTTAGCGCTACCGTCGGCGGGAATATTCACCGACTGCTCTGCCAATGTCAGATCTTTTTTATCATACAATGACTGCCAGCCATCACTTTCCGACCACTGCCAATAGTAATCGCGGCGTTCACGCACCAGCTTTACCTTCAAGCCATTGGCCGCCAGTTTTTCACCCTCGGCATTGGCATAGACAATCTCGAAATCAGCGGTAGTGTCCTGATCGACCATAGCCTGTGATTTATAGCTGTCACTGCGGTAATCATAAACTTGCTGCTTATTGAACAAGGGGCGGATACCCGCTAGCGCATCGGCTGGCCATAATGCTTGCTCAGCGCGCCGTGTGACAGGCCGCCCGCCGGATTCCAGCAAACTGGCCTGTAAAATCAGTTTCAGCGGCGATTGCGCATTCTGCCAACTGTTATCGACTTCGATGTCAGCCTGACCATCACTGTCGAGTGTGGTATCAAACTCATCCAAGGTGCGCGAGAGATTTTCTTCAATAACTGACCCGAATTCAAAACCGGGTAATGATGCCACCGCTTCCCGCAGTGGGCGCAGGAATAATTGCCCTTGCAGCCGGTTACCGGATGCTGGAGCACCATAAAGATAGCGGCCAGTGATAGCAAAGCTGGCTTCGCTGTCGATGGCGATGGGTTCTTTACGGGTGGCAATCTCTAGTGCCATGCGCTCTGGCAGGAAATCTTCGACTTTAAATTTGTAGAGGCGCGGCTGGTTATCGCCCAAATTCATACGCAAAGACCATTCACCGGTGGGGCCGCCTTCCGGAATGGCGTATTGATATTGATACAAACCGTCTTGCGGCTGCCAAACAAAGCTGCGCACCACTTGGTTATCGGGCTTGAGAATATCGACTTTAACCGGCTGAGTGGTCAGTGGTTTACCATCAGCATCACGCAGTAACCCATTGACAATTAAGGTTTCTCCCGGGCGGTACAGGTCTCGCGGGCCAAAAGCAAAAAACTGCTTCTGGAAACCTTCCGGCCCGGCGATATCAAACTCAGCCAGATCCAGCGCCGGTGTGTTGAGATCAATCAAGCTGGTTTGGCCGTTTTGCGAAGCCAGCAGCAATTTCGCCTTGGCATTCTTTTCCAACTGCGCATGGCCCTGACTGTCAGTTTCAGCCTGTGCCAGCACTTGGCCTTTTTCATCCAGCAATTGCAGCAGCACCCCTTTCAAGGCTGCCCCACCAGCTAATGCTTGGGTAAAAACATCCATCCGGTCGTGGTAACTGTGTAACGAAACACCTATATCACTCAGGGTAAATAAGGTGGCGGCATTGGTGTAGCTATAACGCCCGGCTTGTTGCATCACAGCCAGATAGACACCAGATTCTTGCAACGGCTTAATATCGGCTAAGGGGAGTAATAGTTTTTCGCGAGTATTGGCGACAGGATTGAGATCAAAACGGCCGGTATACACCAGATCAGCCATTTTCAGTAATTCGTCCGATTCCCAATTTGACAGTGCGCTGCGGTATTGCCAGTTCGCCAGGAAATTAGCCAGGCTGCTTTGCTTAATACGGAAAAAGTTAACATCAATGCTATCAACATTGAGCGCCATCACCGGCAAGCCCTGTGCCAATTTACCCGGCAATAAAGAACCTTTACTGGCAAATCCGACACTCGGTTTGATATCGCGGGTAGTGAGTTGCTGCTGCTGTTGTTTACCCAGTTGGGCTCCCCCAATCCCTCGCAAAGTGCTATCAATGGTCAGCAGTAATTTACGTTCAGGTTTAAGATGACGTAACCGCAGCTCCATCAGATTGTCGGATAACTCCCAGGCACCGTCGATTTTACCGCTAACGGTATCAACCAGATGCACATGAGAGGAAAAGTCTTGTTTGGGATCCAATGGTTGCGAGAAAGTCAGCACCATGGCACTGGCACCATCGAGTTGTAGTTCAGAGGCATCCAGTAAAGTTAGCGGCTGACCCGCATGCTGTTTTGTTAGCTCCGCCAACTTGTTTGCATCGTCTATTTTGCTCACCGTTGCTTCGGCTGCAGGTTCACTGGTCTGTGTCGTGGCTGGGGCAGCTGGAGCGGCAACATCCTTATTTTTACTCTCATCATCACAGCCCGCTAATAACAGCACGCTACTTAACAAAACGGCACTGACCAAGAGAGCCATCTGGCGCCCTTTTATTCTCGACATTAACCGATGCAAACCGTTGTGATTCATATCTCTCTCCCTGGTTGATGGCAAGATTATAGCATTCACCTGAAAGGGAATATAGGGAGTGAGTGAGCCGGACTATTCTTGCCAAATTGAACGTTATGTTACGCCGTAAAATTTAAAATTTCATATGTACAGCATGCTTACTTTATATTTAATGTTTTTTTAAAAAAATTTTAAACAAATATCCCACAATAATATAAAAACCATAATAACCAATTAATTTTTACATTAAAAACAGCTTGATACAACAATTAAGATCGCTAAAAAAACCACCCAAAAAACAAAGTTAATATTAAAACCAAAATTAATATTTTAATAAATAGGAAAATAACCTCCCCATGAATATATTGCCCTCATATTTTTACCATTAACCCTACTGGGTGGCTATTTATTAAATGGTAACTTTTAAATAGGAAATTATAAAATCATGAGTCATCGCAATATATTAAATACGCGTTTATTACCTTTATCGATATTGATCTCTTCGTTGGTATCGAGTGGGGCGATAGCCGCATCAACAACCGCTGATACCCTGGATAAGCTTCAGGATTATCGAAATCAAGGTGTGATTACCCCAGAACAAAAAGAAAAACTGGCAATCAACTTCGCCGATAAAAAAGCCAAATTAGATACGCAAGTAGCGGCTAAACAGGCACAGGAAGCAGCAAAGCAAGCAAACACTAAGGCAAAATCGAACGAGTTTCTTCTCGGTGTTAAATCAAGCGTTCTTGATACACTCGCTACAAAAACAGAAAAAGCGAAAACTAAAGCTGAAGATGAGTTAACAAAACTTAATAAAGAAAAAGCGGCGGCGATTACAGCGGTAGATCAAAATTGGGATGTAAATACGTTAAATCTCGCAAAAGAGTTACAGGATCTGATTAATACCTCAACGACTCCCGCGTTAAAAATAGCGGAAGCTAAAGCAGCCCAACAGGCTATCGCAGAAGCAGAAGCTGCAGATCAGTTAGTTCAGGATGCGACTACTGCACACACAGCAGCCGAAAATGCCGCCCAAAACACAGCCACTCAGTATAATGCTGCCCAACAGCATAAACTTGACGTAAATGCCGAACTGGCAACCAAAACAACCGAAATGAATAATGCAGTAGCAGCGCTCGCTAAGTTAGATAAAGCGACGGATCCTACTATTGATATGCCGGTATTTGAGCAAATCATTGGCAAAAGTGAACAGCAAACAGTCGCAGCAAACACTCTTGCATTTGCCACTCACGTGGCAGGCGGGGTGCAAAATGTGGAAAAAGGCGGCCAGATCCTTGATAGCATTATTAGCGAAGATGGCACCATAAACCTAGCTGCTGGCGCACTGGCGAATAGCACGGTTATCAACAAAGGTATCATTAATAACAATGGCGGGACTGATCACAATTCAGTCATCCATGATGGTGGCAAACTGATACTAACAGGGACAAAGACACAAGATGCAAATGGCAAGGATGTCATAAACGCCGCTAAATCCTACGACGCGAAAATCCTTGAAGGCGGTATTGCAACGGTTGGCAAATTTGCCGAAATTCATAAACTTAGCAGCACAAAAGGGACGGTGGAGCTGCAAGAGGGTGCCAAAGCCTCTAAAACCACTATTGATGGTGGCACGCTGACTATCGAAAAAGGGGCTAACTCGCAACATACTTCACTGAATGGAGCCAATCTGGAGTTGATCGAGGGAGCAACGGCTGATAGCACTAAAGTCGGTGAAGACGCGGTATTTACTTTAAAGGCTAATGCTAAAACCAGCGGAACTGAGGTGCGTGCTGACAATAGTGAGTTTACCTTGGAAAAAGGTTCGTCAGCCTTTTTAACTCATGTGCTCAATGGCACGATGACCGTTAATGACGGTGCCAGTGCGGATGAAGTCAATGTATCTGGTGAAGGTACACTGATTCTCAAATCTGGTGCCACAGTCGAAAACGCTCATATATCTAATAGAGCTACCACATTTACCCTCGAAAGTGGTGCCACAGCCACTGACACTCTGCTGGACTTTGCCGAATTAGAGTTGGTAAAAGGTGCAACAGCGGATGCGACCAAACTGACGTCAGGTTCAGTCTTTACCCTGCAAGAGGGTGCAAAAACTAAAGATACCGTTGTCAGTCACAGCCAGTTTTTTGTTAATGACAGTGCAACGGCCAGCAGCACCACCTTGAATTCCGGCGACTTTATTGTTGATGGCGCAGCCAATAACACCACCGTGACAGGCGGCAAATTTGCGCTGAATAAAGGTGCGACAGCCAACACTACCACCTTGAATTCCGGCGACTTTATTGTTGATGGCGCAGCCAAAGACACCACCGTTAAAGGCGGCAAATTCGCGCTGAATAAAGGTGCCACAGCCAACACGACCACCTTGAATTCCGGCGACTTTATTGTTGATGGCGCAGCCAATAACACCACCGTGACAGGCGGCAAATTTGCGCTGAATAAAGGTGCAACAGCCAACACGACCACCTTAAATGGCGGCGGCTTTATTGTTGATGGCGCAGCCAATAACACCACCGTTAAAGGCGGCAAATTCGCGCTGAATCAAGGTGCCACAGCCAACAAGACCACCTTAAATGGCGGCGACTTTATTGTTGATGGCGCAGCCAATAACACCACCGTGACAGGCGGCAAATTTGCGCTGAATAAAGGTGCAACAGCCAACACGACTACCTTACATGGCGGCGACTTTATTGTTGATGGCGCAGCCAATAACACCACCGTGACAGGCGGCAAATTTGCGCTGAATAAAGGTGCGACAGCCAACACGACCACCTTGAATTCCGGCGACTTTATTGTTGATGGCGCAGCCAATAACACCACCGTGACAGGCGGCAAATTTGCGCTGAATAAAGGTGCGACAGCCAACACTACCACCTTGAATTCCGGCGACTTTATTGTTGATGGCGCAGCCAAAGACACCACCGTTAAAGGCGGCAAATTTGCGCTGAATAAAGGTGCCACAGCCAACAAGACCACCTTGAATGAGGGTGAATTCACCGTAAAAGCAGGTGCGAAAGCCACAGCAACAACAATCAATGGCGGCACATTTGATGTTCAAGAGGGTGCTGCTATCGAAGATACCCTGTTCAATACAGTTGATTTCACACTGGTTGACAAGGCAACTGCCAATAACACCACCGTTAACGGCAGCAAATTGACGATTAATAAAGGTGCCATTGCTAACAATAGTCTGGTCAAAGGCGGTAAATTTGATCTGATGGCGCGTGCACAAGCGCATAAGCTGGTAGTTGAAAATGGCCGTGCCTTGATTTCAGGTCATTTAGTGAATGCCGCATTCACTGGCAGCACCGTCATTTTTGATAGAACCGCAAACATTAGCGGCACTATTGATGCCAATAAAGACAGTATTCTCAGCGTGCAGGGTGGCGCAACCACCCAAAATGCAGACCTGAACTTAGCCGGTAATATGCAGTTGTTCTCCGCAGATGCACCACTCACCGCGGTGCGCACGGCTTCCCGCGCTGCTTTTGCTGGTAACAACGGCAAGCCAGCACAATTCGCCTTTAAAAATGTGAAATTGGCGGGTGGTAATATTGATATGAGCCGGTCTGCGGCTCAACTGACTATGGCATCGCTGGCGGGTGACGGTAGTTTTAATCTGGGTTCAACACTGGTTAATCATACCAGCGCACCATTGAATATCACGGGTAGTGCCGATGGGGCTTTTTCCATTAAGATAAACACCAGTGGCGTGGCCCCAGCGAATCTGAATGTTATTGATGTAAAAGGGAAAAATACTGCCCGCTTCGTCCTGGCTAATGGGCCGGTAGACTTAGGTAACTATAAACACTCACTGGTCAGTGATGGTAAAGGCGGCTTCAAACTGGTCGCAGATAAAACGAAATTGACGTCAAATACGGCGGGTATTTTAGCCGTCGCCAATACCATGCCCGTTATCTTTAACGCCGAATTAAGCTCAATTCACAATCGCTTAGATAAACAAAGTTCAGCAACCAACGAAAGTGGGGTGTGGTTAACTTACCTGAATGACAGTTACGACGTGAAAGGCACCGCAACCAACTTCAATCAGAAGTTAAGTGGCATGACTTTAGGTGGCGATAAAGCCATTGAGTTGGGTGATGCCGTGTTCAGTGTGGGTAGCTTCGCCAGCCATACTAGCGCCAATATCAAATCTGATTACCAGAGCAGCGGCAGTGTGGAAAGCAACTCATTGGGCGCTTACGTCCAATATTTGGCAAACAGCGGCTATTACCTGAATGGTGTGTTCAAAACCAACCAGTTTAAACAGAACCTCAGTGTGACATCACAAGCTAATAACGCGACTGGAGCAGCTAACTTCTCCGGCATGGGGCTGGCAGTAAAAGCGGGTAAACATATCAATATTGATGCGATGTATGTTTCCCCTTATGTGGCCTTGAACACCTTCAGCTCGGGTAAAAGCCAATATAAATTGTCTAACGGCATGGAGGCGCAGAACCAAGGTTCACGTACGACAACCGGCACTCTGGGCATGAACACGGGTTATCGCTTTGTGTTGAATAGCGGCGCAGAAATAAGGCCTTATGCAATTTTCTCGGTAGACCATGACTTGATGGCAAGTAACAAGGTGATGATTAACAACGAGATGTTTGATAATAGCCTGAAAGGGACTCGTGCTAACGCCGGTGTGGGTATCAATGTAAACCTGACGTCTAACCTGTCTATCGGCTCAGAAGTTAAAGTTTCTAAAGGTAAAAACATTACCACCCCAATGACTATTAATATGGGCGTTGCTTATACCTTCTAAATTACACAGTAATTTCTTCATGTAGCAATGATGATTATGTGTCATAAAAAGGGAGCCAAATTGGCTCCCTTTTCTCATTAATGGCTAGTCGAAGGAATGATATTTCTCAGCCAACTGCCCCATCTGCGCTGGTAAAATGCTTGGGTGTGCGTCATCAGGTAATGACTGACTCCCCGCTCTTTCTCATTCACTACGCAAAAATCTACCGGGCCATCATCCGGTGCATGGTCACTGGCCACATTACCGGCCTCTTGAATCAGTTGGTCAATCTCATCATCTGTACCATCCACTTCCAGCCCAACCAATAAGTTAGGTTTATCATCCACACTCTTATCATGCATCAGTGCCAAGAAAGCACGCCGCACGGGTTTGCGCTGGCTAAACAGCTGGATCAGGGCATCCACCATCGCCGCAGGATATTCTTCCGGCTGCCCCAACAGGATTTGGCTCTCTTTATCCACCACCATTTCAGCTGGTTGGGCTAAACCGCCATTTTCCAGTAGCATCGCCACTTCTTGCGGCCAAAACTCTTTACCGTGCTCTGATTTTGGGTTCAAAAACAGATGTGCGCCCTGGGTCATTTCGAATAACACCCGCACTGGCATGGCGATAAAAGGTTGTTTTGGGTGATTAACTGACAGTTTTTCACTGTCACTCGGTTGATCTTCGGCAATATCTAGCGCCTGCTGGAGCACCTCTACCGAGGTAAAGAAAGGAATGACTGATTCACCATCCTGCTTTTCCCAATGAAGAATATTCACCCCATCGCCTGTTGTGAAGGTCATCTCACCCTCTTCATCGCCCTGCTCTGCCCCGTCCACCAGCACCAAAACCGTGGCATCCAACAGTGTGCGGAAAAAGGCAGTGCGATGAATTGATTCCGTCGCCGCCAGTTTTAGCAAAGACTCCAGATTTTGGTCTTCATCATGATGGTGACTTACGTGGCTATCAGCAGCAGGGGGTTGTGGCAAACTCATCTTGTACTCCGAAAAACGTCAAGCAGATCGAACAAAGGGACGTAAATGCGCCCCATTGGTAGCTTACAAAGCCAAATAAAGGGGAAGTGCACCATTCGGGTCGTAGCGGCGTGAGCCGCCGGAGTGCCCGTAGGTGTGCTAGCCCCTTAATTCACCTAACTTACTGTTTTGCTTTCGCCAACAGTAAGTTAGCAATAGTACGAACTCCCAGACCTGTAGCACCAGCCGACCATTGCTCAACCGCACCTTTACGGTAAGTCGCGGAGCAGTCAATGTGCAGCCAACCTTGCTGATAGTCTTTCACGAAATGCGATAAAAATGCTGCGGCGGTGCTGGCACCCGCACTGTAGGCTGCCCCCGCGACATTATTCAATTCAGCAAAGTTGGATGGCAGTTGGCTGCGATGGAATTCAGCTAACGGCAAGCGCCAGAAAGGCTCGTGCTCACTTTGCGCGCTGCTCAACAACTCTTGTGCCAATTCATCATCAAAACTAAATAGCGCGTGGTAATCATTACCCAACGCGGTTTTTGCCGCACCGGTCAAAGTGGCAGCATCAATAATCAGCGGTGCATTCTGCTCAGAAGCATCAATCAGACCATCAGCCAATACTAAGCGCCCTTCAGCATCAGTGTTCATGATTTCGACGGTTTTGCCATTGCGATAGCGAATGATATCACCCAGCTTAAAGGCATTACCGCTAACCATATTATCCGCGCAACACAAATACAGTTTTACTCGTTCTTTCAAGCCACGAGCTGCTGCTAATGCCAATGCGCCCGTGACTGTCGCCGCACCGCCCATATCGGACTTCATAGAATCCATAAATGCGCTCTGTTTCAGGCTGTAACCACCTGAATCAAAAGTAATACCTTTGCCAACCAAACACGCCATAACTGGCGCATCTGGGTTACCGGTTGGGTTATAGTCCAAAGCCAGCAATACCGGCGCACGATCAGAGCCACGGCCCACGGTGTAAATCCCGGCATAACCCTGCTCGCGCAGATCTTCACCTTTGGTAATACGGTAGCTGACAGCATCACATGATACTGCGCACAGCAAATCAATCGCGTTTTTAGCCAGTTGTTCTGGCCCTAAATCTTCTGCTGGTGCATTAATAGTATCGCGCACCCAGTCAATAATTTTTAACCGTTGTTTCAGCTCGGTTTTTTCGTTCTCTGGCAGCTCTGCCCACTCCACACTGCGCTGACCTTTTGGCCCACGGAAACCTTGCCAGAATGCCCAGCTTTGTTCCAGACCCCAGCCCTCACCGGCCAGTTTTACCTGTTTGATACCTTGCCCATCTATTTTGCGAGCGGCACGTTGAATGGTACCCAATTCATTTTTTCCCGTCAGGTGGATAGTCATCCCCTCGGCATCGGTACTCAACTGGGCTTTCTCTCCCCAACGGGCGTCGGCTGGGTGATTTGATAAGGTTACTTGCATCATTTCTGTTGTCATGAACTACCTCTTCATTATTATTTTTTGCTGTTATTCAGCTGCTTATACGCGGCCCTGTGTTAGCCACGGCGGATCAAAACGTTCTACTCTAAAAAATACTGTCTGCTATACAGTAACAGATAGAAAAAAGGGCCGCTCGTGCGACCCTCAGGTATTTATTCAAACTCATCTAACCAGACCAGCAGGATGGCTTCCAGCACTTTTTCGTTTGATCCCTGCGGATCGTCATCGAAATCCTCTAAGTCACAGATCCATTGGTGCATATCGGTAAAACGCACTGTTTTCGGATCTGTATCCGGGAATTGGTCGTAAAGCGCTTCGCCTATCGCGCGAGTATCTTGCCACGTTAAACTCATATCAATGTTCTCGCTTATGATTAATGTTCACGCGCATGGTTAATGGTATAACGCGGGATCTCGACCACCAGATCTTCATCCGTCACTGTCGCCTGACAGCTCAGACGGCTTTCCGGCTCCAGGCCCCAAGCTTTATCCAACATATCATCTTCCAGCTCACTGCTTTCCGGCAGCGAATCAAACCCTTCGCGCACGATACAGTGACAAGTGGTGCACGCGCAGGATTTCTCACAGGCATGCTCGATGTCGATTCCATTGCGTAAGGCGACATCCAGTATGGTCTCACCTTGGATTGCTTCCAGTACTGCACCATCCGGGCAAAGGTCTTTATGGGGCAGAAATACTATTTTGGGCATGATTAAACCTCATCCACTGAATGGCCAGCCAAAGCACGGCGAATAGAAGCATCCATCCGGCGCGCGGCAAAATCTTGCGTTTGTGCATCTAACGCTTTTATCGCAGCTTCGATTGCGTGTGGGTCAGTGCCCTGCATCTGCTGCTGTAATGCCGCCATCGCCTGAGCGATAGCAGTACTTTCTTGCTCACTGAGTAGCGCTGCGTCTTGTGCCAATGCGCCTTGTAGACTTTCCAGCACACGGGAGGCTTCGACCTGTTGTTCCGCCAGCTGACGTGCGCCAATATCGCTGTGCGCGTTCGCCATCGAATCTTTAATCATATTGGCAATTTCATCATCGGACAGCCCATAAGAGGGCTTCACCTGAATCGAGGCCTCCACGCCGGTGGATTTCTCCATCGCCGTGACGCTCAATAACCCATCCGCATCAACCTGGAAAGTCACACGAATATGCGCGCCCCCCGCTGGCAGCGGAGGTAAGCCACGTAAAGTGAAACGGGCTAGTGAGCGGCAATCTTGTACCAGTTCGCGTTCACCTTGCAGCACGTGAATCATCATCCCGCTCTGACCATCTTTAAAGGTGGTGAACTCTTGCGCGCGGGCGACCGGAATGGTGGTATTGCGCGGAATGATTTTCTCCACTAAACCGCCCATGGTTTCCAACCCTAATGACAGCGGAATAACATCAAGCAGCAGCATGTCACTGTCGGGTTTATTCCCCACCAGAATATCTGCTTGAATCGCCGCGCCAATGGCGACCACTTTATCGGGATCAATCGAGGTCAGTGGCGTGCGGCCAAAGAATTGCCCAACCTGCTCGCGCACCAAGGGCACACGGGTCGAACCACCGACCATCACCACTTCCAGCACTTCATCAGCCGTGACGCCCGCATCTTTTAACGCACGGCGACAGGCCATTAATGTACGTTTAACTAATGATGCTATCAGGGATTCAAACTGCTGACGGGTAATTTGCCCTTGCCAACCCGCCACGGAGACATCAGCAACTTCCGCATCACTCAAGGCAATCTTAGCCGCGATGGCTGCATCTAATAATTGCCGCTGGACACCATGGTCATCACGGGAATCAATACCAGCTTGCTCACGCAGCCAATCCGCTAATAGGTGATCAAAGTCATCCCCCCCCAGCGCGGAGTCGCCGCCAGTGGCCAGCACTTCAAATACACCACGGCTCAAGCGCAATATAGAGATATCAAATGTCCCGCCGCCCAAATCGTAAACGGCGATCACCCCTTCCTGACCTGAATCCAGACCATAGGCGATAGCTGCAGCGGTCGGCTCATTAAGCAAACGCAGCACATGCAACCCCGACAGACGGGCTGCATCTTTAGTCCCCTGGCGCTGAGCATCATCAAAATAAGCTGGGACAGTAATGACTACGCCGTCCAATTCCCCTTCCAAGGCCACCTGTGCCCGTTGCGCCAATGCTTTAAGAATATCTGCAGATACTTGCACCGGATTAACCAACCCGCTCGCAGTCTGGATCATCGGCAAACCATTTTCACTGGATTGGAATTGGTATGGCAGATTAGGGTAGCGCTGCACAATATCAGCCAAAGAGCGGCCCATCATGCGTTTAACTGAACTGATCGTATTGACCGGATCCAATGCCGCTAAATGGCGCGCATTCCAGCCAACATCAATACCATTTTGTTGATAGTGAACCACTGAGGGCAAAAGATCCCGCAGCTGTTCATCCGCCAGCGTTTGCGCTTTACCGCTGCGCACTGTGGCGACCAATGAATTGGTGGTACCTAAATCTATCCCTGCTGCCAACCGACGTTGATGCGGCGCAGCAGTTAAACCAGGCTCACTAATTTGTAATAAGGCCATATTGAGCTTCCATCAATCTATACTCGTCATACTTCAAGCTACATATGCGTTGGCTGTTTTCGTTACTCGGCCGATTCATGGGCCCCGCCTCGTTGAGGCCGCTTTCCTGCAACTCGAATGATGTAGAGTATATAAAACGTTAGTGACGCGCCCTGATAAGAAGTAGCTGGGCATTGCAGTCATCAATAAATTGTTTTTTATTTATTTTTATCAATTAGATACAATTTCGTTTGCTTCATTACGTTCTTAAGCAAAGTCATCAAACAGGCGTTCTTCTAACTGTTCAACCTGCTGTCTTAATTTATCCAGAAAACGTAATTTTCGAACCGTATCAGCGGCTTGTTCCCACTGTTGCCTACCCAATTGCTCAACCATCAACTGGCTGCGTGTTTTCGTCATCAGTGCCAAACGGTGGCTGAATGCAGCGAGTTCCGTCTCAGCATCTGGGTTGCGTTCGATAGCATCAAGCTCTTCCCGCAACTCCAATTGCTCCATCAGAAACGCGGTATCGCGCATAGTATGCTGTTCGTTGCCTAAATCAAAACCCTGCAAAGATAGCATATACTCAGCCCGTTTTAACGGGTGCTTGAGGGTTTGGTAGGCATCATTAATGGTCGCGGCTTGTTGCAATGAGGCCAGACGCTCGCGTTCAGGCTGATTTGCAAAACGGTCAGGGTGGAATTGGCGTTGCAATTCTTGATAGCGGGTCGTGAGTTGGTTGCCGTCAATCAGGTACCGAGCCGGCAGCCCAAATAATGTGAAGTAATCCATAGCATGCTCTGGGGTTATCCCCTTAGTCCTTGAAATTGCATGGCCGTTAGCTGCGCTCACTCACCCGAATAACTTATTTGTAGTTGACCTACTTAAATAAGCTCATCAGGATTTGTGCTGGCTATCTACCTGCAACTCCAATGACTTTGGGTATATAGGCATCAAGTTCCTGAGGCAGGAACAAAAACAGGGGTCAGACGTTAAAGCTTTCACCACATCCGCACTCATTAGAGACATTCGGATTGTTGAATTTAAAGCCTTCGTTCAGACCTTCTTTGACGAAATCCAGCTCGGTGCCGTCAAGATAGACCATGCTTTTGCCGTCGATGATCACTTTCACGCCTTTGTCTTCAAAAACGATATCGTCATCGTTCATTTCATCAACAAATTCCAGGACATATGCCATACCGGAGCAGCCCGACGTCCGCACGCCTAAGCGCAGACCTAAGCCCTTACCACGGTGATTTAAAAAGGCGCTGACCCGTTGTGCAGCACTGTCGCTGATTGATATCGACATACAACAACCTCAACTCTAAAGAACCTATGTTACAACTACTTGGCAGTATGTTTGCTTTTGTAGTCGGCGATAGCTGCTTTAATGGCATCTTCAGCCAAAATTGAGCAGTGAATTTTGACTGGCGGTAACTCCAGCTCTTCTGCGATCTGAGTATTCTTGATCGCTTCAGCCTGCTCGAGAGACTTACCTTTCATCCATTCAGTTACCAGAGAGCTGGAAGCAATAGCAGAGCCGCAGCCATAAGTTTTGAAACGCGCATCTTCAATGATGCCAGCGTCGTTAACTTTAATCTGCAACTTCATGACATCACCACAAGCGGGTGCGCCAACCATGCCGCTACCAATGGTAGGATCTGCGTTGTCGAATGACCCGACGTTACGTGGGTTTTCGTAGTGATCGATTACTTTTTCGCTGTAAGCCATGTGATTACTCCTGAGTCTTAAAGTCTGGAATTAATGGTGAGACCATTCAATGCTGCTGATATCCACGCCCTGCTTGAACATATCCCACAACGGAGACAAGTCACGCAGACGCCCAATGGATTTGCGTACCAGCGCAATGGCGTAGTCGATCTCTTCTTCAGTGGTGAAACGCCCCAGAGAGAAACGAATTGAACTGTGGGCCAGTTCGTCGTTCATCCCCAACGCACGCAACACATAAGAAGGTTCCAGACTCGCGGAAGTACAGGCTGAACCCGATGAAACAGCCAAATCTTTCAGTGCCATGATGAGCGACTCACCTTCAACATAGTTGAAACTGATGTTCAGAATGCCAGGTGCGCCATTCTCTAAATCGCCATTCAGGTAAACTTCTTCAATATCTTTGAGGCCATTCCACAACCGCAGGCGCAGCGAACGCAGACGCGCTGCTTCGCTTTCCATCTCTTCTTTGGCGATGCGGTAAGCTTCACCCATGCCCGCTATCTGATGAACCGGTAAAGTCCCTGAACGCATACCGCGCTCATGACCACCACCGTGCTGCTGTGCTTCAATGCGAATACGGGGTTTACGACGAACAAACAGTGCACCAATGCCCATCGGGCCATAAACTTTATGTGCAGAGAAAGACATCAAATCGACTTTCAGTTTGCTCAAATCAATAGGTAATTTACCGACGCTTTGTGTCGCATCAACATGGAAAATGATCCCGCGACTACGGCACATTTCGCCGATGGCCGCGATATCCTGCACCACACCGATTTCATTGTTCACGTGCATGATAGAAACCAGAATGGTGTCTTCACGCATGGCGGCTTCAAGCTGTTTCAGGTCGATAATACCGTTAGACTGCGGTGCCAGATAAGTCACTTCGAAGCCTTCACGCTCCAACTGGCGACAAGTATCCAACACGGCTTTATGTTCGGTCTTACAGGTGATGATGTGCTTGCCTTTCTTCTGGTAGAAGTTAGCAGCACCTTTAATCGCAAGGTTATCGGACTCCGTTGCACCGGAGGTGAAGACTATCTCGCGAGGGTCGGCACCTACCAATGCAGCAATATCATTACGTGCAATATCAACAGCTTCTTCTGCTTGCCAGCCAAACTTATGAGAACGAGAGGCGGGGTTACCAAAAATACCGTCCAGAGTCAGGTACTGCATCATTTTTTCAGCGACACGAGGGTCTACCGGGGTCGTTGCTGCATAATCCAGATAGATCGGTGTCTTTATTTTTGATTCGGTCATTGCTCTTATGCTCCGTACATCACTTCCAAAACGTAAAATTCCGCAGACTCTGCTTATGCGCGCAGATTGACGTTAATCGTCTCTTGCGGTCGGCCATTGGCCGTACGGCGCGTATCGTTATTTTGACGATCCGCAACCTCAAGAATATCTTGGTTATTAACCAGTTCCGCCAATGTGATGTTGTTGAGGAAGCTGCTAATGCGCTCGCTCAAATCACGCCACAAAGTATGAGTCAGGCAACGATCGCCACCCTGACAACCTTCTTTACCCTGGCAACGGGTAGCATCGACAGATTCATCAACGGCAGTGATAACCGCACCGACCGCGATTGCTGATGCATCTTTACCCAGCAGGTAACCGCCACCTGGACCACGAACGCTGGCTACTAAGCCATTTTTGCGTAACCGTGAAAAAAGCTGTTCCAAGTAGGATAATGAAATCCCCTGACGTTCAGAAATATCGGCCAGAGGAACTGGCCCGTCATGGGAATGTAATGCTACATCAAGCATAGCGGTCACGGCATAACGGCCTTTGGATGTCAGTCTCATAGCTAAAATTACCTGTTGGTGAGAACAAGCCAGAACTTTGACATACCCGAGTGTTTCAGTCAACTATTTAACCTAGTAAATCGCTCAAGTATTATTTAACAATTACATTTTCAATAATATGGACCAGTTTCTATAATAACCAATTGATATAAGGCATTAATTTTTGTTGTTATGCTCGCTGACATCAGCACCACGTTGTGGGTATTTATCTTGTTTCTCAATGGATGTCAGCATTCCACGCAGAATATTCAGCTCTTGAGCTTCCGGACGCGCACGGGTAAAAAGGCGGCGCAACTTGCTCATAATCTGCCCCGGATGGGCTTGGCGAATAAAGCCCGTATGAGACAAAACCTGTTCCAGATGCAGATAGAAACGCTCTAGATCATCCACTAATGGATAAGGGGCTTCCTCTTCTTCTACTATTGGGGCAGCCGCTTGCTGTCTATCAAGAAAAGCCACTCGCACTTCATAGGCTAAAATTTGCACCGCCATGGCCAGATTCAGAGAACTGTATTCCGGGTTGGCTGGGATTGCCACATGATAATGGCACTTTTGTAGCTCATCATTCGTCAAGCCGACCCGCTCACGACCAAACACCAGTGCTACCGGCGCATGTTCAGCTTCACGTGCGCTGCGCACGCCACATTCACGCGGCTCTAGCATTGGCCAAGGCAAAGTACGCGAACGGGCGCTAGTTCCGACTACCAAACTGCATCCCGCCAGCGCTTCATCCAGGGTATCCACGATGGTGGCGTTGCCAATCACATCACTGGCACCAGCAGACAATGCAATTGCCTGAGAATCCGGTTTGACCAAAGGATTGACCAGATACAAATTGGTTAATCCCATTGTTTTCATGGCCCTGGCTGTCGAACCCATATTGCCAGTGTGTGAGGTTTCAACCAAAACGATACGAATATTGTGTAACATACAAACTCTGAGGGTAACGGGGAATCGGCATATCTTAACACAGACATAGGAATTTATCCGAACCCCTGCTATACTACGCGCCGTTTCTCGTTCTTTAACATCCTAGTGGAAGATACCCATGCATCCGATGCTGACTATCGCCATACGCGCTGCGCGTAAGGCCGGTAACCTGATTGCCAAAAATTATGAAACTCCGGACGCTGTCGAAGCGAGCCAGAAAGGCAGTAATGACTTTGTTACCAATGTTGACCGCGACTCAGAGAGTCTAATTGTTGACGTTATCCGTAAATCTTACCCAAAACACACCATTATTGGTGAAGAATGTGGTGAGTTACTCGGCGAAGACTATGATGTGCAATGGGTTATTGATCCGCTGGATGGCACTACCAACTTCATCAAACGTCTCCCTCATTTCGCAGTCTCTATCGCCGTGCGCATCAAAGGCCGTACCGAAGTTGCTGTGGTTTATGACCCAATGCGTAACGAACTGTTTACCGCTACCCGTGGTCAAGGCGCTCAGTTAAACGGCTACCGTTTGCGTGGCACCAATGCCAAAGATTTAGACGGCACTATTCTGGCAACCGGCTTCCCATTCAAAGTGAAACAACATGCTCCCGCTTATCTGCGTGTTGTGGGCAAACTGTTTGAACAGTGTGCTGATTTTCGTCGCACCGGTTCCGCGGCGCTGGATCTGGCTTATGTTGCCGCAGGCCGTGTTGATGGTTTCTTTGAAATTGGCTTGAAGCCTTGGGATTTTGCCGGTGGCGAGCTGTTAGTTCGTGAGTCCGGTGGTGTAGTAACTGACTTTGCAGGCGGCCATAACCACTTCAGTTCTGGCAATATCGTGGCCGGTAATCCACGTGTGGTGAAAGGTATTCTTCAGTCCATAGTTCAGGCCGAAGTGAGTGACGCCCTGAAGCGTTAATTCTATACTCGTCATACTTCAAGCTGCATGTGCGTTGGCTGCGTTCAATAACCCGAATCACTTACTGATGTAAGCTCATCGGGATTTTCTCTCTTGCTGCCTTCCTGCAACTCGAATTATTTAGAGTATATATGAATGACGGTTTGATACAAAAAAGCCAGTCGGCTAACCCTGACTGGCTTTTTTATTGTTCATTTAACGCCCGAATGGCCGGACTCCGCCGATAAAGTCCGGTTGGCTGGAAAGATAAAGCAGAGTACCGGCAAACAGCAGAATAATTCCGCCGGTTAATGCCAATGTCGCCCAAGCTATCCCTCCCCATGCTGCGGGTGCCCGCTTACGGCTTAAATGCACCGCTAACCGTCGCGCATAGTGAACAAACAATGCCAGCAATGAAATAGTCAATGACGTGCCGATGGCCATGGCAATAGCCGAAAAAATACCCCACCAATAAACCCCAATTACTTTAGCAAACAGCAGCACCATAATCGCGCCAGAGCAAGGCCGCATCCCCATCGCCAACACAATGGCCAGACGGGTGCGCCAGTCGTTGCCCGCTTGCAGTTCTTGCGAACTCGGCATATGGCGATGCCCACACCCGCAGCTCCCACTGTGAACATGGTCAGCACTCAATGGCTGTATACGCTGAATACTGATTTTCTGCGGCTTTAATAATTTCACTTGATGGTAAAGCCGCGCTATTGCGCGGTAACACAATAAAACCCCGAGCGCGATAACCAGCAAAAAACTGCCTTTTTCCAGCCAAAAGCTGCTTTGGTGCAAATAGCGGGAGGAGAGTTGCAATATGCCCAGTAACACTGTCACCAGCAAGATAGCGACACCGCCTTGTAATATCGACGCCGCAAACGTCAGTTTCAAACTATTTTTGAGTTGTGCCGGGTGGGTGGCGAGATAAGTCACTATCACCACTTTGCCATGTCCCGGCCCCACTGCATGGAGCACGCCGTAAATCAGGCTGAATATCATCAGCGCCAAGCCGGCTTGATGCGGATTAGCTTTCACCTGTTGCAGTAACTGGGCCATCTGCTGATGCATATTTTTTTGCCAAACCACTGTTTTAAACAGCAGTTCCGGCCAATAAAACCATGCTACCTGTGCGGCAGTGGCCAGCAAGACTAAAAACAACAACAGTGGCCATAAATTTATTAGCCAATGCTTTCGCCGTGAAGCGGAGGTGAGACCTACTGACATTGTACTGTGACCCGTTGGGCGAATTGTTTGCCAAGTTCCATATCTTCTCCTGGTGAATCACTTTTATCCAAGGACAGCGCGTAAGCTTGTAATGATGCATTTGGGTTGGGCGTGAATAAGGTCAATTTGCAGCTTTTTGCCATTTCAGCCGACAATCTTATCGCCTTATTGCCGTCATAGGTCATATCCACAAAATAGGTAGGGTCGTAAGTCGAGATAATAAAAGGCTTTCCGGCCAGCGGCTGCGGTTCAGCCAAGGGTAAAATAAACTCTAAAACCGCCTGATGGCCCTTACGCGACAAATGATATTCTGTCGGTAAGTTTTTATATTTCACCGGCTTACCATCACGATATATATCTGTGAAATAGTGCTGCCCCAGCACATTGGCCATGACTTCGGCTGCCAATTTCTTCCAAATTTCAGAGTCACTTTTGGCATTTTCTGCATCATATAGCAGATCCGCGGAAGTTATTTCATCCATAGTCCACACCATTTTTATTCCCACCAGCGTCTGTTTTTCACTGACAAAGCTGGCATCCATATCGATAAAACTATGAGGGTGAGCCTGTGCCAGCTGACTGTAAATAAGAGCGCCCCCCGTTAACAACAAGGTCATCAGTCGGTTAATTACGCCCGATTTGTTATAATGTAACATATAGTGCATTCATCAATCCTTGGGAATTCCACGATAATTGTGATGTAAGTTGTAAGTCGATGTAAAAGCTCCCAGCCCTAACCCACTGAATGAATCTCTTTTGCTATGCTTAAGCATGATGAATAACAACACATCCATCACGGAAGGTTATATGCACTTGGACACGTCTTCTGTGCCGCTGTTATCCAGTCAACCACTGTCCGGGCAACAACGCCGCTGCCATATGTTACTGATGCTCTTCATGCCCGCAAGCACGGTACAACTGGAGGCTATCAGCCAATTCAACGGCGTCGAGCAGCCCACTACCCGGCAAGATATAGCCGAGGTTACCCATGAAATCCAGTGTTTCTACCATTTGCAATTGAGAGCCAATGCCGATGACAGTTGTTTGCTTCAGGGCAGTCGGCTCGACAAAAGGCTATGTTTAATCCATTGGTTGCGCCGAGGGATTCGCTATTGCCCTGAGTTTATTAAGCACTATTTTGCTCCTGGTTTATATCATGCACTCTCATGGGATAATCGGCTGATTTCAGAGGATTTACCTCACATAATTGCCCAATGTGAACCCTATCTTAACCGCCAACTCAATGAAAAAGATCGCCAGTTTTTACAACTGTATTTGGCTTATTGTGCTTGGGAAAATCGGCAACATGCGCTGCCAGAGTTATCTCTCATCCAGCAACAATGGCTCACACGTAAACCCGCGCGGGCAGCAGCTGACAGCTTATTTGATTCATTTAATCCGCTGCTGGGCGACCCACTCGATAAAGTTGAACGCGACGTGCTCATCCTAATGCTGACCATGATTAAAGCGCACAGTTATCACAGTATTCAATCTGCGGAAGATTCACGTCTGAACAAAGCCATCAACCAGTTAGTCATGCATTTTCAACAACTTTCCGGTATGACACTGAGCAGCAATGAGCTGTTGATGAACCAACTTTTTGCCCATCTCGCCCCAGCTATTGAGCGCTGTTATTTCAATATTGGTATTGATAATTCATCACTGGAAGAAGTTAACCGCCAATATCCCCGGCTGTTACGTACCACTCAGCAAGCCTTGGCGGCGTTCGAGCAAGAATATCAGATTCAATTCTCTGCCGACGAGGTAGCCCTGATAGCCATTAGTTTTGGTGCCTGGTTGATGCAGGGAAATGCATTACAGGAAAAGCAGATTTTGTTACTGACACGGAATAATTCAGAGTTAGAACAACATGTTGAAAAGCACATTCGCGAGTTAACTCTGTTGCCGTTGCATATTAAGTATTTGCCCCATGATGTGTACTTGCGGTCCGGTGCTCCCGCCGGAACTGCGGTGGTGCTGACCCCTTATGCCGTGGAGCAACCTGAATCAACCCCTCCGCTGATTCAGGTATTATTACCCATGAGCGCGCAACAAAATCAGCAGTTATGCCGCCTATTAGGTTTGCCCTAACGGGCAAGATCTTCCGGGTTTGCAACCACCCGAGGACGAATAAACAGCACCGGAATCACTATCAATGCCATCACCCAGAAAACACCGCCCTGATAATGTTCGAACAGGAAACCCGAGATAATAGTCATCACCGCGATTCCTCCGCCCATCGCCAGTGCAGAATAAACCGACTGCAAACGAATCACATCAGCCCCGCGTCGGGCGGCAATAAAGCGCATCGCAGCCAAATGGCAAACAGTAAATGAGCCACAATGCAGGATTTGAATCAGAATAAGCCACGACAGATCCGTGGTGGAAGCCATCAAGCTCCAACGGATAATGCCACTCACAGCGGAAAGCAATAACAGGCTGCGGGCAGTCCAGCGGCGGAAAAGGACATTGCTGAATGCAAATACCAGGATCTCAGCCACCACCCCCAAAGACCATAAATAGCCAATGGTGGCGGCAGAATAACCGGCCTCTTTCCAGTAAATAGAACTGAAACTGTAATATCCGGCATGTGCGCCTTGCAAGAGAGTCACACACAGCAAAAAACGCCATACCTGCGGCTCAGAAAGCAGCACTTTCCAGTCAGTGGCGGCGACATTGCGGTGTTTAACCTCGCCCTGCGGCATCACACTCGGTTTCAGCAATGCTCCCAGTAACATGGCTGAAACGCCGAACAGCAAGCTGTAAAGAATCGCCGGATGGCCCCAAACAGAGACCAGTTTACCGGTCAATGCAGAACCAATAACAAACGCCAGCGATCCCCAGAGCCGGACTTTGCCGTAATCCATGGTTATCTGTTTTTGCCAGGTCGCCGCCAGCGCATCGGTCAGTGGCACTAAGGGGCCAAAAAACAGGTTAAAACCGGCAATAATCACCATTAGCCAAGCCCAACCATTACCAAACCAAAAACCCACGGCGAAGGCCAATGTCAGGAGCGCCAGAATGCGGATTGCCGTCACCAGATGGGAAGGATCTTTAACACTGGGAGCAATAATCAAGCTACCGAGAAAGCGGGAAATTAATCCAGCGCCCAACAAAATACCAATGGTTTCAGGCGGTATCCCTTCCCCTTGTAACCAAATGCCCCAGAAAGGCAGGAAAATCCCATAAGAAAAGAAATAGGTGAAATAGCTGAGCGACAGCCAACGTGTTGATTGCAATACCATGAATCCCTCCGAGGTCAGCCGGTCACTGTGACAGAGGCCCCGCCTGCTAGCAACTTTGTCATTAGGTAAACATGTAATTTGAGATTAGCTTCACATTTACATAACGTTAATAACAAAAAACCCGCATTGCGCGGGTTTTATTAGAAAAATTCAATCGGCCGAAATTATGCGTAAACCGGGAAACGGGCGCAGATAGCCAGAACTTTCTGTTTGATACGTTCGATAGTCGCTTCATCGGTGATGTTATCCAACACATCACACATCCAGCCAGCCAGTTCGCGAGATTCTTCTTCTTTGAAGCCACGGCGAGTAATAGCCGGGCTGCCGATACGCACACCTGAAGTGACAAATGGGCTTTTCGGATCATTTGGCACACTATTTTTGTTCACGGTGATATTGGCACGGCCCAAAGCAGCATCGGCATCTTTACCGGTGATGTTTTTATCAACCAAATCAAGCAGGAACAGGTGGTTATCTGTACCGCCGGAAACCACTTTATAGCCGCGCTCCAGGAAAACCGCCACCATGGCTTTGGCGTTCTTAGCCACTTGTTGCTGGTAAACCTTGAACTCAGGTTCCATAGCTTCTTTCAGCGCTACCGCTTTGCCCGCGATAACGTGCATCAGTGGGCCGCCCTGGTTCGCTGGGAACACAGAAGAGTTCAGTTTTTTATACAGATCTTCGTCGCCACCTTTCGCCAAAATCAAACCGCCGCGTGGGCCAGCCAATGTTTTGTGCGTAGTGGTGGTCACAACGTGTGCATGTGGAACTGGGTTAGGATAAACGCCCGCAGCCACCAGACCGGCGACGTGTGCCATATCCACAAAGAACCATGCGCCGATGCTGTCGGCGATTTCGCGCATTTTTGCCCAGTCAACAATACCGGAATAGGCAGAGAAGCCCCCGATGATCATTTTTGGTTTATGAATTTCGGCCTGACGCGCCATATCTTCATAATCAATTTTGCCCGACTCGTCGATACCGTAAGGAACGATATTGTACAATTTACCGGAAAAGTTAACCGGTGAACCGTGGGTCAAGTGGCCGCCGTGTGCCAGATTCATCCCCAGAACAGTGTCGCCCGGTTGCAGCAATGCAGAGTAAACCGCCACGTTCGCCTGAGAACCGGAATGCGGCTGGACGTTGGCGTAATCAGCGCCAAACAACTCTTTTGCACGATCAATTGCCAGTTGCTCAACAATATCAACATACTCACAGCCACCGTAGTAACGCTTGCCCGGATAGCCTTCAGCATATTTGTTGGTCAACTGAGAACCTTGTGCTTGCATAACACGCGGGCTGGTGTAGTTCTCAGAGGCAATCAGCTCAATGTGCTCTTCCTGGCGCACCACTTCTTGCTCCATTGCACGCCATAGATCTGCATCATAATCGGCAATGTTCATTTCACGCTTTAACATCCGGCTCTCCTGACTTAGCTAACAAAATAGATCTGGTGGACTGCCCTTCTGGGCTTTATGACACAGTGTAAACTGTTTCCCCCCCGTTAAGATAGGTCTTGACAGAGGTTTTTACGCAAACGATTGGCTCCAGACTGCGTAAGGCTTTGACCTGTTCAGACTTCATTCAATGCAACGGAATTATCCTCATATTCATTATGTGATTTTTTCACATTCTGTGAACTGACACTGCGGAGTCATCTCTGGTAAGGGAAATGTGCATTTACAAATTAAAGGGCACACTATAAGATGCATTTAAAATACATGTATTAATTTGCACACTAATAACACCCAAGTCATCGGCATTTCAGTCAGGACGCAGGGGATAAATCTTTAAGGAGCACCGCATGCTGGATAACCACACCATCGCTACTGTTAAATCCACTATTCCATTACTGGCCGCCACCGGCCCCAAGCTCACGGCACATTTCTATGACCGTATGTTCGAGCATAATCCTGAACTCAAACACATTTTCAATATGAGCAATCAGTTTAATGGCGATCAACGCGAAGCCCTGTTCAACGCCATTTGCGCTTATGCGGCAAATCTTGAAAATCTGGCCGCTTTATTGCCCGCAGTTGAACGTATTGCCCAGAAACACACCAGCCTAAACATTCAGCCCGAGCATTATTCAATAGTCGGCCATCATCTGATAAACACACTGGATGAGCTGCTCTCTCCGGGCCAAGAAGTATTAGATGCCTGGGGTAAAGCTTATGGGGTGCTGGCTGATGTGTTTATTACGCGAGAAAGTCAGATTTATCAACAGGGTGAGTCTGCAACCGGTGGATGGCGAACCTTGCGCCGTTTCCGCATCATCAAAAAAGAGAGACAGAGCGAAGTGATTAGCAGCTTTGTATTAGCGCCAGAAGACGGTGGTCAGGTGTTGGATTTCAAACCGGGCCAATATTTGGGCATATATATCGAAGATGAGCGGCTTGAATATCAGGAAATCCGCCAATATTCCCTGACTGCGGCCCCTAACGGAAAAACCTACCGTATTGCGGTGAAACGCGAAGAACAAGGAACGGTTTCAAACTATTTGCACCGTGAATTGAACGAGGGGGACAGTGTTCGCATCGCGCCCCCTCGGGGTGATTTTTTCCTGGATATACCCCCAGAAACACCCGTGGCGCTAATTTCTGCCGGTGTAGGCCAAACCCCAATGTTAAGTATGCTCAATACCCTGCATAAACAGCAGCATTCCGCGCCAATACATTGGTTACATGCGGCTGAAAATGGGCGAGTTCATGCATTTGCCGAGGAAGTTGCCGCGATAGCAAACACTATGCCCAATATCAGCCGCCATGTGTGGTATCGCGAACCAACAGAGCAGGATAAGCGCGGGGAGGATTATCACAGTGAAGGTTTGATGGACCTCAGTTCACATCAATGGCTGGCAGCCGATCCCAATCGACATTATTACTTCTGCGGCCCACTCGCTTTTATGCAATTTGCCGGTCGCCAGCTATTAGCACAAGGGGTGGCGTCTGAGCGCATTCATTATGAGTGTTTTGGCCCACATAAAGTCATTTAAATATTGAATTTTATTTAATTTCTCAGGGGATGCCATCCGCGCACCCCTGTATATCCGTTATAAAAAATCCGTCTACTTATTGCTTTTAAATGTAGTAGAACGTGATTTAGATCTCATATATCCTAATTTAATATTGCCACGATGAGATATTCGGATGAATGTCTAAATATTCATATAACTGAAAATTAATAGTGTGGCTAACTTTGTCCCTCACTATTCATTACCCTGTCACTCGGGGTGAATTAAGGCTGAATTGATCTACCATGAGCAAGAAATTCATAAAAAAAGAAGGATTGGCATTGGTATCCATGGCGCGCTATTTAATTGGTGAGTGCCCTGGCAATCGGCTTAAAACCATTGATGAGTTATCCGATAATTTCGGTATCTCAGTCGGCGTGGTACAACATGCCTTAAAAGTGTTGGAGGCGGATGGCGCTATTATTGTTGAACGCCGTGGCCGTAATGGAACCTTACTGGTTGATCTGAATATGCCGCTGTTACTGCAACAAGCGGATCTGGGCAATATGGTGTGTGCCATGCCACTGCCTTACACTAAACTTTATGAGGGTTTGGCCAGTGGTTTAAGAGAACAATTTACCTTACTTCCCCTTTATTTTGCCCATATGCGTGGGGCAGAAGTGCGGATTGAATGCCTAATAGACGGCATTTATGACATGGCGGTAGTTTCGCATCTGGCGGCTAAAAGTTATCTCGATCAAGGGAAAGTCACACTGGCGTTGAATTTGGGTAATGGCTCTTACGTGGATGGTCACCAACTTATTTGCCGCCGTGGCGAACAGCATAAAATTCGTAGAGTTGGGTTAGATCCGCGCTCACCCGACCAATGTCTGCTGACTGAAATTAAATTTGCCGGGCAATCTATCGAATTAGTCGAATTACCTTATAGCGATTGTATCGCACATATAAACCGTGGTGATATTGATGCCGCCATTTGGAATTTGACAGATAATATTCCCCATGAGGATTTACAGGCAATAAAGCTGCAAGGCGATGAGCGTTATATTCAAGCCTCGCAAGCCGTTATTCTTATCCGGCCCGATAATCATCCCATCAAATTACTGTTGGAAAAAGGGATTAATGAAACATTGCTGCTTAACCACCAGCGAGCTGTACAGCACGGCGAGATAGAACCTCGCTACTAATCATATCAATCTGGCAGCAAGCCAAGCTATTTTCAGGAGGACACTCTTTGAAGATTTGTATTGATGCACGTCTTAATATTTTGTGTCAGTCAGGGGTTATTGATCACGATATTGGTCAAGGATTAGACCAGGTTATCAACCGCTTAGAGAATTTTTGGCAATTGCCAGTGCAGAGTGAACAAGGTGTTATGACCATCACCCATATGGCGAATGCATTGATGCGTACTCGTTATGGTGAAGAGATCCACGCGCTGGACCCAGCAATATTAGCGGAAATTGTTCAAAGTGAAGAGATTCACTATATCCGTGAAATAAATCAGGATTTGTTGGCCTATTTTTCACTAAAACCGGCAGAAAATGAAATCGGATATTTACTCACCAACCTTTACGGTCTATACCTTTCTAGTGACACCCCCCTGCTGCGTTAAAGCATTTTGGTGGGGGATGATTGTGGAAATACAACATCAGGGCCTTTTTCATCATAAATATTCAAAATAATAATAATTTAATAGCTATCTTTCTGCCCAAGGCGGCCAGGAGAGAAAACGTTTTAAAAAACCTATTAAAATAAGACATTAAACTCATTAATGGGACTGTTTCGTTCTGCACCAGGGAAAATTTCAGCCCCATAGTGATGTTATTAAGGTAGAACAAACTGAAGCCAATAACTTTGGTGTTAGAAATAAAAAAGCCCGTATCGTTTGGTGACGAACGGGCTTTCTTATTAGGTCAAAGAAAGAAGTTAAATAGCTTCTTCGTCTTGTTCACCGGTACGAATACGCACCACGCGGGAGACATCAAAGACAAAAATTTTGCCGTCGCCAATCTTACCGGTCTGAGCAGTTTGCATAATGGCTTCTACGCAGGTATCCACGATATCGTCAGCAACAACAATTTCGATTTTTACTTTTGGTAAGAAATCCACCATATATTCAGCGCCACGGTACAGCTCGGTATGCCCTTTCTGGCGGCCAAAACCTTTTACTTCTGTCACCGTCATCCCGGTAATACCGACTTCAGCCAGTGCCTCACGGACATCATCGAGTTTGAATGGCTTAATAATCGCGTCAATTTTTTTCATGGTGAATTCCTGTTTTACCAATTCTTGCGGCCAAAGCCTGATGTAATCGGATAGCGTCTATCTTTACCAAAATTGCGGGCAGTAATACGCGGCCCGACAGCAGACTGACGCCGTTTATATTCATTGATATCTACCAGGCGGATGACTTTACGCACGATAGTTTCATCAAAACCGTCAGCAACCAGATCGGCAACTGACTTATCTTGCTCGACATACCCTTCGAGAATGGCGTCCAAAATATCATAAGGTGGCAGGCTATCCTCATCTTTCTGATCAGGCGCCAGCTCCGCTGACGGCGGCCGAGTAATCACTCGCTGCGGAATCACGTATGAAACGGTATTACGATATTCGGATAATTTAAATACCAGCGTTTTGGGCACATCTTTCAGCACATCAAAACCGCCGGCCATATCACCGTATAGGGTGGCGTAACCGACTGCCATTTCGCTTTTGTTGCCGGTAGTTAATACGATACTGCGGCGCTTGTTTGACAAGGCCATGAGCACCACCCCACGGCAGCGCGCCTGAAGGTTCTCTTCAGTTGTATCGCGCTTGCTGCCAGCAAACATCGGCGACAATTGGCCCATAAAGGCATCGAACATCGGCTCAATAGAGAGCACATCAAATTCAATACCCAAAATTTCAGCTTCTTCTTTGGCATCAGCAATACTGATATCGGCGGTGTAACGGAACGGCATCATCAATGCCTGAACCTTATCTTTACCCAGCGCATCCACGGCAATCGCCAGTGTTAATGCTGAGTCAATCCCGCCCGATAAGCCGAGAACCGCGCCATTGAAACCATTTTTAGTCACGTAATCGCGCACCGCCAAAACCAAGGCCTCGTAGACCTGGGCCAATGGCGGCAGCTCTGCAGCCGGTGCGGTCATCGGCACCACGTCACATTCATTGAATTGCAATAAAGTGGTTTGCTCGGCAAATGCCGCCAAACGGTGGGTCATATTACCGGCGGCATCGAACACTTTAGAGCAACCATCAAAAATTAGCTCATCCTGACCACCGATTTGGTTGAGGTACACCAGTGGCAATCCAGTGCGCTGGCAATGAGCCGCCATCAGCGTTTTGCGGATATACGGTTTTTCTCGGTTATACGGAGAGGCATTGATAGACAACACAATTTCCGCACCAGCGGCTTTCACTGCATCAACCGGGCCATCAAACCATAAGTCTTCACAAATCAACAGACCAAGACGATAGCCCTTCAGCTCGACGACACAGCTTTGATGGCCGGCGGAAAAATAGCGTTTTTCGTCGAAGACACCGTAGTTGGGTAATTGCTGTTTGAAATAGCGCCCCTGCAATTTACCATCAGCAAACAGTGATAACGCGTTATACAACTCGCCCTGTTCGCGCCATGGGTGCCCGACCAACACCGCAGTCTGCTGCGTTGCCGCCTGCAAGCGATTTAATTGCGCTTCGCAGCGTTGGTAGAAGTCATCACGATACAGCAGATCTTCTGGCGGATAACCGGACAAAGCCAGCTCGGAGAACATAACTAAATCAGCTCCCGCTTTCTGCTGCTCGTGTAAGGTCTGCAACATACGTTCAGTGTTGCCTTCGATATCGCCGACCAGCCAATTTAACTGGGCTAATGCAATGGAAAGTGATCTGCTCATTGGGATTTAAACTCGGTTGTCAGTGTTGTCATTGATTAACAACAGTTATTCTTTGAAATCGTTGGCATCTAACTCATGGCGTGACAACAACTTGTAAAACTCGGTACGGTTACGCCCCGCCATCCTTGCCGCCTGAGTCACATTACCTTTGGTGATTTGTAACAGTTTACGCAAATAATTCAATTCGAATTGATTACGAGCCTCAACAAAGGTTGGTAATGCCGTATTTTCCCCTTCTAATGCCTGTTCAACCAGGGCCTCACTGATAACCGGCGCAGAGGTTAATGCCACACATTGCTCAATAACGTTGACCAACTGGCGCACATTACCCGGCCAACTGGCGGTCATGAGCCGTTTCATCGCATCGGTTGAGAAGCTACGAACAAAGGGCTTATGCCGTTTCGCTGATTCACGTAACAAATGGTTAGCGAGCAGCGGAATATCTTCTGAGCGCTCATGCAGCGCGGGGATCTTGAGATTCACTACATTCAAACGATAGTAGAGATCTTCACGAAATTCATTTTTTGCCATTGCTTTGGGCAAATCACGGTGAGTCGCTGAAATGATCCGCACATCAATACTTAAATCACGGTTACTGCCCAATGGGCGCACTTTGCGCTCCTGCAAGACTCTCAGCAACTTCACCTGCAAAGACAGAGGCATATCGCCGATTTCATCTAAGAACAGTGTCCCACCTTCGGCGGCCTGAAATAGCCCTTCGCGGCTACTGACTGCACCGGTAAACGCGCCCTTGGCATGGCCAAATAACTCGGATTCCAATAACTGTTCTGGCAATGCACCACAGTTGATGGCGATAAAAGCCTTTTTCGCCCGTGGGCTGGCAGCATGAATCGCTTGTGCCAAGACTTCTTTACCTGTGCCGCTTTGCCCGTTGATCAGTACGCTGACATCCGATTGCGCCACCATTTTGGCTTGCTCCAGCAAGCGCAACATCACTGGGCTGCGGGTGACTATCTCTTCACGCCAGGTATCATCACCGGCAGGAATAGAAAGTTCTAGCGCTGCATCAATTGCTTTATATAAAGCATCGCGATCAACTGGCTTAGTCAGGAAGCTAAACACCCCCTGCTGAGTGGCGGCTACAGCATCAGGAATAGAACCGTGGGCGGTCAGAATAATTACCGGCATACCCGGTTGATGCTTCTGAATTTCAGCAAATAACGCCATGCCATCCATTTCATCCATACGCAAGTCACTGATAACCAAATCAATTTTTTCACGCATTAACAAACGCAATGCTTCCTGCCCGCTTTCTGCGGTGGTGACATTAAAACCTTCACTGGTTAAACGCATCCCCAGCAACTTCAGTAAGCTGGGGTCGTCATCAACCAGCAGTAGATTGGCCGGTTTGCGTGGCGTCATGAGATTCCTTATTCGTCGCAGGTGGAACGTCAGTTGGGGGAACAACTGGCGGTGTATAAGTATCAGCCGGTTTTTCTCCCGGTTGCGGCGCAGGTTTATTGTCTACTGGCGACTCTGTTGGCTTATTTTCAACCGGAGCAGGCGCGGCGGGTTTAGCCTCAGCCGGCTTAGTTTCAGCCGGTTTCACTTCCGTCGGCTTGGTTTCAACTGGCTTGGTTTCGGCCGGTTTCACGTCCGCAGGCTTAGTTTCAACCGGTTTGACTGGCTCTACTTTTGGCTGAGAATCAGCCTCGGCTGGCTTGAGTGCCGCTGCGGCTGCATCTTTGCTATCCGCATCAGTTTCCGGAATCTCATTTTGCATTTGCTTACGTGATGAAAGCTGCCGTTCAATATCGGTTAGGTTTTCCAGCTTGCGGGTAGTATCCAATAAATTATATTGCAACCGAACCTGGCTTTCTCTCAGACGGTCAATTTGCGCATCGGACTCTTCTTGCAAGCGCTGATAACGCGTGCGCTCTTCAGCCAGAGAGATGCGCAGCACCTGCTGCTCCCGCCACAGTTGAATGAGTGGGCGCACAGCGCCGGGGAAGCTTTGGGTATAACTGTTTAAGCGCTCAACCACCTGACGGCGTTCAGCAATTGAAGGCTCAGAGCTGCTCACCAAAATGCCTTGCTTGAAGGCGGCTGACCACGTGACGACCGGTAAAGACGCGGCTAATGCCCGTGCTTGAGTTGAACCCAAGCGCTCAGCGCAATCCATCGCCCTCAGCCAATAAAGGGAGTTTTCAAGGGTCTCTTTGTCATCAAGACTCCACAGCACATCGCAGGGTAGAGTTCGATAATCAATAATTTTCGTTTCCGGTATCACCATCTGAACTGCCTGGGAAAAACGGCCAACGGTCGGATTATCAGTACACCCCGTGAGTAATAGCGGGGCCAGCAACAAAGCTCGCCAAAAAATACCCGAGCCAGATTTACCCACCAGCTTATTGGCAGTAGTTGATGTCTGGCATGACAAAAAGACGGTCTTTTTCATTATGTTGCGCATAGACCATTTGTACATTATTTATTCATTCTCGGCGGTTAATGGCAATTCAACACGGAAGCAGACTGCGGCGTAATCCACTGACACCAATTGCAAGTCACCCTGCATACGTTTGATACAGTCCTGAGCAATACTCAACCCCAACCCGCTGCCTTTGACAGCGCCTTTTCGCTGATGGCTTCCCTGGAAAAAAGGCTCAAATATCATTGTTTCTTCAGATACTGGGATCGAAGCCCCGGTATTGGCAATATCAATTTGCACGCGGTTATTCACCTGACGGCTGCGAATCCAAATGGTACCGGATTCCTCGCCATAGTGCACCGCATTGGAGTAGAGATTATCCAATACCCGCATCAATAGTGTTGGATCTGCCCAACAAATATCCGCTTTCAGCTCCGTCTCAGTACGAATCATCTTGGCTCGCGCCGGTAAGCTATGGGCCGAAATAACATCCTCGACCATTTCTATCAATTCAACATTTTCAAGCTCACCGGGGCCATCTGCCAGTTTACGGTTATAGTCCAATAATTGTTCAATTAATAATTGTAAATGACGGCTACTATTATCAAGGATAGCCACCACTTCTTTCTGATCTTGAGTCAGTGGGCCTGCAACCTCATCAGCTAACAATTCGGTGCCTTCGCGCATACTGGCCAGCGGCGTTTTCAACTCATGGGAGATATGGCGTAAAAACTCATGGCGCTGTGATTCAAGCCAGGCTAAACGTTCACTGAGCCAAATAATGCGCTGGGCCAGAGAGCGCAACTCGCGCGGCCCTTTAAACAATGCGATATCACCCAGTGGCCGCCCTTCCCCCAGCCGATTAATCATTCGCTCAATGCCCTTAACCGGCCCGATAATCATACGGGTGAATAACACCACCAACAGCACACTGACCAAAAACAGTAACAGGGATTGCCAGCCAAAAAATTGACCACGTTCGGCAATATCTTTTTGTAATTGTTGCCCACGGGAGAAAATCACATCCCGGGTCGCCTGTACCATTTCGGCATTTGAGCGGGAAAATTGCTCTAATAAAGTGGAAGCGTTTTGCTCCGGGCCGCTATTTTTACATTGGATATCAGAAAGTTGAGTTAGCAATCCACTCAACGTCTGGTAATAGCGGGCATCGGGCAGGATCGGGGCATGGGTATCCAGCATTTGAGCGTACTGTTTACGCTGATGCTGATAGAGCTTTGCCAGCGTTGCATCATCTAACACACAGTATTGACGATAGCTGCGCTCCATTTCGAGTGCCACGCTGGTCATTGCCTCGCTGCGCCGGGCATCAGCCAACGTAGTACGATTAATGTCGGCCGCCTGGGTACTCAGATGATCAAGACTTTGATAAGCCTGATAGGCTAGCACCAATAAAGGGAGCAGCACCAACAGGAATGCCATGAGCACCAATTGCCGTAAAGAACGGGGGAACAAACGCCATCTTTTCAACGAAATCATCTCATTACCTATCATTCTGTTGTGATGCTAACTGACTCAGCCAGGATTACAATGCCTGTGACCCAATTTATGCGGGCATGTCCGCAACTTGTCCGGTTGATTGAAGTAAAAAAAAAAGCACTTAGCGTTGAGCAAAGTGCTTTTAATTAAGGTTGCTTGTCCATTATCGTCAGAATCATCATCAGACCTGCTTTTATTGTCATTTGCCGTGAAAACGGAAAGCTTTACCTTATCTTTGACCTTAATATGCCCTAAATAATTCGAGTTGCAGGAAGACGGCCAATACGCATGCAGCTGAAGTATGACGGGTATAGATGTGACAACGGGGCAATAAATGCCCCGTCGCAGAATATGTGGATGCCCTTAAACATCGTCTCCAGTTTGATGAAGCCGAGGCAATCATCGGGAGGATGAGACGAATAGCATCCAGACATGTCCAATATTGATGAACTACTCATCACAGTAGGACATAGGCGGCGCCTCACTCAACGTGTCGTCCGATGTTTGATATGTGCATTCACACAATATCGGTTTAGATGGACGATAGGCACCAGTCTTTGGCATCATTCGGTGGCTTATGAAGTGCATATTCCGCTTTACGGCGGGACTATCATAAATAGGTGAATGAGCAACTGATATAGATAATGCATCTTGCGTGCCAAGTTTTAAAAAACACAATTAAGCTATTGATATTAAATATAAATAAATTTAGTCGTCAACTTCTTACCCTACTCTTTCTCATGAAGTCGAGTGATTCAATCCCGTTTTGTCGCTATTACCCGACAGCCAAGCCCCATATAAATAAAAACAATATAAATCAATCAGATAAATGTCTCCTTTTTGAGACAATCTCAATAGCCATTGTCTCGATTTACCGACATTATTTATTAAATCATTATTAATCAATAAGTTAATTATATTGGGTACCCTATTATATTCCTTATTTCTCCCTTCAATCTCAGCCTTTTACCACGGCTCTGCAAACTGCAACATAAATCACCATAGCGTTATAAATTATGAGATTTCATCACTGCGCTGAATGAGTAACGCTAATGCTCTGGCTCTGGTGTCTGATGAAAAAATCGCCAAAGCACAGAAAACAAAATATCGGTAGCTGCTCATCCCTATATGAGTGGCTTACAGACACTAACTACACAGTTTTACTGATCTATCATTAGAAAGGTGTCCATATGAAAATCGGCTATATCACTTTCACCAGCGCCATGTTGTTCTGTTTATCCACCGCAGCTCAGCCATTGATTGCCAGTGGCTTATTGATAAAACAGATATCGTTAGCCAGCAGTCTTACTGTTTCAAATGACTTTTCTGTGCACGGAGTTCAACCGAGTTATTGGCTTAAAGACGGCCAAGGACAAATTGAAATGACAATAGCAACCCATGACCACTTACTGATCACCGGCTATCTCTATGATGTGGAGGGGCATGAAAAAGCGCGAGCCGAAACATTAATTAATAATCGAACGAAAGATTTTTCATTACCTTTGGAAGGTATAGCAGCGGGGAATTATAAGTTAGTGATTAAAGCATTGAACACTGAACATCAAAGTGCCATTAAAAATTTTAATATTGCTTTAGCCAATTTCGCTGAAAATTAAAGATAAAAAAGGGGGAGCTAATCCGTTCCCCCTTATCAATAAGTTTAATTAGCCCAATTGCTTACGAGCATTACGGAACATACGCATCCATGGGCTATCTTCACCCCACTCTTCCGGATGCCATGAGTTACTGACAGTACGGAAGACACGCTCTGGATGCGGCATCATGACGGTGGCCCGCCCGCTGACACTGGTTACCGCCGTAATACCATGCGCTGAACCATTCGGGTTCGCCGGATACTGCTCGGTGACCGCACCTTGGTTGTTCACAAAGCGTAATGCCACCAAGTTGCTCTGTTCCAATATTGCCAGATGCGCCGCATCACGCACTTCAACCCGGCCCTCACCGTGTGAAACCGCAATTGGCATGCGGGAACCCGCCATATCCTGCATAAACAGGGATGGGCTGTTTGCCACTTCGACCAGACTGAAACGCGCTTCAAAACGGTCCGATAAATTGCGGACAAACCGTGGCCAGTGTTCAGCACCCGGAATAAGTTCGCGCAGATTAGACATCATCTGGCAGCCATTACACACCCCCAACGCCAGTGTTTCTGGGCGGTGGAAGAAAGCTTCGAACTCATCACGCACGCGGTCATTGAACAGAATGGACTTCGCCCAACCTTCGCCTGCGCCCAATACATCGCCGTAAGAGAAACCACCACAAGCCACTAAGGTCTGGAAAGATTGCAAATCAGTGCGCCCTGCCAGCAAGTCACTCATATGCACGTCAACGGCATCAAAACCGGCGCGATGGAAAGCGGCGGCCATTTCAACGTGGGAGTTAACCCCCTGCTCACGCAGCACGGCAACTTTTGGTCGCGCCTGTTTGATAATATAAGGTGCGGCGATATCTTCAGCGGGATCAAAGGTCAGTTTCACATTCAGGCCAGGGTCGCGCTCATCCTGTTTCGCTTGATGCTCTTGATCAGCGCAATCTGGATTATCGCGCAGGCGCTGCATCTGCCAAGTGGTTTCAGCCCACCACAAGCGCAGGGTGCTGCGTTTTTCGCTGTATACCGCCTCGGTACCACTGCGGATGTCAAAAACATCCCCCTCAACAGCGCGGCCCAGATAATGGACACAGTTTGCCAAACCATGGTCAGCCAGCACTTTTTCCACTGCGGCTCGCTGCTCAGCGCGCACCTGAATCACCGCCCCTAACTCCTCATTAAACAAGGCGGCCAGCGCATCGTCACCCAAGGATTGAATATCAACTTGCACACCGCAATGACCAGCAAAGGCCATTTCAGCCAGTGTGACCAACAAACCGCCGTCTGAGCGGTCGTGATAGGCCAACAAGGCTTGATCTGCCACTAAACGCTGCATGGCATTGAAGAAGCCCGCCAGTTGTTGCACATCGCGCACATCCGCCGGTTTATCCCCTAACTGACGATAAACCTGGGTCAACGCCGTCGCCCCCAGTGCATTGTGGCCCGCGCCCAAATCAATCAGCAACAGCGCATTGTCACCTTTGTCAGTACGCAACTGCGGGGTTACGGTGTGACGAACATCTTCGATACGGGCAAAAGCGGTAATCACCAATGACAGCGGCGAGGTCATTTCGCGCTGTTCATCCCCTTCCTGCCAGCGGGTTTTCATCGACATAGAGTCTTTGCCCACCGGGATGGTAATTTCCAGCGCCGGACATAATTCTTCACCCACCGCGCGCACCGCTTCATACAAACCGGCGTCTTCACCGGGGTGACCGGCGGCGGACATCCAGTTCGCCGACAGTTTAATGCGCTTGAGTTCACCAATTTGGGTCGCGGCGATATTGGTCAATGCTTCGCCAACCGCCAAACGGGCTGAAGCGGCAAAATCCAACAAGGCCACTGGCGCACGTTCGCCCAGTGACATTGCCTCGCCATAGTAGCTGTCCAGACTGGCGCTGGTAACGGCACAGTCAGCCACCGGGATCTGCCACGGGCCGACCATCTGGTCACGGGTGACCATGCCGGTTACGGTGCGGTCGCCAATGGTGATCAGGAAGGTTTTCTCTGCTACCGCCGGTAAATGCATCACGCGTTTTACTGCATCAGCAATGCTGATTTCAGCCCGCTGCAGAGCCTCTCCCTGCGCTTGCAGGCGGGTAACATCACGCAACATTTTCGGCGTTTTACCTAACAGCACATCCAACGGCATATCAATGGGTTGATTATCGAAATGACGGTCATTCAGGGTCAGATGCTTTTCTTCGGTCGCTTCACCGATAACCGCATATGGCGCACGTTCACGACGGCAAATCTCATCAAATTGTGCCATCTGCGCTGGGGCAATGGCCATGACATAGCGCTCCTGAGATTCGTTACACCACACTTCCAGCGGGCTCATACCCGGCTCGTCGTTTAGAATGTCACGCAACTCAAAACGGCCGCCACGGCCACCGTCACTGACCAATTCTGGCATCGCGTTGGACAAACCACCGGCACCGACGTCATGAATAAACAGGATGGGGTTGTGGTCGCCCAACTGCCAGCAGCGGTCGATCACCTCCTGACAACGGCGTTCCATCTCCGGGTTATCGCGCTGTACCGAAGCAAAATCCAGATCCGCATCAGATTGGCCAGAGGCCATGGAAGACGCCGCACCGCCGCCCAAACCGATATTCATTGCTGGGCCACCGAGCACCACCAGCTTAGCACCCACGGTGATTTCGCCTTTCTGCACGTGATTCGCACGGATATTGCCAATCCCGCCCGCCAGCATGATCGGCTTATGATAGCCACGTAGCTCGGTGCCGTTATGGCTGTTTACGCGCTCTTCATAGGTACGGAAGTAGCCCAACAGCGCTGGGCGACCAAATTCATTGTTAAACGCCGCACCGCCCAATGGGCCTTCGGTCATGATATCCAGCGCGGTCACAATGCGATCGGGTTTACCGAAATTCTCTTCCCACGGCTGTTCAAAACCGGGGATACGCAAGTTAGAAACAGAGAAACCCACCAAACCCGCTTTCGGTTTAGCGCCGCGCCCGGTGGCCCCCTCATCACGGATTTCTCCACCCGAGCCAGTCGCCGCGCCCGGCCATGGTGAAATTGCCGTCGGGTGGTTGTGAGTTTCAACTTTCATCAGGATATGCGCCTCTTCCTGATGGTAGCCATAAACGCCATTTTCTGGCGCGGCAAAGAAGCGCCCGACCGAAGAACCTTCCATCACCGCAGCATTGTCTTTATAGGCCGACAACACGTAATCCGGGGTATGCTCAAAGGTGTTTTTGATCATCTTAAACAACGATTTAGGCTGATCAACACCGTCAATTTTCCAATCCGCATTAAAAATCTTATGGCGGCAATGCTCAGAGTTGGCCTGAGCAAACATATACAGCTCGATATCTGTCGGGTTGCGCCCAAGGCCAGTAAACGCGGCCAACAGATAATCAATTTCATCCGGAGCCAGTGCCAGACCCAATTTAATATTGGCCTGATCCAGTGCACTACGGCCCTGCGTCAAAATATCCACCCGTTGTACCGGAGCGGGCTGATGATGAGAGAACAGTTGCTCGGCTTGCTGCAAATCGGTGAAAACCGTTTCCATCATGCGGTCATGCAGCAATGCTGACAATTGCTGCCATTGGCTTTCAGTCAGGTTCGGGCCTTGTATATAGAAAGCCAGACCGCGCTCCAGGCGCAGAACCTGTGGCAGTGCACAATTATGTGCAATATCAGTTGCTTTGGAAGACCACGGAGAAATTGTCCCCGGCCTTGGTGTCACTAATAATAAACGCCCTTCTGGCGCATGTTCGGGGAGAGATGGCCCATATTTAAGCAGCCGCTGGAGTCTGGCGTGTTCGTCAGCACTCAAGGGAGCGCTGACATCGGCAAAGTGAACGTATTCGGCATAGATATCATCTACCGGCAGATGAGCATCCTGGCAACGGGACAGCAGTTTGGTAATTCGAAAAGCCGACAAAGCGGGCGAACCACGCAGTATTTCCATAATCTAAGTTTCTCTCTCTTCGAAGCGACTGGGACAGCACTTCATTGGGCGCAGCATGCATTGGCGCAAAACAGGGGAAAACGCGCGCCATTATAGTGAATCTGAGCCGCCGACGAAACCGTTTGCGTCGCTATTATTCATAATTGCGTCAGAAATTTTTGTTAGAGATATACATTGAATACCGGATCAATAAGCTCGCAATAAAGTTGCACACTGACGAATTATTGCGCAAAATGCCGCTCTACTGGGGATTTAACCATGTCGATTTACGCTTCAAAATACACATATAAAGAGCGCTGCCGAGAGATAACTATTTGACGCGCATAAAATTAAATTACTTTGTCATCGGTATCATTGCCTTACTTCTGGCCCTCGCGCTGTGGCCCAATATTCCGTGGCGCAATGGACAAGAAGGGCAACTGGACCGAATAAAAGCCCGTGGTGAACTGCGAGTTAGCACTATAAGTTCACCCTTGATCTACTCAACCGGAAAAGATGGCCCTTCCGGTCTCGACTATGAGCTGACACAACGTTTTGCTGACTATCTGGGGGTTAAGCTGGTGATGACCCCGCATCATAATATCAATGATCTGTTTGATGCTTTAGATAGTGACGATGCCGACCTCATTGCTGCCGGGCTAATTTATAACCGCGAACGTCTTAACCGGGCGCGCACTGGCCCTGCCTATTATTCCGTGTCGCAACAATTAGTCTACCGGTTGGGTGCTCCGCGCCCAAAATCATTCAGCGACCTGAAAGGCCAACTGATTGTGGCCTCCGGCTCAGCCCATATGACCACCTTGAAACAACTTAAACAGACTAAATATCCGGATCTTAACTGGGGGTCGTCAGTTGATCGCTCCGGCAAAGAATTACTGGAGCAAGTCGCAGAGGGCAAGCTCGACTATACTCTCGGCGATTCTGTCACTATTGCGCTGCTGCAACGCATTCACCCACAATTGGCAGTGGCTTTTGACGTTACGGATGAAGAGCCAGTGACTTGGTATTTCCAACAGAGTCGTGATGATAGCCTGTATGCGGCAATGCTCGATTTCTACAGTGAGATGGTAGAAGACGGCAGTTTGGCGCGTCTGGAGGAAAAATATCTCGGCCATGTCGGCAGTTTTGATTATGTCGATACCAAAACATTCCTCTCCTCCATTGATAATGTGCTGCCCTCTTTCCAGCCCTTATTTGAAAAGCATGCCGGTGAAATTGACTGGAAATTACTGGCAGCGATCGCCTATCAAGAATCCCATTGGAATCCACAAGCGACCTCCCCCACCGGGGTGCGCGGCCTAATGATGCTCACGCGGGCCACCGCCAGTAGCTTGGGAGTAAAAGACCGGGTTGATCCCGAAGAGAGTATCAAAGGTGGTTCGGTTTACTTGCAACGGCTGATGCAAAAAGTGCCAGAGACCATTCCAGAAGATGAGCGAATTTGGTTTGCGTTGGCTTCATATAATATGGGTTATGGTCATATGCTTGATGCCCGCAAACTGACCAAAAAACAAAATGGTAACCCAGACAGTTGGGTAGACGTAAAAATGCGGCTACCCATGTTGAGCCAAAAACGCTACTACCCGAGCACCACTTATGGCTATGCGCGGGGTCACGAGGCCTATAACTACGTCGAAAACATCCGCCGCTATCAGGTCAGTCTGGAGGGATACTTGCAGGAAAGAGAGAAAAAAGCCGCGCAGCACGCCGCGATTGAAGCCGAATTAGGTAAAGCTTATCCAGTCGTCGGGCCCGGCTGGTCAATCAATAATTAGCACTTCTTTCAGATTCCCGACGCCATTGTTGCCAACTCTTTTAGATTGCCAATCATGGAGGGGAAACGTGTCGTTGGGGTCGTAGCGACGAAGTCGCCGGAGCGCCCCTAGGTACGGTCGCCCTTTCACTCGCTGAGCTATCATTAATCTTACTTATTTTTACTTACATCTCGCGCGGTTCAGGATTTTCCCGCTGCGCGAGTTTCAGTGCTTTTTGCTGTTCGCGCCGCAGGCGGAAAAACGCGCTCAATTGGTGGGAGCAAGCATCAGCCAGCACACCCGCGGTTATCTCAATCTGATGATTCATTCCAGGATGGCGTAAAATATCTACCAGAGATCCCGCCGCACCGGTTTTCAGATCATTAGCGCCATAGACCAGCCGGCGAATCCGGCTGTGTACCATAGCACCCGCACACATCACGCATGGCTCCAGAGTGACATACAAAGTCGCGTCTATTAGACGATAATTCTGCACCGCTTGCCCGCCTTGGCGCAGCGCCATAATTTCAGCATGTGCTGTTGGGTCGTTATCACCAATAGAGCGGTTCCAGCCCTCACCAATCACCTGATTATCCAGCACCAGTATTGCGCCCACCGGCACTTCGCCTTCTGCTTGCGCGCGTAGCGCCAATACTAATGCCCGCTGCATCCAATACTCATCACTGTATTCAATTGGCGAATCACATTCAGAATGCGAATTATTATCAGTAGACACATTAACCCCTTTGGCACTTTTTGCGGCGTGCATTATACACAGCAATCACTATCGCCACTAAATTCACTATAAAATAGCTCAATACATCATGATCAGTTAATGTTCCGATAAGGTAAGAATCATTCCTGATATAAATGATATGCAACTATATGGAAGCCAGAAACATGAAGCTCAACAAGAAGAGCGCGGTAATTGTGCGTAAAACCCTTGATGGATGGGCCAAAGAAGGAGTTATTCCTGAAGAAGAACATCAGCGTTTGTTGGCAAACATTGATGTTCAACCTTTTGACTGGCGCAGGTTGGCAGGTTACGCCTTCCTTGCCGCACTGGCCTCACTGGTCATCGCGATTGGCAGTCTGATGGCTGATACTTTTCTATTAGCCTGGATTAGCCAATTTTTCCGCTTTGATCCTCCAGTGCGAGTCGCGGTCACTGGCGTCTTAGCCGCGGCCTTTTATGGCTGGGGGTTTTACCGCCGCCGACAAGATGCCAGCAAAATCTATAGTAATGAGGCCGTGCTGTTCCTCGGTGTCATTTTTACTGCTGCGGCTATCGGCCAGCTTGGCGAATGGCTGGATAACGGCAGTGGCCGCATCTCGGTATTATTGTTGCTCGGCACCCTGATTTACGCTGCGGTCGGCTGGTTTGGCCGCTCACCACTGGTGTGGCTGTTTGCCTTGCTGTCACTGGGCAATGCGTTTGGTGCAGAAACCGGCTATATGTCCGGTTGGGGCGCTTACTGGCTGGGAATGAACTATCCAACCCGCTTTATTGCCTTTGGTTTGCTGCTGTGCGCCAGTGCATTGACATTACAACCGCAGTTGGCGGCACGTCGGCTGGATCGGGTTTCGCAGGCCATGGGGCTGCTTTATCTGTTTATTGCCCTGTGGTTATTGTCTATTTTTGGCAATTACGGCGATATCGATCATTGGTATCAACTACGCCAGATTGAACTGCTCCATTGGAGTATCTTATTTGCTCTCGCAGCCGCTGCGGCAATCTGGCTGGGGTTAAAGCGCGATGATGCCATGCTACGCGGCTTTGGCCTGACATTTTTGGCCATCAACTTGTATACCCGTTTCTTTGAGTTTTTCTGGGATACCATGCCGAAAACTATTTTCTTCCTGTTGCTCGGCATCAGTTTGTGGCTGCTAGGCCGGCATGCTGAGCGGATCTGGCGGCTAGGCCATCATGAAAATGATGTGACTCATTAGAGCAATGTGGCGAATAACTTCAGTGGGCTTTTACCCCCACTGAAGCCTATTACAACTGTATGTTATTTCAACTACGACTCATTCTAACTGTTGTAATTCGCCAGTTTTACTGACCCGCCAGCGGTGTTCGCAAAAATGCAACAGCGGGTTATCTTGCTTACTGTCACTGTAACCGCTGTAGAGTTTCAGTGGCGACCCCAAGCGCTGTTCTAATTGCACCACTTTTTCTGGCCCTAAACAGCGCAGTGGCAACACCCACCCGCCATTGCGTCGTGCCATACGGCTCCCCACCAGCCGTAAATGGTGAATAAAGTCTGAATCGTGATAAACCTGCTCGACCAGCCGTTGCGGTGAGCCGGTAATCAGCCACACCTGGGCATCGGTGCTCTGCAGATATTGGCGCAAGCGCATCATCACCACCGGAAATTCAGTCACTTTTTGGCGGAATTCCTTCACAAAGCGCAGTTCCAGATCCTTCAACTGCGCTTCCGGCCGGCCAAAAGTGAGCGCCCACAGCAATAAACTGATTGGCCAACGAGCACAACGCCCGCCAACCAATAACCCCAATCCAATAACCGGCAGTAATGGAATCACCAACAATATATTCAGTGGCAAATGGCGCAGCAGAAAACGCAAAAAGCTGCCAAACATATCCTGTTGATGCAACGTGCCATCTAAATCAAAGAAGACAACCCGTTTGACATTTTCCGCGGGCGGCTCGGCCATTGTGTCATTTTGCTCGGCGCTAAAAACATTTGTCATTGAAATCCCATAAATCCAGTCAATAGAAATCTACTCGTGCAGTTCAATACAGTATCATTGTACTGACCGCTGCGGGCCAGTGACAGCCAGCCTTACAATGCGGCACGTAAATATCCATTATGTCGCTGTAAATCCTGATGAGCTTGCTCCGCACTGACACCTTTTAAAATCATCAAAATGGCCGGTTTGACTTCGAATTCAGTTTGCGACAAGGCACTTTCCGCCTCAGCGCGGCTGGCTCCGGTAGCTTCAACCACAATGCGGCACGCGCGATCGACTAATTTCACATTGGTCGCTTTTACATCCACCATCAGATTTTGATAGACCTTGCCAAGCTTCACCATCGCGCCAGTAGATAACATATTTAGCACCAGTTTTTGCGCCGTACCCGATTTCATGCGAGTAGAGCCGGTCAGGGCTTCTGGCCCGACGACGGGCGAAATAGCGACCAGCGCTTCTTGCGCGATAGGGGAATCGGGATTACAGGAAATAGCCGCAGTGGGGCAGCCAAGCTGGCGGGCATAACGTAGCGCGCCAATGACATAGGGAGTGCGGCCCGAGGCGGCCAGCCCGACCACCATATCCACCGCGGTCAACTGTAAATTTTGCAAATCGCGCTCGCCGAGTGACATATCATCCTCAGCCCCCTCTACCGCTTTGAGTAACGCGCCGGGGCCACCAGCAATTAAACCGATGACCATACCATGCGGCACACCAAAGGTCGGCGGGCATTCCGAGGCATCTAAAACGCCAAGCCGCCCGCTGGTACCGGCCCCCAGATAGATCAAGCGCCCTCCGGCCTGTAAAGCTTTCGCTGCTAAATCTACCGCGTGAGCAATGTTGGGTATCACCAAACGAATCGCCTGCGGCACTTTACGGTCTTCATCATTAATGCGAGTGAGCATCTCCAAAGTGGAGAGCTTATCCAAATCCATCGTGGCCGGATTGCGACTTTCAGAAATCAAAGCACCCAAATTCATGATTTTTTCCTCATTGGATTTTTTATTCATAATGACTTAGTTGTAATTGAAAATAGATGAAAGTGCGTGTTTTCTTGTCCCATTCACCCGACTTTCACAAAAAAAGGGTGTTATGCTCCAGCACTTAACCTTTGATTTTATTATTTATGGGTATTATTAACCAACTTGGCAGAATAACTTCCCATATTCAGGAACTGATTTATGAGTAGTCTTCTTCGCATTCGTCAGCTCTATCCAACGCTGGCACAAAATGATCGTAAGTTAGCCGATTTCCTGCTGACTAATCCCGAGTTGGCACGCCACCTCAGTTCACAAAAGCTGGCACAACAAACTGGCGTTAGCCAATCTGCGGTGGTTAAATTCGCACAAAAATTAGGCTATAAAGGTTTCCCAGCACTTAAACTCGCATTGAGTGAGATTGTGGCCACTCCCGCGCTGGCCGTCACTCTTCACAACCAAATTTTGAGCACTGACAGTTTAAAAACGGTGGGCGAAAAGTTATTGGCCGAAAAAGTTGCCGCGCTACGCGCGACTTTGGATATCAATAGTGAACAGCGCTTAGCAGAGGCACTGGCGATGCTACGGGCGGCGCGAAGGATTATTTTGACCGGTCTGGGGGCCTCTGGCTTAGTGGCGAAAGACCTTGCACATAAGCTATTGAAAATAGGTGTTATGGCGGTATCTGAAACTGATATGCATGCACAACTGGCTGCGGTGCAAACCTTGGATACTCGAGATTTACTGCTGGCTATCTCCTTTAGCGGCGAGCGTCGTGAGCTTAATCTGGCGGCAGAAGAAGCACAACGTTGTGGTGCTAAAGTGCTGGCACTGACCAGTTTTACCCCTAATAGCTTGCAGCAGCGGGCTGACCATTGTTTGTATACTATCTCGGAAGAGCCGGCCATTCGCAGCGCAGCTATTTCATCGAGCACTGCCCAATACGCGCTGACCGACCTGCTATTTATGGCGATGATCCAGCAAGACCTTGAAAGTGCTCAAGAGCATATTAAGCACAGTGCGGCACTGGTGAAAAAACTGGTCTAAGGATACCAGAGGGGTATAATCCCCGCTGTTAAGCATCCCCGACCTAAGGTAAGAGGAATCATGGCCCTGTTGATCACTCGTAAATGTATAAATTGCGACATGTGCGAGCCGGAATGCCCTAACGAGGCAATTTCCATGGGTGTAGACATTTATCAAATTGACCCGATGCGCTGTACAGAATGCGTCGGTCATTACGAAACGCCAACGTGTCAGTTGGTCTGCCCTATCGATAATACGATTTCTATCGATCCCGCTTGGGTAGAAACTAACGAACAGCTGTGGGACAAGTTTGTCCAATTGCATCACGCCGATCGTTTATAGGATATATGACTTTCTTATGAAGTAAATTATCAGTGCCTCCATTGAAGCACTGATAATAAAATCAATTCAAATCCGCATTAAATAAACAGGCTGATCAGCAGCACCATCGCCAAGCCAACCACTGAGTTGGTTAGCTCCAGCAAGCCCCAAGTTTTCAAAGTGTCTTTAATCGATAGATCAAAATACCCTTTAAACAGCCAGAATGAAGCATCATTAATATGAGTGAAGGTATTAGAACCTGCCGCCGTTGCCAGTACCAACAGTGCCGGATCGACTGAGGTAATAGTATGCGTTACTGGGTCCATAACTGCGGCACCAATAATACCTGCGGCAGTCATCGCCGACACCACCCCCTGCCCGGTTGACAAGCGGATAAGCACAGTAATCAGCCAGGCCATGATGTAAGGCGACACACCGCCCGCGGACATCAACATACCAATGGTATCGCCAATGCCGGTATCAATGATGACCTGCTTTAACGCCCCGCCCGCACCGATGATCAAGATGACCATGGCAATGCCTTTTACTGCCCCTTCAAATGAGTGCATGACCCATTCCATTTTATGACCACGCCCGGTGCCGAATAAAACAAAAGCAACCAGCATGGCGATAAACATGGCAATAGGTGATGAACCCAGGAAGTTCAAGATGGTGTACGTCGTCGTCCCTTTCACCAGCCAGATGTTGGCAATGGTGGTAAAAATCATAATGAAAGCAGGGATTAACGGCACCAGAATCGAGGTACTGAACGACGGCAGGTTATTCTCATCCAGTGGATTTTCTGCTTTCAGGAAAGTTGGAATTGGGCGTTCCAAGTTACCGAGAAACTTCGGTAAAATCAGACCCGCACAAATAACAGAAGGAATGGCAACCAAAATCCCATAGATATAAACCATCCCCATATCAGCACCATAGGCACTCACCAGTGCAACTGGTCCTGGCTGTGGTGGGAAAAGGGAATGCGCAGTGGTCGCGGCAGCTACAGCCGGGATGGCTAGCTTGAGGAATGGGATCTTAGCTTCAACAGCAATAGCAATGATCAGTGGTGCCAAAATGATAAAGGCAACTTCATAGAACATCGCCAAACCAAAGATTAGGCCAATGATGATGACCGCAAACTCAACATACTTCAGCCCAAATCGGCGTAATAGTGTTTGAGCTATCTGATGGGCAGCACCGGAGTCGACCATCAACTTGCCGATCACTGCACCAAATACGACAATTATTGCCAGTTCACCGAGTGTCCCACCAAACCCCGCTTTAATAGTATGCAGAAGTTTGAGCAGATCCATCCCAGCGAGAGTACCCACTAACAGAGCCGCCAACAGCAATGCAATCATTGAGTTGATCTGATAGCGTATATTCAGCACTAGCATTAAGCCAATACCCAATACCACCCATAGGATATTAATCCATTCCATCTTTTATTTTCCCCAGTTATGAAACATCAAATTTTTTCTAGTATCACGATTTTTATATTGGTCAGGCCAAATCTAGTGATTTTTTGTTGATCGAAAATCGCTGTCATACTGCCATTTCTGTTTTAATTTCGTACTCATTTGAGTAAATTGTCTATAAGGCCCAACAATTTGGTATTACAAGTACCACTAATTGGGCGACCAAATGAAGTATTGGTTAACCAACTTGTTGTGCAGATCGCAAAATTAAGATTTATTTCGGTGAGTTTTCACCCGGCGGAGGGGAAAAAAGTACACAGATTTCAGATGGGGAATAAGAGAGAAGTATGGGAATGAGGAGTGACAATTGGATAAAATCAAAACAAAAAAGGGCGGTATTTTCATACACGCCCTTTCATTCCCACTCATTGCGTCTTGGTGGCAATAACGAGTTTTAGCTTTCGATAATCACAGTTGCACAGGCATAACGCCGCTCATCTGCCAAGGTCACATGCAAAGACTTGACCCCAAGTTCAGCCGCTAACTCTGCTGCACGTTGATGCAAACGTAGCGTTGGTTTACCCAATGCATCGTTAACGACTTCGAACTGGTTAAATGCCAAACCATTACGGATACCGGTGCCAAATGCTTTAGCGGCAGCTTCTTTAACGGCGAAGCGTTTGGCCAAAAAACGGATTGGCTGTTGGTGCTGCTGATAATGTTGCCATTCCGATGGGCTGAGAATACGCAGTGCCAGCTTATCACCACTGCGTTCAACTACGGCTTCTATCCGAGAAATTTCAACAATATCAGTACCTAATCCAAGAATAGCCATTACCGACGCGCTTCTCGCATTAATACTTTCATATCGGTAACAGCAGCAGCAAGCCCTGACATAACGGCCTGGCCAATGATTGCATGACCAATATTTAGCTCATGCATCTCTGGCAAGGCGGCGATAGGTTGAACGTTATGATAAGTCAGGCCGTGACCCGCGTTAACTTTCAATCCTTTACTGGCGGCATAGGTCGCCGCTTTGGCGATCCGCATTAATTCAGCCTGACGGGCCAAATCTGAAGAAGCATCAGCATAAGCACCAGTATGAATTTCAATGTAAGGTGCCCCGACAGCCACAGCAGCATCAATCTGGCGCATATCAGCATCAATAAACAGTGAAATCAAAATCCCTGCGTCGGATAAACGACTCACTGCGATGGTCATTTTATCAACCTGACCAGCGACATCCAACCCACCTTCGGTGGTGACTTCTTGCCGTTTTTCCGGTACCAAACAGCAAAAGTGGGGTTTTATCTCACAAGCGATGTCAACCATTTCATCAGTAACGGCCATTTCCAAATTCATACGAGTCTGGATGGTTTGGCGCAAAATACGCACGTCCCGATCCGTGATATGGCGACGATCTTCGCGTAAATGGACAGTAATACCGTCAGCACCGGCTTGTTCTGCAATAAACGCTGCCTGAACAGGGTCGGGGTAAATAGTTCCACGTGCATTTCGTAATGTCGCGATGTGATCAATATTAACGCCCAGCAACAAATCAGCCATGACAGCCCTCCAGATATGGATGCATCTTTGATAGATTAATAAGCATGTAAGAATGCTTGCCAATAAACGCATAAGTGTCTGGCAGTTTACACCGAGTCAGCGGGCAGCGGATAGGCACAGTAAAGGAAAGTTGATGAACGGCAGTGTAAACAGTGGGTTGCAGGGACTAAGGCAAGGGTTCTGCTGGCGGTTTAATCACAAATTGGCGGAACAGTTCGCGACTTTTTAACGGCTTACCCCCCAAGTAAGGTTTCAGAGCAATGCGGGTAAAACGCTTGGCTGCGCGTAACGTATCAGCATCAGGAAACTCACGGTTAGCCAAAGCCAATAATTGGCGGCCAGTAAAACTGTAGTGATCAACCACTAAACTGGCAATAAATCCTTTTTCCTCACGGTAGCGGTAAGTCATGCTGTCAGACACCGGCTGGCCACTGCCCGCGCAATGAAGGAAATCAACGCCATAACCAAGATGGGCCAATATTGCCAATTCAAACTGGCGTAAAGCATATTCAGGGGAGCCATCGCTACCAGCCAATGATTGTAAACAATGCAGATAGTCGAAGAATAGAGCGGAGTAATTGGTTTGGTGTTCAAGGACGCGCGCGAGCAGCTCATTGACATATAAGCCGCTGTACAACATTGAACCGGTCAATGGAAGAGCCAGCGAAACCGGCTCGGCACTGCGCAATGTTTTGACTTCACCACGGCCAGTCCAACGAACCAGTAATGGCGTAAAGGGCTGCAAGCAGCCCTTTAGATTGGAACGGCGACCCCGCGCACCTTTAGCCAACACCCGCATGCGACCCTCCCCTTCAGTGAATAAATCCAGCATTAAACTGGTTTCACTGTAAGGTCGCCCATGCAGGACAAATGCGCGTTGCCAACCTTCCATCGGCGAGCCTTATTTCAGGTCGTCGGTATAGCCTAAGCTGCGCAATGCACGTTCGTCATCTGCCCAGCCTGATTTCACTTTCACCCACAGCTCAAGATGGACTTTAGCTTCGAACATTTGTTCCATGTCCTGGCGGGCTTCGATACCGATGGTCTTGATTTTTGAGCCTTTATTACCGATGACCATTTTCTTCTGGCCTTCGCGCTCGACTAAAATTAGCCCATGGATGTTATAGCCACCACGTTCATTTGGTACAAACTGTTCAATTTCAACTGTCACCGAGTAAGGTAATTCCTCGCCTAAGAAGCGCATCAGCTTTTCACGAATAATTTCTGACGCCATAAAACGCTGGGAACGGTCAGTGATGTAATCTTCCGGGAAGTGATGCACCGCTTCTGGCATATGCTTGCGCACAATACTGGCGATGGTGTCCACATTCATCCCTTTCTCAGCAGAGATAGGAACAACGTCCAGGAAATTCATCTGCTGGCTTAAGAACTGGATATGCGGTAACAGTTTAGTTTTATCTGTAACGTTATCGACTTTGTTGATGGCCAATAATACTGGACACTGCAAACTGCGCAGTTTGTTCACCACCATTTCATCGTCGGCAGTCCAGTTAGTGCCTTCAACGACAAAAATCACTAATTCCACATCACCGAGAGAGCTGCTTGCCGCACGATTCATTAAACGGTTAATCGCACGTTTTTCTTCAATATGCAGCCCTGGGGTATCAACATAAATGGCCTGATAAGGCCCTTCAGTATGGATCCCCATAATACGGTGACGTGTAGTTTGCGGTTTACGTGAAGTGATGGAGATTTTCTGCCCCAGCAATTCATTCAGCAAGGTAGATTTACCCACATTCGGGCGGCCTACAATTGCAATAAAACCACAATACGTTTTTTCTACTTCGCTCATTCAAGCTCCAACTTTATCAGCGCTGCTTCCGCTGCCGCCTGCTCAGCTTTACGGCGACTTGAGCCGGTGCCTATTACCGGTTCATTCAAGCCACTCACCTGACAGTGGATAGTAAATTCCTGGTCATGTGCTTCACCGCGAACCTGCACAACCAGATAAGAGGGTAATGGCAGATGACGGCCCTGCAAATATTCTTGCAAGCGCGTTTTTGGATCTTTCTGCTTATCACCAGGGCTGATTTCGTCTAACCGACTGCGATACCAGTCGAGAATCAGCCGTCCAACCGTATGAATATCGCTGTCTAAGAATATACCGCCGATTAAAGCTTCGACCGTATCTGCCAAAATTGATTCACGGCGGAAACCGCCACTTTTCAATTCACCCGGGCCAAGGCGTAAACATTCACCAAGGTCAAACTCACGGGCCATTTCGGCTAGCGTATTGCCTCTGACCAATGTCGCTCGCATCCGACTCATATCCCCTTCATCAACACGGGGAAAACGGTGATACAGCTCATTGGCAATAACGAAACTTAATATAGAGTCACCCAGGAACTCCAAACGCTCATTATGTTTGCTACTGGCGCTACGATGAGTCAGTGCTTGCAGCAAGAGCTCCTGCTGTTGAAAAGTGTAGCCCAGCTTCCGCTGTAGCCTATTTATTACGATGGGGTTCATGAGTTACCAATAGATCAAGAATGCGTCAAAAACTACAGCATACGGAACAGGTCTGATCAGCCAATATTACCAAAACAAAACTGTTTCGTTTGCAGTGGCTCCCATAAAAGAGCCAACTGTTAGCGCTCGAAAGGTTATTCTACAACGAGTGGAAATATAATGCTGCGTTTAAATGCCCTGCGAACTTGAAGTGACAGCGTGTTTATCCCCCGCCGTCACTTCAATGACTCAATATAGATTAATGTATTCCACCAATACGACTTAAACGCACACCCGTTGGCCATTCACCTTCTTGCTTTTCAAAACTCATCCAAATAGCCGTGGCTTTACCTACCAGATTACGTTCTGGCACAAAACCCCAATAGCGGCTATCGGCACTATTATCCCGGTTATCACCCATCATAAAGTAGTGACCTTCCGGCACAACCCACACGCCTAACGGCTGATTAGGTTGCTGATAATAAGCCCCAACTTGCTCTTGGCGGCCAGGCACAGTGAGGATCTGGTGGGCAACCGGGCCGAGGGTTTCAGTCCGCTCACGCAGGCGTACACCACCATCCGGCACCGCCTGATTTAATGGAATTTGGAAGAATCCAGCAGAGGCCTCACCATTACCGCTATAACGGAATGTTTGTACGAAATCGCTTGGTTCTGATGCACTGTAAGTAATTGGCAACGCACTGTCACAAGAAGTCCCGGTATTACAAGCAGGTTGAACCGTTACTTCTTTACTGATTGGATTATAACTGACCCGATCTCCCGGCAAACCCACCACCCGCTTGATATAATCCAAACGAGGGTCTAGCGGATATTTAAACACGGCGACATCGCCACGTTTCGGGTGCCCTGTAGGGATTAGCGTAGTTTGCGTAATAGGGTCTTTAATTCCGTAAGCAAACTTCTCTACCAGAATGAAATCACCGATCAGTAATGTGGGCATCATCGAGCCAGAGGGGATCTGGAAGGGCTCGTAAATAAACGAGCGCACGATAAATACCAGAGCTAACACCGGGAAGACTGAAGCACAAGTCTCAATCCAACCAGGCTGTCGTGCAGCCGGTGCGAGAGTCTTGTTATCTACCGCACTCCCGGTTTGCGCCTTGATAGCCGCAGTTTGGGCGTTAACAGCCGCAACTTTTGCCTGACGGGCCGGCCCCCATTTAAACCGCTCGAAGCACCAAATAACCCCGGTTACCAACGTAGCTATCGCTAAAATCAAGGCAAACATGTTAGCCATCAAAACTCCTTATTTACTGTCTTTTCCGACATGCAGAATAGCCAGGAAAGCTTCTTGCGGTAATTCAACGTTACCGACCTGCTTCATACGTTTTTTACCATCTTTCTGTTTCTGCAGAAGTTTCTTCTTACGACTCACATCGCCGCCATAACACTTCGCCAATACGTTTTTCCGTAACTGTTTCACAGTCGAGCGAGCAATGATGTGGTTGCCTATAGCCGCCTGAATCGCAATATCAAATTGCTGACGCGGAATCAGTTCCTTCATTTTCTCAACCAGATCACGGCCGCGGTACTGCGCATTATCACGGTGAGTAATGAGTGCCAGCGCATCGACTCGCTCATTGTTGATTAATACATCAACACGCACCATGTCGGAAGTCTGGAAGCGTTTAAAATTGTAATCTAATGATGCATAACCGCGAGATGTGGATTTCAGGCGGTCAAAGAAATCGAGCACCACTTCAGCCATCGGTATTTCGTACGTCAGCGCCACTTGGTTACCGTGGTAAACCATGTTGGTCTGCATACCGCGCTTTTCAATACACAATGTAATGACGTTACCCAAGTATTCCTGTGGCAACAGCATATGACATTCAGCAATAGGTTCGCGTAGTTCCTCAATGTTATTCAAGGCTGGCAGCTTGGAAGGGCTATCGACATAAACCGTTTCCTGAGCAGTTGTAATCACTTCATACACCACCGTGGGTGCTGTAGTGATAAGTTCCAGATCGTACTCACGCTCCAAACGTTCCTGAATGATTTCCATATGCAGTAAGCCCAGGAAACCACAGCGGAAACCAAAACCCAGTGCTGTAGAACTTTCTGGCTCATAGAACAAAGAGGCATCATTAAGGCTCAACTTGCCTAATGCATCGCGGAAAGCTTCATAGTCATCAGAGCTAATCGGGAACAGACCCGCATAAACCTGTGGTTTGACTTTCTTAAAACCAGGTAATGATTTTTCAGCCGGGTTACGGGCCAATGTCAGCGTATCACCGACCGGCGCACCCAGAATGTCTTTTATCGCACAGACCAGCCAACCTACTTCGCCACAGTTCAGTACGTCACGATCAACACGTTTTGGTGTAAAGATACCCAACCGGTCAGCGTTGTAGCTCTGGCCAGTACTCATAACCTTAACTTTATCGCCTTTACGCAACGAACCATTCTTGATACGGATTAATGATACGACACCCAGATAGTTATCAAACCAGGAGTCAATAATCAGTGCCTGTAATGGGCCATCCGGATCGCCCTGAGGCGGCGGAATATCGCGCACCAGTCGCTCAAGAATATCAGGAACACCTACACCGGTTTTTGCTGAGCAACGCACTGCATCAGTCGCATCAATACCGACGATGTCTTCAATTTCTTCAGCAACGCGCTCTGGGTCTGCCGCAGGCAAGTCAATTTTGTTCAGAACTGGAACAACTTCCAGATTCATTTCCATCGCCGTATAGCAGTTTGCCAGCGTTTGCGCTTCAACACCCTGCCCTGCGTCAACGACCAATAAAGCCCCTTCACAAGCCGCCAAGGAGCGGGAAACTTCATAAGAGAAGTCAACGTGGCCGGGAGTATCGATAAAATTAAGTTGATAGGTTTGACCATCTTTTGCGTGGTAATCAAGTGTCACACTCTGTGCCTTGATGGTAATACCACGCTCACGCTCCAGATCCATAGAATCCAGTACTTGAGCGGCCATTTCTCGCTCAGATAAACCGCCACAAATCTGAATAATACGGTCCGACAGTGTCGATTTACCGTGGTCAATATGGGCAATAATAGAAAAGTTTCTTATGTGCTTCATTTATATGAATTTTTCTCTAGTCGTTGTCTTTAATTAATTATTGGTGGACACAGCGATGGACTCAAACCCAAAACTACCCACATAAATATGCACGCATCTTACACTGTAAGTCAGCCTCGTGAAAGGCATCACACTTAGCTTGTTACCTCATTTATGCTGTTAAAATGTATCAGCGCCTCTCCATTGGCTGTTATAGCCAAGATGCCATACTGGCTCAACAACTCATACCCTTCTATTCTATAAATCTTTATTAAATCACTTTAGGAAAATGCTCATTTACCCTCTTGATAAAAAGCCTAATGTATTAATGTAATTCAATAATAACCAAGTGAAATATCTACTTGGCGGCTGAAAGGAGTATATTATGATCGACGAAGGAAAAATACTTAGCCGCCATGAGTTAAGAAGTAAAAACTCAAAATTAACTATTGGCATAATAGTGTTTATATTAGGATTGAGCTTTGTAATAATTAGCTTATCAATTACTACGTCTATCTTTTCAACACCCTCAATTCTTTCAATGCTATGTGTTGCTATTGCCGGTATATCATTAAGTCTATTAATTCATTCGGGTTTATACAATAATCCAATATTCACCTACTTTCTTTATGAAAAAGGCATTCGTGTTTTTAATCATGACAATGGGAGTGTTTATTTTATCTCATTTAACAAAATAGAATATATTTATAAATATCACACAGGAATAGATCCTAATGGTAAAATTAATACCATGGCATTCCGCACATCAAAAAACAAATCTTGGAATATTATTAATAATAATATAACCAATGCATACCCCCTCATAAATACGATAATTCATCAGCAAATTATGCAGGTCGGTTTAATAAGCTTAAATACATTATCACGAGGTAAAACAATCGTATTCGATATAGTGCGAAAGAATGAGCGCTGGTCAAGACTACGCCCATCTAATATCCATAAGATGAAAAAAATTCAGATAGATACGATCCCTCTGTCACTCAGTGCACACTCATTAGTCACAAAAAAAGGTACGATTAACATTGAGGATATATTACGCATCGAAACGTTACGTGAAGCACGTCATGACAAGATAAGATTATTTGATGCGAAAGGTAACATACTATTTTCGATAGATTACTCATCACTTATCAGTGCAGATCTTTTTATTGCCTTACTGGAGCACATGATACAAAACAGAATACCCGCCTATTATGGCTAATAAGTAGCGAAGAATTACTCTTGATGAATACGCATAGCGGTTGGCGGTAAACCAATCTGTAAGACAGTAGGTTGATAATCATTTTTCCCTTCAATCTTAATAGCCACTGTCCGGGCCAATAAAAAGCCCAACCCCGCCCCTAAAATAGCACCAAGCGCCGTAAAAGCATCAGTGAAAAATAAAGCTTGAAACAAAGTGCCCCCCATTATTAAACCGACTAATGGGGTCAAATAAACCAAAGCAGCAGAACGCAATAAGCTGCCTTCACTGATACCAACCTCAACTTTTTGCCCAGGCTCGAGTGGTTGTGAAATCGCTATTTTTAATTGATGCTCAGATTCTGGCCCCAATTCATTCAATAAATGACTACCACACCCTGAACGTGCATTACAACTCCCACACCCCGAATGTGGTTCGCAACGTAAAAGTGCCACCCCATTCTTCCATGAGATAACTGTTGCCCATTCTTTCATCATTTAGCCGACTCCAGAACCACACTATCGGCAATACGTTTTGCCGTTGATGGAGGTAACTCACCCACTACGGTGATTTCTACATTATTACGAGTTTCAGTATGGACAGTACGTCGCCCTTGGCGCAGTGACTGTTCGGAAGGCGCATCTTTACCCGCAGGGTTCACATTCACAGAAAAACTAAACAGACCATCGGAATAGAGTCGTGATTCAGTGGGTGTATCCATATTAGGCAATGTGCGGCGACTATGGGAAACCTCTGTCACCCCCTCCGGCAACCAACGCGGAGCCCAGGTAAAATCCACCTTGGTTTTTGCTGGTAAAGCAAGCAATGGCGGTAAGGACAGTTTTAATACTCCCCGCAGAATTTCCTGAATAGGCTCGCCAACAGCAAAAGAAATCACCCGAAACTGCTCAAGTGTTTCACCATCGCGATCTAACAAGTCTACCCGCATAGGAAGTTTTGTTGTCTCATCCATCCAAATAATATAACTGTATCTCGTACTGTCACGGGCAACCACCCTGATAACCTGGCATGGTCTATCAGCGACACGCGCACGGCCGAGTGCAATATAGTTATAATGCTTTGATAATTTTTCAAAATCGGGGAATACAACAGAAGGCAAAGCATCAATAATATGCTCACCACTCAACGTGAAAGAGTCAAATCCTGGCTCGAAATAACTTATTTCATCACCACGTTGTATGATCTCAGTACGCGGTCCATCCATACGCAGCAATTGTGCTAACGTTTTTTTATCTAGAATGGCATGACGATAGCGAAGAGAATCAATCCCTTGCTTGTTAACGTTTATGTACGATAGCTCATAATTGAGCGATTGGCTGGCAGCGCTCATGTCCTGCAACATTGCTATCGGCGTGGTATCCGCCGAAGCAATTGTTGGCATGAACAGGCTGCCCGCCATTAAACAGACGGAAAACCAAAGTTGCTTCATTACTGCTGCTGCATTCCTAAGGACTGAGTTCCAGGGACCTGAATAGCGGCTTGTGTTGATGCTGAAGGCACCTGCGACAACTCAGTTTGTGGCAAACGGCGCTGTAATTCAAAATCTTGCAACTGCGTCATCATATTCACACGACGACGTTGCTCTTGAACCTGATGCTGTTGACTCGTCCCGAAAGAACCATCAGCAGGCACACCAAAACTGACAGGCGAAGCTTTACCCATCATCGGTAACGTATTAAAAGCAGGAGCTTCTGGCTGTAAATTACCAGATGCGGGTTGGTTATATTGCTGAACGCCTACAATGACGGCGAGAGAAACACACGCAGCAACCCCAACTTGGGTAATCTGGCTGGCCCATGGGCGAACTTTTTGCCAGAAAGGCATTTTCTGCCAAACATGTGGTTGTGGCTGAGATTCAGGCACAGCAATAGGAACAAAACGAGCTGGCTCATTTTTGAGCGCCTCTGCGACACGACTGGCGATATCCAGATGCAAGACTTCACCAACGTCCCCCCGCAGGGTATCACGGATTAAATGATAGCTCTGCCAGCTTTGCTGTAATGCTTTATCTTTCGATAAAGAACCCATCAGCTCACTATCAAGAGTTTCTCCGTCCATCAGAGCGGAAAGCTTTTCTTTCTGCATGCCAAATACCCTTTGTGTGTCCGCTTATCGCTGAATCAGCGGCTGAACTTTGTTATCGATAGCCTCTCTGGCACGGAAGATACGGGAACGAACAGTACCCACCGGACAGTCCATAATGACGGCTATCTCTTCATAGCTTAGACCATCTAACTCCCTGAGTGTAATCGCCATCCGGAGATCTTCAGGAAGTGACTCTATGGTTTTAAAAACTATCTGCCTCAATTCTTCAGACAACATTAAGTTCTCAGGGTTCGATATTTCTTTCAATGCACCCGCATTTTCGTAATTTTCAGCATCATTTGCATCTACATCACTGGATGGCGGGCGCCGCCCCTGAGCGACTAAATAGTTTTTTGCTGTATTAACAGCGATACGGTAAAGCCAAGTATAGAAGGCACTGTCGCCACGAAACGACTCTAGGGCGCGATAGGCCTTAATAAAAGATTCTTGAACTACATCAGGAACATCACCCTGAGGCACGTATCGGGATACGAGGCTCGCAACCTTATGCTGGTATCGAATTACCAGTAAATTGAACGATTGCTGATCACCTTTCTGGACCCGTTCAACCAGCATTTGATCCGTTAACTGCTCGCTCATCCGAGGTGAACTCTCCCGAAATCTATCCCCACGCTAAAAGTAGTACTGCCAGCCATATATTTATTTTCCTGAGCAAGCACACGCTTGTAGTTTATAAAATTTGCAAAGTTCCATGTTGCCAGATTATTTGTCTGAATATTGTTTAGACATCTTATAGCCATAGCTTTTGCTCTGGCAGATAGGCTAACATGAATTTCACTCTTCTTCTGCACACATCATACGATATGCCATCATCATCTGAACACGTTAGCGATGTATTGATCATCGGGAGTGGCGCTGCCGGTTTGTCATTGGCTTTGCGTCTTGCACCACATTGTAAAGTCACAGTTCTGAGCAAAGGCCCACTGAATGAAGGCGCCACTTTTTATGCTCAGGGAGGCATTGCTGCCGTTTTTGATGAAACTGACAGCATCGATTCACATGTTGATGACACTCTCATTGCCGGCGCGGGGCTTTGCGACAAAGAAGCCGTCGAGTTTATCGCCAGCAATGCACGCTCTTGTGTGCAATGGCTGATTGACCAAGGTGTCCTTTTTGATACCGAGACTAATGCCAGCGGCGAAGAACGTTATCACCTTACCCGCGAGGGCGGCCACAGCCATCGGCGTATATTACATACCGCGGATGCTACAGGTAAAGAAGTAGAGACCACCCTGGTGGGCAAAGCAAGCGCCCATCCGAATATTTTAGTCAAAGAGCGCTGTAACGCAGTCGACCTTATCACGTCCAATAAAATTGGTTTATCGGGGACAAAACGCGTCGTTGGCGCTTATATCTGGAACCGCGAGTTAGAGAAAGTTGAAACTTTTCGGGCCAAGGCCGTTGTATTAGCAACAGGTGGCGCCGCTAAAGTTTATCAATACACCACTAATCCAGATATTTCCTCTGGCGATGGAATTGCCATGGCATGGCGTGCCGGCTGTCGGGTCGCTAATTTGGAATTTAACCAATTTCATCCTACTTGCCTGTTTCATCCACAAGCTCGCAACTTTTTACTGACCGAAGCCTTACGTGGTGAGGGCGCTTACCTTAAACGCCCTGATGGTAGCCGTTTCATGCTCGATTTTGACCCACGAGGCGAGCTCGCACCACGCGATATCGTCGCGCGCGCCATTGACCACGAAATGAAACGCCTTGGTGCTGATTGTATGTACCTCGATATCAGCCATAAACCCACTGATTTCGTCATACAACATTTCCCGATGATCTACGAAAAACTGCTGTCTTTGGGGATCGACCTAACCAAAGAAGCCATTCCAATCGTCCCAGCCGCACATTATACCTGCGGCGGTGTGATGGTCGATCAACACGGGCGCACCGATTTGGATGGGTTATATGCGATTGGCGAAGTCAGTTATACCGGCTTACATGGCGCTAACCGCATGGCGTCCAATTCGTTACTCGAATGCCTGGTCTATGGCTGGTCAGCTGCTGAAGATATTCTTTTGCGCCTGCCGACAGCCAAGCTGGCCCCGCATTTACCTGATTGGGATGAAAGTCGTGTTGATAACTCCGATGAACGCGTTGTCATTCAACATAACTGGCATGAATTACGCTTATTTATGTGGGACTACGTCGGCATTGTGCGGACGACTAAACGCTTAGAACGTGCCCTGCGCCGGATTAATACATTGCAGCAGGAAATTGATGAATATTACGCCAATTTCCGTATCTCGAATAATTTGCTGGAATTACGCAATCTGGTACAAGTTGCCGAGTTAATTGTGCGTTGCGCCATGGAGCGGAAAGAGAGCAGAGGGTTGCACTATACTCTTGACTATCCTGAACAAATTGACAATCCAAAACCCACGATTCTCCATCCGTAATGCATTTAAGGGCGCGATATTTTTTGCGAATATAAAATATCGCGCCCTCTAGCACCATTTCCACGGCTTTGGCAACTTGCTAATAGTTTAAATAAAACTCGCTGATTAACGCGCAGAACTCCGGTGAATAGACACCTTCCGATTGACGCAAATCCAATTGCTGGAATTCAGTTTCGCCGGATTGAAGTGATAACATCAACAACATGCGATGTAATGGTTTACCGGGACGATCTCTGATATCAACCTGACAACGGATAAACCAATTTTGTTGTACTGCAAGACGGCTGAGCTCGACACCTAAATCGTGGGGCAAAACCACACAAAAGATACCCTCCTCTGTGATAAGCTTCTCAGCGCAATTTAGTAAAGCATCGTGAGTTAAAGATCCGGTGTAACGTGCGGTATCTCTAGCTTCATCGCGACAAGCAACCGCCGGAGCAAAATAAGGTGGATTACTGACAATCAGGTCATATTGATGAAGATGGTTTTCAGCGAACTGGTGTACATCTTGCTCATAAATACGAACCCGATCCGCCCACGGCGATTGCGCCACGTTGCTGATGGCTTGCTGCGCCGCCTCGGGCTCCAGCTCTACACCGTCAATGATGACTTCTGATGCCGAGCGCTGGGCTATCATCAAAGCAATAAGCCCGCTGCCGCAGCCAATATCCAGCACTTTGCGCGCGTTTTCTACCGGTACCCAGGCACCCAGTAGGACACCATCTGTGCCCACTTTCATCGCGCAGCGATCATGTGCCACAAAGAATTGTTTAAACGTGAAGCCACCACCACGCAACGCCGGTTTTTTTTTCAATTGCTCGCTCATATTAGTCACCTAAATCTACAACCGGCGTAGCATAGGACAATATGATTGCAGGGAAAAGACATCATTACCGCTTAAACAGGTGAAGAATTCGGCTAACCCGTCTATAATCGGCGCCCCAAGTAGAGGAAGACCATGACTGTAACCACTTTTTCCGAACTCGATCTCGATGAACGCCTCATTGACGCACTGCGCGACAAAGGCTATGAGCGCCCGACTGCCATTCAAGCTGCGGCTATTCCCCCCGCTATGGATGGGCGTGATGTATTGGGTTCGGCGCCCACAGGTACGGGCAAAACTGCCGCCTTTTTGCTGCCAGCCTTGCAGCATTTGCTGGATTTCCCACGCAAAAAATCTGGCCCACCACGAATTTTGATCCTGACGCCAACCCGTGAATTGGCGATGCAGGTTGCGGATCAAGCCCGTGAACTGGCTAAGCATACCCAACTGGATATCGCGACGATTACCGGTGGTGTGGCTTATATGAATCACGCGGAAGTCTTTAGTGAAAATCAGGATATTGTGGTAGCGACAACTGGCCGCTTGCTGCAATACATCAAAGAAGAAAACTTTGACTGTCGGGCAGTAGAAACCCTGATTCTGGACGAAGCTGACCGTATGCTTGATATGGGCTTCGCCCAAGATATTGAAACTATCTCGGCAGAAACCCGCTGGCGCAAGCAAACCTTACTCTTCTCGGCCACATTGGAAGGGGAAGCTATTCGTGAGTTTGCAGAGCGTATCCTGACTGAGCCGGTAGAACTGGAAGCTGACCCATCACGCCGCGAACGTAAAAAAATTCAGCAATGGTATTACCGCGCTGACGATATTGAACACAAAACGGCCTTGCTGGTGCATTTACTTAAGCAACCGGAAGTACAGAAATCCATTATTTTCGTGCGTACCCGTGAAAAAGTGCACCAATTGGTCAGTTGGTTACGTGAAGCCGGAATTAACGCCTGGTTCCTTGAGGGCGAAATGGTACAGGCCAAGCGCACCGAAGCCGTGATTCGTTTAAGTGATGGCCGGGTTAATGTTCTGGTGGCGACTGATATTGCTTCACGCGGCTTGGATATCGACGATATCAGCCATGTATTCAACTTCGATCTGCCGCTAACCGCTGACGTCTATCTTCACCGCATTGGTCGTACTGGCCGTGCAGGGCGTAAAGGTGTCGCTATTTCACTGGTTGAAGCGCATGACCACCTATTGCTAGGCAGAATTGGCCGTTATCTGAAAGAGCCACTGAAGCCACGTGTGATTGATGAACTGCGGCCAACCAGCAAAGCACCGAGTGAAAAAAGCACCGGAAAACCATCTAAAAAGGTTTTAGCGAAGCGTAAAGAGCTAAAAGAAGCCGGTAAAGAGAAAGCAAAAGTTAAAGTTCGTCATCGCGACGCTAAAAATGTGGGTAAGCGCCGTAAGCCAAAAGACAAACCAGAAACTAAGAGTGCGGGTTAACTCGCACCCTGACAAAAAAGCCGCTTATCAACAGCGGCTTTTTTATTGTTTATCAACTAGATGAACGCTACAGAACTACGTTTTTCGTTGGAGTGTCATTTTTGTATTTCAACCCAAACGAGCAAATTAAACGCTATTGCTGATAAACCTCTGCAAGTTTTTTACCTCGAAGCCAGGCATTCAATTGCTGATGTTTTTGCTGCATTTCGGCGCTTTGGATATTCAGCGGTGTCATCGCTAAATACTGTTGAAATGTCGCCCCCTGCTTATTACGCACTTCAGGATCAGCCCCTGCTTTTAACAAACGTAATGCTAAATCCGGTGCATTACTTTTACCCGCCAGATGCAGCGGCGTATCCCCCATACGATCGGCAATATTAGGATCAACACCAGCAACCAACAACAGGATCACTTGGATCTCGCGCCCGGCCATAATTGCTGTAGCCAAAGGCGTCGCGAGTGTCACACTATTTCGGGCATCAGGCCGAATATTGCTTTCAAGTAGAATCTGCATGTAATGCGCACCTTGTATACTGGCAGCAGTATGCCATGCGGTATTTCCCTGCATTCCCGGCTGAAATGGATCGGCATGCTCTCGCACTAATGCCGCCAGACTTTCGGGTTGTTGATTAAGGATGGCCCACTGCATTAGCGTCACGTTCTGTTTACCTTGCTGTTGCAACAGCGTTTTATTGGCTAACTGATGGATCTGATCCACATCTCCGTGAACAATCGCATCTGCAATCGGTATGACTGATGGATCAGTAAAAGCAATATTAATCTCTGTCATTGCCTGCCCCTCAAAACTGATTAATGGCATCAAAACACCGTAGATAGCGTAACGCAAATGGCGTTTCACTCTCATTGTCAGTGTCGATTCAGGCATACTGCCGCTCCCAAGGTTTTTGTTCACTCATGGAACTGAGTACTTTATCAATACCATGTGCCGCAAGGCGACGTTCGAGGTGCTTATGGGGCAACCAATCATTCACCCCAGAGAGCTTATCGCTATTTACCAAGGTAATTTTATGGCCAATAGCATCAGGAATAAGCGAGGTAGACTCTTGAGTATCTGTCAGTAGGTCATATTGCTCACTATAGCGCCGCACACCACCATTCTCCGCGGACTGTCGCGCCTGAGCAGGATTTAACCCCAAGCGATTTAATGTATGGTCGGAAACACCTGCGGCATTAAACGTCACAGCAAAAGTCCCGCTGGCTAATGCCGCTGTAGTTGCCAGTCCACCGCCTAATGAATGCCCGGTAATCACTAATGCATCACCAAATGCCATTTTGGCTGTTTTCCCCAAAGCAACCGCCTGATTATATTGAATATCCTCATAACCCGTCGCTTGCCGAATATTACTTAACCAATCCTGAATATCATTCGTCCCGGCGAAAGAGAGAACATACTGCTGATTATCACTGTAAATTCCGGCCTGAAAACCAGAGGCGCTATCAGATAAACTGGCTGGATCAATACCTGCGGAGAGTAACGCATTGTCACTCAAACGTGTAAATCCGCTCAGACTTCCAGCAACAGGAGCGTAAACATCTTTAGCGAGCAATGCTAATGAATAGTCAGCTGACTGTGATCCTTGCCCGCTTATGATAGGAACATTATTACTCCCGGCAGAGGCTTCGTGACTACGTGGCAAGCTAAGATTAGCGAGCATGCTGTAATACAGCTCATGACCCGCCTGAGTGGTGGGGGATATCGTGGATTCTCTTTGAACCAACCCCCCACTCTTCTCTGGGATATTGACCTGTTCCAATGGGTTTGCTTGGCTCATCAATCCTGCTAATGGAACAGGTCTGGCCAAACTGACAGATATGCTCATGCCAACTCCTTGTCATAGATAATTCCAATATTGAGTTAGGCTCAATAGCTTTATCTATCGACACGTCGGATGAGTTCTTAAATAGATTTGATAAGATTTATTTATATAAGTTGAATATTGTGATCACAGTCTAACTTCCCGACCAATAAATCACAGGAACAAAAAAGGGAGCCGAGAGGCTCCCTTTACATTCTAAAACTTAATGTTTAGAAAATTAATTGCTATGACAAGAATTACAGACTTTCAGTGAAAGTACGAGTAATCACATCACGCTGTTGTTCTGGTGTCAGTGCGTTGAAACGTACAGCATAACCGGATACACGAATCGTCAACTGAGGATATTTCTCTGGATGTTTGACTGCATCTTCCAGTGTTTCGCGGCGCAGAACGTTGACGTTCAAATGCTGACCACCTTCAACACGTACAGTTGGCTGAACTTCCAGCGGAACTTCACGATATTCGATCTGGCCTAACTCACTGGCCGGAACGATTTGATCTTCGGCGTAACCAGCTTTAGCGCAAACACAGCGCAATTCAGATTTTTCATCATCTAACAGCCAGAAAGAGTTCAGCAAGGCTTCATTGTTAGCTTTAGTAATTTGAATACCAGTAATCATTTGGGGCCTCCGTAATACGGCTATAAATTCCAAGGGGAAAAAACTATCTTGGTTATTTGGTAAAACCATTGTTGTCTTATTGTTCTGTATACCAGTCAAACCACTGCATTTCTTTGACATAAATCAATCTTTTAACCCACGTGGCAATCATGTCATAGGCAAATTTATGTTTTATATCAATTTTATCAATCTGACTTACAGCAATTTTTTTTGTGAATTTTCAACATTTTTTGCATAAAAAGGTCAAAAAAACATCATCACATCACAGACGCTGGTTTAACAGTTTCACTCACAGGTTTGAAACGGTAAGCTAGCGCATATCAATATATTAGAGAAACCAAGGAGAGTGATTATGCCCGCCTCCCTTAGCTGGCACGATGTGATCGGCCACGAAAAAGAGCAACCTTACTTTAAAGATACGCTGGCCTATGTAGCAGCAGAACGCAGTGCTGGCAAAATCATCTACCCGCCACAAAAAGATGTCTTTAATGCCTTTCGCCTGACTGAATTGAATCAGGTCAAAGTCGTTATTTTGGGCCAAGACCCATACCACGGCCCTAATCAGGCTCATGGACTCTCATTTTCCGTCTTACCCGGCGTACCCGCACCGCCCTCTTTGGTCAACATCTACAAAGAGCTCGCCACTGATATTCCCGGCTTCCAGCGCCCTAACCATGGTTTTTTACAAAGCTGGGCTGAGCAAGGTGTATTGCTACTCAATACTGTGCTGACGGTCGAAGCAGGTAACGCACACTCTCACGCCAACCTTGGCTGGGAAACCTTTACCGATAAAGTCATTGCGGCGCTGAATGAACATCGTGATGGTGTGATTTTTATGCTGTGGGGAGCGCATGCGCAGAAAAAGGGTCGAATCATTGATACCCAGCGCCATTTTATTTTGAAAGCTCCACACCCATCCCCCCTCTCCGCACATCGTGGCTTTCTTGGCTGTAAACACTTTTCACAAGCTAACCAACTATTGCAGCAGCATGGTCAGCAACCCATTGACTGGCAACCTAAGCTGCCAACGGCAGAATAAAACGTCATTTGCTAAAAAGAAAAGCAAAAAAGGCACCCATAAAGGTGCCTTTTATCTATCAGAACACCTTAAGCTTTTGCTTTAGATACCGCGACCATCGCCGGGCGTAACAAGCGGCCATTCAGCGTATAGCCTTTCTGCATCACCATCATCACGTGGTTTGGTTCGTGATCAGCAGATTCAAGCATCGTCATAGCCTGATGAACTTCAGGGTTAAACGGTACATTTGTCTCGCTGACAACTTGAATACCGTATTTACCTACGGCATCAAGCAATGATTTTAGGGTCAGTTCGACACCTTCTATCATCGCAGTCAATTCCTCATTGGTTTTGTCAGCAGTATCCAGAGCGCGCTCTAGATTGTCGATCACTGGCAATAATTCAGATGAGAATTTTTCCAATGCAAATTTATGCGCCTTTTCAACATCCTGTTCAGTGCGACGACGGATATTCTCAACTTCAGCCTTGGCACGTAGCAAACTTTCTCGCTCACGCTGTAAGGCCGCAGCCAACTGCACTTCAAGCTCGGCAACACGCGGATCTAAACCTTCACCCGTCTCTTGTGTTGCTTCCACTTGCTGCTCTGCTGCATTTTCCATTTCTTCCGAGACTTGCTCGTTTGGGGCTTTCTGTTCTTTACTACTCATGGATATCTCCGCGTTTTAGCATTAATCTCGCTACTTGGCTTATTATGGGGATCAAAACCGGGGATTCAAGGGAACCGGTCATAATGTGGGGTAAAAGACACCCCTGTGAGGAAAATCACGGCAATGAATAATAAAAGATTCAATTGTATTGGTATCGTCGGTCACCCACGCCACCCGGCTGCACTTGCCACCCATGAAATGCTCTACCACTGGTTAATCGCCAGGGGATATGACGTGATGGTTGAACAACAGATTGCTAACGATCTCAATTTAACCGATGCCGTTACAGGTAGTTTGGCGGATATTGGCCAAAAAGCTGACTTAGCCGTCGTGGTCGGGGGTGATGGCAATATGCTGGGTGCCGCTCGGGTACTTGCCCGCTATGATATCAAAGTGATCGGTGTCAACCGAGGCAATCTGGGCTTTTTGACCGATTTAGACCCCGATAATGCGCAACAACAACTTTCCGATGTGCTGGAAGGTGAATACCTCAACGAACAACGTTTCTTACTAGAAGCACAAGTCACGCGAACAGACCAGCAAAGCCGGATAAGTACCGCAATCAATGAGGTCGTTTTGCACCCAGGCAAAGTAGCCCATATGATCGAATTCGAAGTATATATCGATGATCGCTTTGCATTTTCTCAACGTTCTGATGGCCTGATCATTGCCACTCCCACCGGTTCAACCGCTTATTCCCTCTCAGCAGGAGGCCCTATATTGACACCAACACTGGATGCTATCGTTTTGGTTCCCATGTTCCCACATACTCTAACCGCTCGCCCACTCGTCATTAATAGTAGCAGTACCATCCGCCTTAAATTTTCCCAAATCACCAGTGACCTGGAAATTAGTTGTGACAGCCAGATAGCACTGCCAATTCAGGAGGGTGAGGAAGTTTTAATTCGGCGCAGTGATTTCCATCTCAATCTTATTCATCCTAAGGACTACAGCTATTTCAATACGTTAAGTACAAAGTTGGGGTGGTCAAAAAAATTATTCTGAAAAGTGCCTCAGGGTCTTTACTGTATATAAAACCAGTCTATACTGTATTCAAATACAGACATGTGTTTATGTACAGGAGATTTACCATGCTGGCCCAATTAACCATTAGTAATTTTGCAATTGTACGTGAGTTAGAAATTGATTTTCAGCCCGGAATGACGGCAATTACTGGTGAAACAGGGGCGGGTAAATCCATAGCTATAGATGCATTGGGGCTGTGCCTTGGCAGCCGTTCAGACGGCAGTATGGTACGTTTAGGGGCAACTCGTGCCGATATTTGTGCTCGTTTCTCACTGGCAGATACTCCATCTGCCCGTCAGTGGTTAGAAAACAACCACCTTGATGATAGCAATGAATGCTTGCTACGCCGCGCTATCGGCACTGATGGCCGCTCAAGGGGATTTATTAACGGAACCGCGGTGCCTTTATCCCAATTGAGGGAACTGGGCCAACATTTGATCCAAATTCACGGCCAGCATGCCCATCAATTATTGCTAAAACCTGACCATCAAAAGCAATTATTGGATGCCTACGCAGGCCAATCTACCTTATTGGCAGAAATGAAAGCGGCTTATCAAAGCTGGCATCAAAGCTGCCGCGCGTTGGCACTGCATCAGCAACAATCGCTGGAACGTAATGCTCGCCACGAGCTATTGCATTATCAGTTAAAAGAATTAAATTCATTTGCCCCACAAGCTGGGGAATATGAACAAATTGATGTCGAATATAAACGCCTGGCTAACAGTGGGCAGTTGTTGTCTCTCAGCCAACAGACATTGCAGCTGCTGTCAGATGACGAACATAATAATATTCTCAGCCAACTTTACTCAGCCAAGAGTCAGTTAACAGAACTGGCAGGAATGGATGAACAATTTAATAATCTGTTGAATATGCTTGAAGAGGCTTCAATCCAAATCAGTGAAGCCAGTGATGAATTACGCCACTATGCCGAACAGTTTGATATGGACCCAAATCGTTTGTATGAACTGGAACAGCGATTATCTCGCCAATTAAATCTGGCCCGTAAGCACCATGTTGCGCCGGAAGATTTACCACAATTTCATCAACAATTGCTCGATGAGCAAGAACAGCTATCACAACAAGAAAATGATCACGAACAACTCAGCCATGTAGTCAATACTCACTATCAGCATGCATTGGCCATCGCCAAACGCTTACATGAAGAACGCCAGCATTATGCTGACGAATTGGCCATGCTGATTACTGAGAGTATGCGCGAACTATCCATGCCACACGGCAAATTCGCCATTGAAACCCTATTTGAACCGGAGCACCTGAGTGCGGAAGGTGCTACCCGAATTGAATTCGGCGTCACCACTAACCCAGGTCAACCACTGCAACCGCTGGCTAAGGTTGCTTCAGGTGGTGAGCTTTCGCGCATTGCATTGGCTATTCAGGTCATTACTGCGCGTAAAATGGATACTCCTGCACTAATCTTTGATGAAGTTGATGTGGGTATTAGTGGGCCAACAGCAGCCATAGTAGGCCGCCTATTGCGCCAGTTAGGCGAATCTACTCAAGTGATGTGTGTGACTCATCTCCCCCAAGTTGCAGGTTGTGGCCATCAACATTTCTTTGTGAGTAAACAAACTGACGGCACTGAAACCGAAACCCATATGCATCGGTTAGATAAAAAAGCCCGCTTGCAAGAGTTGGCGCGCCTTCTGGGCGGTAGTGAAGTGACGAAAAACACCTTGGCAAATGCAAAAGAATTGCTCGCAGCATAGAAAAGATTAACTTTTTTCCTTTCTAGAGGTCATACAGGTGCCCTGTAAAGGTTTCCAACTGCTGCAAGGTCTATTATCATCGTCATCCTACGCCCTAAAGGAATGTGATTACTATGCGCTGTAAAATGCTGACTGCCACCGCTGTGATGCTTGCAATGCTTACTGCGGGTTGTTCAACGCTGGAGAAGGTGGTCTACCGGCCTGATATTAATCAGGGTAACTATTTATCACCTAATGATGCGTCCAAAATTCATAAGGGTATGACCCAGCAACAAGTGGCATATACCTTAGGTACCCCAATGTTGCAGGATCCGTTTGGAACTAAAACGTGGTTTTATGTATTCCGTCAGCAACCTGGTCACGAAAAAGTTACGCAACAAACATTAACGTTGACCTTTGATAGCAGTGGTGTGCTAACTGATATCAAAAATGAACCAACGCTAGTAGCAAATTGATTTATCCGACGATTGCAGAACAGGTTGAGGAAAGGATTACTGATTAGGGTTTTAGGTACAAAAACCTATTAATGCTTACGCAGCCACACAATGGTTCAGGTTATTCTTCAATGGCAGTCCAGGGCTACAACAAAAAATAAGGCGCAGATTGTGCCTTATTTTTTTGCTTGTTCAGCACGCTGCCGTCGCAACTCTTTAGGATCCGCAATTAATGGGCGATATATCTCGACTCTATCACCATCATTAAGCTTATCGCCAAGCTTAACCGGACGACTATAAATACCCACTTTATTTTTTGTTAGATCAATATCTGGTCGCAATTCAAGCAGACCTGAAGCTCTGATTGCCTCCTCAACGGTGCTTCCTCCGTCAAGAGAAACAACCCGCAAATATTGGCGTTCAGGTAAGGCATAAACTACCTCAACGCGAATATCAGACACTGTAAACCTCTTTAGCCCTTTGGGTGAATGCTTGCACCATATTACCAGCTAGTTCCTTGAATACTCTACCAAAAGCTAACTCAATCAGCTTATTAGTAAATTCAAAATCAAGGTGCAATTCAACTTTACAGGCATCTGCACTCAGTGGAGTAAAATACCACCCTCCCATTAACTTACGAAACGGTCCATCCACCAGTTGCATATCGATACTCTGGTTATCAGTTAATGTATTACGTGTCGTGAAAGTTTTACTTATTCCGGCTTTAGCAACATCGACAGCAGCCGTCATTTCATTTTCGGTAGCATCAAGGACCCGGCTTCCAGTACAACCCGGTAAAAATTCTGGATAAGAGTGAACATCATTAACCAGTTGATACATCTGTTCTACGCTAAATGGAACCAACGCAGAGCGGCTAATCTGTGGCATAACATTTCCTGTGAGACATAAAACGTACTTATAATACCATTTATCTACCGCCAGACAAAAAATCTGCCAGGCATTCTTCACAACAAATGAGACAAAATGCACAGGCATCCTGCGGGAAAGGATTTCATTCGCCTCCGCATACAGTATAATGATCAATACTATGACAAAGAAAAAAGCATACAAACCCGGTTCCGCAACCATTGCGCAAAATAAACGCGCCCGCCATGAATACTTCATTGAAGAAGAGTTCGAGGCAGGTCTTTCACTGCAAGGTTGGGAAGTAAAATCTCTGCGTGCTGGAAAAGCCAACATTAGTGATAGCTACGTAACCTTTAGAAACGGTGAGGCATTTTTGTTTGGTGCCACAATTACGCCGTTAAACGTGGCATCGACGCATGTTGTCTGTGAGCCAATGCGTACCCGTAAACTGCTACTCAACAAACGCGAGCTGGACTCACTGATTGGTAAAGTTAATCGCGACGGTTTTACCGTTGTTGCTCTTTCCGTATATTGGAAAAACGCTTGGGTTAAAGTTAAAATCGGTGTCGCCAAAGGTAAAAAAGATCACGATAAACGCGATGATATTAAAGATCGTGAGTGGAAGTTAGACAAAGCCCGCATCATGAAGCACGCAAATCGTTAAGTGACTGGCTTAACAGGACATAGTTCTGTTATACTAGCGAAGTTCTTTGGGGCTGATTCTGGATTCGACGGGATTCGCGAAACCCAAGGTGCATGCCGAGGTGCGGAGGCCTCGTAAAAAACCGCAAAAAAAATAATTGCAAACGACTCGCAATACGAATCTGCTGCTTTAGCAGCTTAATCAGCCTAAGAAACTGAAGATTCCCTCTCTCCCTAGCCTCCGCTCTTAGGACGGGGATCAAGAGAGGTCAAACCTAAAAGAGATCGCGTGGACACCTTGCCTGGGGTGAAAGCGTTAAACCCAATCAGGATAGTTTGTTAGTAGCGTGTCCGTCCGCAGCTAACCGGCGAATGTAATGACTGGACTAAGCATGTAGTGCCGACGGCGTAGTAATTTCGGACGGGGGTTCAAATCCCCCCAGCTCCACCACTTTTGATAGGACAGTGACCGGACAGTATCATATAAACCAGTAACTTATGATAAATGACCGGACGAAGCACTGACCTAGTTTGGACCAAAAAGGATACGCAAAAGATACGCGGCTCCTTTGACGATTAAAAAACCTCTGCTAACCCAGAGGTTTTTTTTCGCCTATATTGCCCTGAACTTACTCAACTGTTAGATGCTCTATTTTATCATTCATCTAACTACAGGTAACTCAGACCAGCGAGTCGTGTAAGCTGGCGATAGCATCTCTCGTTTCATCTGCCATGCTTTCTGTATGCCCTGCGCCGCAAACCACACCTTTCCTTTGCCTGATTTATTGATATCGTCCAGAACTGCCATTAACGCGGCGCTGTTAACCTTTGGCCGGTTATCATCGAACAATCCCAGTTGAGCTATACCCTGACTGTAAAAATCACCCAGCATCACTCCACCCTTTTGATAGCGATAGCCGTCTTTCCAGATCGCATCGAGACAGCCGACAGCGGCGGCAATGATGTCACGCGAGTCCTGCGTGGGGATATGAAGCTTAGTGCTCACCATGTTCCCGTAGTAAAGCTCATTCAATGCAAAAGGGCTGGTTTTGATAAAAGCTGATATGTGTCGGCAGTATTGATGCTCGCCGCGCAACTTCTCAGCAGCACGGCCAGCATACCCACAGATGGCCTCACGCATATCCTGATAATCCGTGATCCGCTCCCCGAAAGACCGACTGCAAACAATCTGCTGTTTGGTAGGTGCGAACTCTTCAAGCTCCAGGCATTGCTCACCGTTGAGCTCTCTGACCGTTCTTTCTAACACCACATTGAAATTTTTACGCACAAATTGAGAGTTTGTATCTGCTAGCTGTAACGCTGTGTTAATGCCCAGTAGATTTAGCTTTTTGCCAATCCTCCGGCCAATTCCCCAGATATCTTGAACCGGCGTTATTGCGAGTAACTTACGCTGCCTATCAGGATCTGATAAATCCAGCACACCACCGGTTCGAGTCCACTGCTTAGCTGCGTGATTAGCCAATTTAGCGAGGGTTTTGGTTTGTGCGATACCAACCCCAACAGTAAGCCCTGTCCACTGCAATACGCGCTGTCGGATATTACGCCCAAACTTATCCAGGCTCATACAATTATTGATGCCAGTTACATTGAGAAACGCTTCATCAATTGAGTATATTTCCGTAGCCGGTGACATGGTTTCCAGTACCGTCATGACCCGGTTAGACATATCAGCATAAAGTTCATAATTACTGCTAAACGTCACAACACCGTGCTGTTGAATTAACCCTTTTATCTTGAAATAGGGTTCGCCCATTCTTATGCCAACAAGTTTTGCTTCGCGGCTGCGAGCTATCACACAGCCATCGTTGTTCGAAAGTACAACAATCGGCTTTCCCTGCAAGTCCGGCCGGAAAACAGACTCACAGGACGCATAAAACGAATTCACATCAGCGAGGGCAAACATTTGCAGCATCGTTAATAACGTATTTCACCACACCGAAAGTTTCTAAATCGTCACCTCCGTCACTCAAAACAATGGGTGCATAGTCTGGGTTCATCGCTTCCAGCTGTACAACCGGATGTAAGCACAGCTTTTTCACTGTGAACTCTCCACCAACGGCCGCAATAATAATATCGCCATGTTGTGCCGTGACACTCCGATCGACAACAAGCAGTGAGCCGTCATAGATACCGGCCCCGGTCATTGAATTGCCCGACACCCGCACAAAGTAAGTTGCGGCCGGGTGAGCAATACATAGCTCATTCAGATCCAATGGTCGCTCGACATAATCCGCGGCTGGGCTGGGAAAGCCAGCAGGAATTGTCTCGTTAAACAACGGGATAAGAACGATTTCACGAAGCTGAGAAAGATTGTAAAAAATCATCATCCACATCTATAATTAACTGTATATGCATACAGTGTAATCAATGAGATTTTTCTTGTGAAGTGAGGTTTTGATAGTTTTAACTAAGACGCTGGATCTACTAAGAAGATTTATTCAGGAACGACTGGCCACTCGATATCCGGCGATAGTGAAACGTTGATGCTTTTCACTTTCACTCGATATTGCTTCCATATTTTCAAGTCTGAACGAAGTTGCACCGGCACATCATCACCGCCCTCTTCCAGTGCTTCAATTTCATCTGACAGCGCATCAATCATGTTTGATGCATGAGACATGATAGTCGATTTTTCTGTGTTAGCTGCTGCAATATGAAATGCTTTAGCGTGCTCAATATCAGCAGCCGTCGGGCCATCTGTTTCGACCCACTTACCGCCATACCACTCCCCCGTTTCTAGATTTTTTGCTGCGTTTTGATATTGAGCTTTGTAATAGCCATCACCCACTAAATCCTTTGTCCAATTGGATGGTAAATCGCCTTGAACGTGGTCTTCTAAATAAAAACCGGCATTATCTAATTTGTTTATTTTCATAGATATATCACTCTAAAGAAAAACATAAGCTAACACCGGCAACGGAGCCAGGGGCTACGTCGTATATGGTGCCATTACCATTCGTTCCGATTGTTAATCGCGGAACAGAAGTTGCCGGGTTCGATGGAGTTCCTGCGATACTCGTTACAAAAGTTGCTTTAGTCGGTCTATAACCTGCTGGCAACGTGAACGCAATAGATGCTGCCGCGCCACCAGATATATACATTTCAATGAAAATCAAACCCAAAACTTTTCGATATACAGCGCGGGCGGCGAACCCCACGGGCAATATCCACCCGTTTAGTAGAGTGAGATTAATCCACTGCGTATTAACAATCTTGCTTGCTGTGAATGCATCATTGCTCAATGTATCAAACTGCTGTTTTGTTACTAAGCTTGAAAAAGACGGTATAACTACACTTGTCCCATCCGGTGCAATTATTGTTACATTGCCGGTGCCTGTCATTATCTTTTGCCAGCCATCCATCTGAGATTGATAATAACTTAACTGTGCAGCTAATCTTCTTGCGAAATCAGGAAATGAATCATTGTAAAATGAAACTATTGCATATGCACCGGATAAGGCGGGGGATGGTATTGTGACAAGTCTTAATTTAGTATCACTATCAACAGCTAATATTTCATACATCTTAACTGGGCCGTCGCCCGGCACTAATAACATCTGCCCAGCCCCGATACCCATCTTATTATCTAGCCACTTTGTTCCAACACCAGTAATCACATTACCGGCGCTTGTAATTGTTCCTGCTCTATACCAAGCCATAAATTGTTCTCACTATTATTTGTAATTAACTAGTCCAGTTGCCATTAAGTTTTTGGAGTTCGTATATTGAATTTATGTAGCCACATTGTTCGGGCCAACACGAACTCCACCACTTCCTTTTTTGCAGACTAATACCGTTGCATTAAATAATGGCGGAACATTAGAACTTCCCCCGCTAAAATTATTATATCTAATGCTTAAAACATCACGACCACCCACATTTGTAGATGGTATATTAAAAGAAACACCACCGACTGTTTGAGCCGGAGTTGCAGACCCTCCGGTTACAAAATTAAGTAAATTAATTCCATTTACATAAACGCCCAAATCGTTACCGCCATAAATGGATCCCCAAGTTACATCTCCATTTATAATTAATGTTCTATCAAAATCCGCAGAATCAAAAGAAAAAACGCTCCATAATACGCCGCTTGGCACCCGTTCCGTGACACTTCCCGTCACTACTCCAGTTGATGTTATATATCCTTTTAAATGCGTTCCCTGTACAACATCACCAATGATTTTTCGTGCATAAATAGTGCCACCAAAATACCCATCATTACTCTCAATTGTTCCGCTAAATTTACCCGCTGTTGCGTATACCGTTCCGCGAATAGTAACGTTATTAAATTCAGCATTACCAGATTTATCTATTATCCAGCCCAGCATGCCAACAACGTAATTATTGGACATAATATACTGACCAATTTTCGCGTTACTAACAGTTCCGTCTTGTATAAATGCCGCAGCAATATATGTCTGTCCGTTGACGACTGCCCACGGTGAAAATTTATTGCCCTCTGGCCCGCTTAAGAGAATGAAGCTGTCCGCATTAAATCCAATTTGAGACTTAACAACACCATTAGACACTTCAACGCCGATAACCATCCCAGCATCATAGTATCTTCCGTTATAATTAACGCCCGCCTTAATACTATAAAGGGCACTACCTCCCGTTGAGTTAAACACCGTAGTTGCTTTGGTCTGTATTACCGCGTCTTGTTCGCCAAATTTAACAGAAGTTTGAGTTTTGAATTCAGAGAATGCTCTTTCAGCATCAGATTGAGCCGTCCTTATGTCTGTTATTGATGAATTAACACCGTCAAATGACGTAATAACGGCTAATTGATATTCAGCAAATGATTTTTCAGCATCAGCCTGAACCCTGCGAACTTCAATTATCCCTGCTCTATTCTCACCGTAATGAGCCCATTTTGTTATTGCATCTTCGCTATTAGCTAATGAGTTTTCGATAATTGCATCTGTATTACTTTCAATCTTACTTGTTAATTCTTTTCCGGTTTCGCTAGAAAGAAACTCATCGCCAATGGCTTCTAGAATCGGCCCAGCGTCCGCGCTTGACATGCCTTGAATCCAGCCCGTCCACGGTGACTGGTTTCCGGATTTATCTACTATCCGGGCGCGGAAATAGAATACCTGCCCCGCCCTTAATCCCTGCATTGTGTAGTTGCGCTGCGGATGCGGCACATCACTCAACAGCATGGCATCAGTGCCATTTGCTGACAGACTGTATTGAATCTCTGTTTTTAGGGCATCTTCCGCGCCAGCCGGATAGCCCCAATTCAATGTTATGCCGAATATGATGCTTGTGGCCGCAAAGCCCACAGGCATAGGAGGGTTTCCCTCTTTACCGTTTAAGGCTGTTTCAGTGGCGTTGGCCCAGATACTTGATATCTCAGCCGCATTGATAGCCCTGACTCTGCACTGATAGCGCCCGGCGTAAATACCCGTAACATCAAAGCTACGTGTAGACGTGCGCGGGGCGGCGATCCAGTTGCCATTATCGCGCCGCCACTCGGCCTCGTAAGCAATTGCACTTTCAGCGGCATCCCATTCTACATGCAAGGTGGTGACAGCAAGCCCTTGGGCTATTGCAGAAAAACTGGTTATTTCAATGTTTTTTGGTGGCGGCTGAACACCTGGTGGGATTACGCTAATCGGGCGATCTTCAATAATTGCGCCGCTTTCTATCTTGGCCCATTTATTTTCATCGTACTCAATAGCATTAATTTCATAGGCTATATCCTTCTCTGTTGATGCGTCCTTGATGCCAACAACGCGATAGAGCTGTACTGCCAGATCATCGGCATCAACACTCCAGGCACATTCAGCGGCAGGTAATTCACTGTATGCAACACTAACAGTGACTACTTTATCATTCACTGATTGCACCGTTCTCGCCTGCGCCACCCCGCTCGGAAGGTTAACAATAAGGCGATCCCCTGGCTTTGCGTCAGGCTTGCGATCAAGGGTAACATTGCGCCCGACTGCGCTACTTATGCGCCCTCCAAGCACTCGCCCAGCCAATAGCTGATCTGCAACCCCAACAACCCAACCCGGCAAGGGAATGCGGCCCTCAAGCCCCACAGTGAACGAAACCGCCCTATCCTTTTCATTGGTATAGAGAACCCACTTACCCCGGCGAATAGCCTCACTGCGCCGAGTACAGCCTATTGCCGTTATGTCAGCATTTAAAGTACCGTAACGCCTAACTAGGGACCGAACGACGACAGGTTCAATATCATCCTGATAACGGTTGTCAGGGTTTGAATATGACACCATAGCCTGGCTGTAATGGGTTCGCTCACTGGCCGAGCTATACTGAAAACCATCTTTCACATTAGCGCGAGAGTAAACCATATCAACCGGACGGCTCATATCGGCCAGCGCCCTGATCTCGCCGCCAGCCCAATAGAACATGCCAGAAAATATACTAATGATGTCACTCAGAACGTTAATTGCATCTTCTTGCCCTTGGATATAAACATCACATAGGTGGCGAGGCTCGGTACCGCCGCGACCGTCAGGGACAAGCTGATCACAATATTTTGCTATCTCGTACAATTCCCATTTTGAGGTTGAGAGATTATTTGCCTTAATCCATTGGCCCAGCCCATATTCCTCATTAATGCAGAGGTCATAGAAAATCCAGGCTGGGTTATTGGTCCATGCCCATTTAAATGTGCCATCCCAAACACCGGAATAAGTTCTGTTAATAGGATCATAATTTGATGGGACGCGAATTATGTCCATTTTTGGTTTGCACGTTATTGTCGGGATGTTCTGGAACTGTTTTGCATCAAACTGGATATACAGCAACGCCAGATTCGGGTAGCGCAATTTTGCGTCAACAATTTCGACGACGGCATCAACTAACATCCGATCGGCAACCCGGGCTGTATTTGTAGTATTTGGTGTTATCCTCCGAACGCGGATCTGCCAACCCTCTGTTGACGCGGGCAAATCAATACGGTGAGAGCGTGGGTACCCCGTTGTTGATTTACCATCGACCGCAGACCGTAAAACCTCATTGTAAGCCCCGCCACCGGTTGCTAAATCAATCGCGTACTCCACTCGATATCCAACAACATCGCCATTATCGAGCTGTTGCTGCAATACCGGCCATGACAGGCGAACGCGCACGGCAGAGAGATCAGTATTGGTGATTGCCTTAACCCATGGAGTTTCATATTTCAGCTCAACGCCCACAGCAATGTCATTCTGAACATCTGGCATTCCCTGAATATAAGTTTGATGCTGGGTTCCAGGGCGAAACTCCCACTGCACACCGGGAAAATTGACACTGCCGTCCGCATTGCCGATTGGCGTCCCATCCAGAAAAATACGAGTATTATCCAGCCCACCAACCCACTCACCATGGCCCAATACCAGCAGCATCTTTGCAAATGAAGTAGCAATTAATGAATCCGGTGATTCAACCGGAGTATGACTGTCTGAACCACCCGCCTTTTTACCAACAATTGCCGACATACTTTTCTCCAGGCGAAAAAAAACCGCCCGGAGGCGGTTCAATATTAAAGTTAGTAGTTACATCTGATCTTCGGTATAGATACCGGCTGAAATAATGGCACCGCCGATAATTCGCTCACCGTAACCGATGGGGATAGGGTTTCCCTGCGCCACTGTATTCACAGGCCCACCAAACGCATAGCTTGGGGTGTTCTCTGCTGATTGCCTTGATGCAAGTCCGCCCTGTTGCGGTGATAACATTTGCACCACACCACCGAGCATCATTGCTGCACCGACTTTAAAAAAACCAGCGGCTAAAGGGCTTGCAGTACCACCAGACATCCAAGTCATAACCGCACCCACGGCGACAAGAACTGCTCCAAGTATTGTTTGGAATACACCTGCTTTCTTACTACCAATAATAACGGGGATAATACGGATAGGTTCTTTACCGTTAAGACTTAATTCATTCTCACCAATATTCCGTTTCCCATTAAAGACCGCAAATGTAAGCCCCTTGGATTCACTATCAAGCAGAAACTGCCTAAATCCCTTAATTTGTAAACTTAGAGCTTCTATTGCTTCTTTATGGTTGGATACATCCCAGTTATATTCCCGCCCGAATTTCTTACCTAAAACTCCACCGAGAGTTATTTTTCTTCGCATTTATTACTCCACGCACAAAAAAACCGCCTCTCGGCGGCTTAGTTTCAATTCAAACTTATGGGTTTTATATCTAAGTTTCCGCTTGGGTCAGAAAACAGCCTAACCCCTTTGCTTTGTCCTGCTTTTAAATTAATCTCCTGTTCTGTTGGGAGTTCGTCAGCGATACAGACTTTACCTTCTCCCTGAAACCCAATCATCCACTCCCCAGGCAACAAATAAAAACTAACTTTTTCGCCGGGATTTAAACTTGCGGCCTTCTTTCCATTAAGGAATACTGCCGCATAGCATCCACCACCAAGGAAACCACTATCTCTGACCACTGTCAGTTGCGAGGCACCTGGTAGCAAGTTTTGATATAAAAATACTCTTTCCTTGGGTGCTTGTAGCGCATTGCTTGGTTTAACAGCGGTTGTAGCGCAGCCCGATAGCCCCAACAAAAGAATTACCATAAATATATTTTTCATATCGTTACACTCATCAGTTAATTACTGATAATCATAACATCAGGGCTTTATGTCGCAACTTTACTGTAGTGCGATCTTGATAATACCCGCCAAATGGCACCCTTTTACTCATATGCCCGTACATGTGATGAATCATCATCCCATCGCCGATATAGATTGCTGCATGGTTCGGAACTGGCGCGCTTACTTGCATGATAATGACATCACCAGGCAATAACTCGCCGTCAATCTCCACAAACCCCGCGTTGCTATAATTATCCATGTACAAATTTTCGGTACCGGATTCCCACCAGCAGGGTGAGCGTTCAAAATTGGGGAGATCAATACCTCGTTCCAGCTTGTACCAGTCGCGAATAATGCTGAAGCAGTCCCACACCCCATGCACGAACGGACGCCCCTCGAGTGGTCGCGGCCCTATAATCGGCTCAACTATTCGTAAGTCACCTTCCGGCCAACTGACAATAACCCAGAGTAACTCGGACATGTCACACTGGGCATGATCAACATTACTGGGTTGGGTTGTTGCATCAGGGTGACTGTGAACAATATGGGTGACACGCCCCCAGCCCTCGGCTGCGGCGTAATCTTCCGGGTGCAAAATGAAATTTTCGCGTGGCTCAGTGGACTGATTGCGGCACGGAAAGTATTTCTCCGTCCGCCCCTTGCGACAAATTAAACCGCAAGCCTCGCGGGGGTAGTCTTTCTCAGCATGCGCAAAAATCGCTGCCTGGGTTTTCTTCTGCATACTTATCTCCTTAAGAGCGACGAACCCGGCTCCGCACCATAAGGCAAAGGTTCAGTACCATGGCGAAGTTTGCAGGCCCGAAGCGATCCGCTACATTCGTCACGACTTGGATCATCGGTTGGGTTATCATCTTCATCAAAGTACAGCGATCCAGCATAGTCGCAGCCCCGCCCCGTTCGATACCAGCCCCGCATACAATGACGGCAAACGCTCCCCTGAATTTGCTCTCGGGGAATTTTAATACCTTGCAGATTGTAAGGGCCGGATAAATCGAACTGGATACCATCAGTGCCTTCGCCAGATTTACGATCAATGAAGTAGATATAAAGAGTTTCATCATCTGGGCTGGCTGAGGGGTTGCCCTCTAAAAAATTTCGAGCATCAAGATAATGAGAAAAGGTTTTGTGTACCTTAATTTTGGCCTGTGCCAGATCTTGATATGCGAGACACATCGCACTGATTGTGCCATCAATATTTCCCACCCTGAGTGAAGGCCTGGGAGCTGTGCCGTCACCGGCTATTTCTATTCCGGTCAATTCCACTGGCCACGGTAAGTATTCAATCCCTTGCCACCAGAGAGACTTTACTGGAAGTTTGGTGATATCCCCGTCTGCCGCTCGTAATTCTTGAGAGGTGTACGGTATTTTATGATTATGGAAAAAAAGTTCAGGACCATTAAAGTCCGAGCAATCAACCGCATAAAGCCATACCTCGTTGCCGGGGTCTAGCGTTTGATAATCGTGTTTTATACCCATATTAAACCTTACGGATGATAAGCAATTTCGAGGGGGACATTGAGCTGAAACATCGGTTTACCGGCTGAGTTTTTACCTTTTGCTGTCGGGTCATATGCCTTGCAAACATAAAGGCCCAGCTCACCCATGGGGTTAGTCCATTCAAAAGCGGTGTGTCCCTGATGCTCATCCAGAAAATCGAGGATTGGCTTGATGTAGTCCCAATCCCCAACAAACTGGAGTGTCCATTCCGTTGATTTGGTGTTTATCCCATCACCGGCCCGCTGGATATACCCGTCACCAAACTGAATCTCTCGGGTTCGAAACTCGGTTTTTGCCGTAGCCTCTACCCGGGGGCAGAACGTGAATACCTTTATCACTATCTACCCCCTTGGATGGCAGTTGTAATAGCGCCTCGCTGACCTAAATCTTTTTGTATCAACTCTCTGTATTTATTTTCGACGAAACGGCCAATTTCACTGCCAAACTGCTCGTATCCAGATGAAGACTGTGAGCTGGTACCACTGTCATTTATCTCAATGTAAACCTGTGGCGCTCCGCCACCCGCAGTTGATGAAATCTCAGGTTGGCGGGTTGTTAAGGCACGAACACCTAGCGAACCATCGGCTGATCGAGTCAGTGGCATAATGGCTTCTGGCCCCGCCTCCCCCATCACACCAGCTCCTTTTGCAAATGCAAAAAAGGTGGGCGAACTGACAACTTGGCCACTGTAAGCGCTCAGACTCGGCGAGTCATAAACACCGCCCTTGGCATTAAATGACAATCCGCTATAAGCGCCCCCGGAGAATGCGTTGCTTGCCGCACCTCCGCCGCCCATAAAGCCCCCCAACAACCCGCCAGAGACGCCCGTAATCGTCTGCATGATCGTACTGGTGATAAGGGCTTGCGCGGCCATATCAACAAGGTTTTTGATTATCGACTGAGACAATGACGCGAATAAATTAGACATCGCCTCTTTAGTGGACTGAGTGCCATTCACTAACCCAGTCAGCATATTGGATAACCGGTCTTGTGAGTCCTGAAACAGATCAACAGCCATGCGCTGCAGGTCGCCTTGCGAGGCGAATAATTGCAATGATGCCTGATACTGCTGTTCGCGGGTTTCTGTCTCGGAAGCAAGAATAAGCTGGTTTTTTCGCTGTTCGGTGATAACACCTGCCGCCGCATAAGTCTCAATAAGCGCCTGACGCTTTGCCAATTGGTTACTGAGGTTTTGCACCGGATCGACGTTACCGGCTAACTCATCATTGGCACTGACGGCGTAACGTTGGTTAGCGTCGGCCAGCGCCGTCAGATAGTCCGTGTGGATCTGTTGTTTACGGCGGGAAAGTTCCTCGGCGCTTTGTATCTCACCCCCGGCAATCTGCCGTTGTAGCTGCTCCTGTGCCTGACGTTGTGACTCAGCGGCGCTGCGGTAAGGGTCTGACGCAATCGCTGCATTATGATCTTCCCAGCGCTGCTTTGACTCTGCGAGGGTTTTATTCAGCCGTTCCAGTTCAACACGTTGGCCATCGGTATATTTCGCGCCGGTTTCAATTGATGCGGCAAATAATGACGCAGCCGCTTCACCTTGTTTGAGTCGAACAGACTCAACCTGAATCTCTTTATTCAGGTTGGCAATGGTTTGCTCATAGGCTTTTGTTGCGCTTTCAGCCGTTTTAGTGGCACTGGCCGCTTTGCTTTTAGCCTGTTCATCTGCCTTATTCTGCTCGGACTGATCGTAGTTCCTGAGTTCACCGCTTACGAACTTTGATACCTCAGTGGGATCGGTGATTTTGAGCCGTTCAGCTTCCTGCCTGGCGATTTCAGTCGCCTGCGCCCTGCCCGATAGCTTTAATATAGCGAGCTTATCATCCTGCACTTTTTGCGCGTTTTTAAGCTCTTCGCTGACAGGAATAATCAGACTGGTCGAGTTAAAAGCGGCTTTGGCTTGAGTCGCTACATTTATAGAGTTGGTGAAGTGAGCCATCATTCCGGCTGCGACACCTATCTCTACTTGTTCCAGTTTGAGGATGCCTACACCCTCTTTAAGCGTTCCATTTAGCTGAGCGCTCAGGACATTAGCACCGTTTACCGCCCTGCTTTTATTCTCTTCCGCATCCGTTAACTCTTTGAGTGCAATGGCTTGATTATTAATCGAGGTTTTCAGTTCTTCAGCTGCTTGCTTCCCAATTACAGAGCCTTTCCCCCATAAATAAATCTGGCGACTGTTGCGCTCAACGGCTTCAGTGGCTTTGTCGTAATTCTTTTGCGCATCAGCAACAACGGAAGAAAGTGCCGGTAATGAGTTATTCAGCTTGCCGATTTCTGCGGCTAACTGAACATTCCCCATCTCCCGCATTTTATCAATCAGACCACCGATTCCACCCGCCAGCTCTGTCGCTGACCGTTTGGCCTGTTCTGATTTTTCGTAGAAATAATAAATTGCTCCGGCTGCTAGCATTGCGGCCCCCACAGGGCCACCCACCAAGCCCAGCGCCTTACTTGCCAGCCCGGAAGCGATATTTAAGCGCCCCTGCGCCGCCGCAAGAGCATCTGTTGCAGCGACTTCGGCGCGTGATGCCGCCGCAACAGCAGCGGAGTTGGTTGCCAACTGTGCACGAATAACAGCGCGAGCCTTTTCTGTTTGCGCCAGCTGTAGTTGAGCAACTAACGATTTCTGGACTGCTACCGCTGATTCTCGCTCAGTCCGGATCTGTAACAATGAAGCCTGAACACCTTCAACCTGTGCCGCAGCCAGGGAAAGTTGTGCACGGGTTGCGGTAATCAGATTGCCGGTCGCGCTGCTAACGCTGCTGGCCAATCCGCCGAAATAGCGCGCCAAACCAAGCCCAACCAGCCCGGTACCGGCAGCAACTAGTACATCGATATTATCCGCAGCAGTACCAATCACACCGGAAATTGCTGCCGTCACACCCATTGCAGTGTTGGCATCACCGATATAGGCTTTCCAGTGGTTTGACAGCTTAGTGATGGCATCCCCGACCGTGGTCGGCATCGCTTCGGCAAGTTCAGCGTTACGGTCTTTTGCCGCAATTACCGCCTTGGAAAAGGTATCCATTGATAACTTTCCAGCCGCGCCAAGTTTTTTCACCTCAAGTTCAGTGGTACCCAAATAACGGGCAATATCACCGATAACAGTCGGCATAATCTCCATGACGGCATGCCACTGATCACCGGCAACTTTGCCATTCACCATGGATTTTGACAGCGCATTAATCGCGCTTTCGCCCTTTTCTGCACTTGCGGCATTAATAGTTAACGCGCTGGAAATTGAATCAATAAAATCAATGGTACTGGCGGTGGAGAAGCCCAGCTCTTTCATGGAATTGGCACTGCGAATATAAAGCTCGGATTGCTCCTCGATACTTTTATAGGTGCGGTCACTAATTTCCATCAAGCGTTGCTGAACGCTGTTATATTCTTCTTGTGAGCCGGTAGCCATTTTGATGCGTGATGAAATTTGCCCGTATTGGTCAGCCGTGTTGATGAGACTACTCACCGCGAACGAACCGGCAAGCACACCCACCATGGCGCGTGCTGATTCTCTTATGGTGGCCAACTCATTGTTAAGTTCGGATAATGCGCGTTTGCTCTGACGCGTAGCCGCTTCTACCTTGCGAGAGCCGCCCTCCATTGTTTTGTAATATTCAGCACCCAGACGAGAAGCTCTTGCAATCTCGGTTTGAAATGAACTTGAGTTAGCCGACAGGTTGACGATCAGATCACCCAGAACTGTCATAGTTCCTCCCAGAAACCCGCCGAAGCGGGTGAATTACTCAGCCAACTGACCTAAAAACGCTTCAAGTTCTGATCCGTCGTCGTCAATTTTATTTTCCGACTTACCCCAGCCCAATAACACATCTTCAATACTGAGCTGATTTCTCCCCCCTTGTGCGTTATAGGCCGCTGCCGTGATTTGTGCTGCTTGAAAATCTCCCCGCTCATCACCGATCGGGCTGATACGGTCATATGCAGCCCACAAGCGAAGTTCACTCATCCCGATCGTTTGTTGGAGTTCACCCAATGTCCTACCCAGACGAAGTGCGAGTTTCATCATGAATTGGGTGCCGGGTTCTATGACTTTTTTTCAGCATCCTCTGAAGATGTTGCCAACCCCATCGCGATCCTCAAAAGACGGGCATGCACTGGGCCGTAAAATGAAATCACGGTTTCCAATTCGCTCACTGCAAAAACTGGCTGCAGGTCTTCGTCCAATAACGCATCAATAAACATCACAGCATCAGCACGAATATTGCGCTGGGTTTCTTCTGAGATAGAAAGCTGGACTCCCCCCTCCTTTATTTCCGGTGATGCCATAATCTCGCGCCACCGGCCCCATCCCTCTAAAGAGGGTTCTCGTAGTACGACACTCACCCCATCCCACTCGCTGACTGATACCGTTTTAGTACGAAATCCAGCATGTGCTGCAGATACCAGTGATTTGAGATCAAACTTCTTTTTGACTGACATGTTTTAGTGCTCTCCTGTTAAGCGGTGACGTTAGCTGTGTAAGTCGCGGTTTTGTTGCCATCGGAAGTCGTAACCGTAATGCTGGCTGATCCTGCAGTTGCCCCGGTAGGGGCTGTTACTGTCACCGTCATACCGCTGGCCATCGCTGTCGCTCGGGCCGGAACGGATGAGAGTAAAGTGAAGCCTTTGTTTGTCGCATTTGACGGGGTAATATTGACGTTAAATGTCGCTGTCCCACCCGCAGCCACGCTGCCACTAGTCGGCGTCAGGGTTACGCCAGTGACGGGAACGACATCAGAAGCCATAATGCGGACAGGCTTACCAATAATGCGCAGAGTATAAGAAGCGGAAACCACACCTGACGTCCCGGCACTCCAGCTGTTTTGCCGAACCTCAGCAAGATAGGCAAATCCGTTACCCGATGGGAATACAACCCTGATAGCGCGGCGCTCATCCGTTTCATAGGCTTCCATTAAAGACTCTTGCGCCAACTCGCCAGCACTCCAGTTTCGATTGATGCTCATTTCGGCTGGTGATGAAAGTCCATTCGTCATTTCTTTTTCGGTCGAACAAAGTGTCGTCACTTCAATGTCATCTTTCTGCCCTCCGGTGAAACTCAGCTCTTTTGTTGAACACGATGCTGACAGCCAGGTAGCATTTGCCGGGTTTGCTTCGGTCGCTACCGCAGCAGAAATGCTAAATACTGTGCCCTGCGTTTTTTCATAAATACTGGTCATATATTGACTCCAGGCATAAAAAAACCCGCTCAGTGGCGGGTGCAATAAAGGGAAAACGTTATTTAAAATACGTTACGGAATAATTGATATCTGATGATCCCCAGGTCAGTGCCTCATCATCGCGTCGATAGTCATAGCCGAGCGGCGAAAGGCTTTCGACCAACTGAGATAATGGCGGGATATCTGCCATCACGGGATAAATCTTTGTTTCCATCCACTCATCAAGCGCTGAGTCAGGACTTTGTGCTTTTAAAAAAACCTCCACGTGCAAGACTGCCCGCCAGTGGTCACCATCGATATATTCTCCCGTGGACTCAGAATCAGTCAGATAAACGGCCACTGCAGGTAAATCTTTTACATCAAGAAAGCCCGGCCTGCCGTCAAAAAAAGTGACATTGGGATCATTAATGGATTTTTTCAGTGCATCCAGCACCGCCATGCGTATCGCGGTATGTCTATTCATCGTTTAATTACCAGGCGTAATTGATTATTCAGCGCAGCAGACAACTCTTTGGGTAAGTCACTATTCAGAAGGGATTTTGTTTCATCATGAAATGCCTGAGTCAGCGGCGCGGCCATCGGTATCTTGATAACCTCGATCGGGTAGCGGGCTTTTGTCGTTCGACGCATCACTTGCCATCGCCCATTACTGAGTTGCTGTAAGAATGCCCCTGAAAATGAGAGGCGCCCTACTTTTAACACGCTACCTGCACCGCCCTGATCCCCGCCACGACGAGATAACTGCATGCGCACCGAACCAAGGTTAATGACGGGTAAATCACCTCGTTTCACGCGAATTGTGGCTATCGGACGTCCGGGGCTGGCCTTTTTCAGTTTAGCCCGCCCACGTACCAGTTTTAACGGTACTCTCGTACCCTTTGAAACTTTAGAGCTGCTGCGGCTAATTGCCCGCGCAGCAACCCGGTTAACCGCTTGCGAGGTGGCTCGAGGCACCGCCGTTTTACTGAGTTCAGTAAGATTACTAATTAACTGATCCAAACCTTGAACTTTCATGGCGTCTCCCGTTATTCCAACCAGATCTGCGGTTTGCCATTAAAAGACTGGTAGCGGGTGACAATATAGGATTTTCCATCCCAGACAGTCTGGTCGTTACGACGTGGTTTATAGTCAGAAGAGAAAATGACTAGTGATATGCCGTCTCCAGTCAAAGGACCCATTTCAGGAATAAGATGACTTTCAACGGCAACAAACCCCACGTCATTAATCAGGACTGGTTTTCCCATCCTGTCCAGCGTTGCCCGATCCATTTTTTCCACCAGCCGTTCAAAGGCGTTAGCCATTAATTTTTACCGCAATCACGGTCTCACTCGCTGCTGCTGAGGCCCAGGCACAACCCGCAGCAACTGCGTCAGTGGACGCAAGTTGAATCTTGCCCGCTTTCAGGAAAACCTTTTTTCCTGCTGGAATGATATCAGCAGCCAATTTAGGCAATAGGAAAACCCCCTCGGCCAAGCCATCGCCGGTGACTGCAGGGCCAATATCAACCAGCGCCACGGCAACAATATCGCCAATAACAACAGGATCTCCGCTGGTGATAACCTCCGCACCAGAGTTGGTGATTGGAATAGTCATGCCTTCCTGAACATAATTTTTAGCCATTTGAATTATCCCTACGACCCCGAGGGGCCGAATTTTAGGTATAAAAAAAGCCCAACAGGGCCGGATTAATAAAATGTCGCGATCATTCGCCGCTGGACTTCACCAAGCCACGATGATCAACAGGTGCAACACCCGCATCAATGCGGACCTTGGTCGTTACACCGTCTGATGTGAAGCCTTCCTGCTGATCAATGTATGGTGTGTCCATACCGGATAAATACGCAACTTCAATCGTATCGGTTCCCTGTGCCGCCGCGAGATACCAAGCTTTGGTGCTGGCATCATCAAGACGAGGTTCGGCAATGACGGTGGCAAAATCTTTAACCGGGTTGATGATGCCCGCGTTAATATCCGCCCCCTTGACACTGGATGAGCGAATGACCTGGTTAGTCGTAGACTCCAAACTGGTTGGAACAAGAATAAATGCCGGACGAATGTTCAGGTGACGCTCACCCTCTTTCTGTGTGCGCATCATTTGACGGGCTTTATCAAGATTAGCCACGTCAATCCCGCCGCTCGTAAGATTGCCATGCTTACTATCAAACAGAGGGGTGTTGTCGGTTGTCATCTTGGGGTTAGTCGTCAGAATGAGATAAACCAGATCCGCAATGGTGGCTTTCGCCGCCCGCCCCAACTTCATTGGAATATCTGTCAGCATGTTCAGGTCATCATTAATAATAGCCTGACGGGTGATAGAGAATAACTCACCGTAAGTTGCCAACGCGATGGTGGCCTGCTTGTCGCCAGTCGTCACATACTTATATTCTGCACCCTCACGGACCTTGCGCAGCGATTGAAAACCGCCCATCCCAACACGGTGTGCCGTTTTAAAATCAGAAAGTTGACCTTTGCGGGTCCATTCTTCGAACGTTTCCGGTGCTTCCTCCCAGCCCTGCAGGATGGATTTATTACTCACATCGATCAGGATATTGCCAAAATCAGAAGTGCTGTGAGTAAAGGCCATGCCCACCATCTGCATTGGGTTGTAAGATGCAACACCAACGCCCCGCTCAGTCAGGGACATCCGGGCCAATTCACGCAACGTCATACTGTTATATGCGTTGTCTTTTTGGCGCTCTTCATATCCCGCACGCACCATCAACGCCTGACGAATACCATCCCCAGTAAAGTTACCATTACCGGCATAGATATGTTGGCTGGCAAGAGGGGTTTTATTCGATGGCGTGGCATCTCTGCCCATCAATGCCAGCAACTTTTCTCGGGATTGTTCAAGAGTGCAATCAATATCTTCGACGCACGCGGACTGCAGTTCCTGATAGCGTCCACCGAACATAGAAAACAGATCTTTAATCCCGTTGATGCGTTGTTTTTGTGACTCGCGCTCCTGTGCACGAATAGCATTGTCATCCAGCGTTGCTGCGGGTGCTATCGGATTAGTGGGTGCGACAGGCTGCGTAACGGTCGCTTTGGGTGTGATAATCATATTCTTCAGAGAGGCTGGCATAGAATCGAATTCCTCAATACGTTTTGAATTGATGCGGGCCATAGCCTGCATCGACGGAAGTAGTTGATCGGCAAAACCGTGCTCAACACATTCTTGTGCTGTTAACCAGGTTTCTTCACCGAGCATGACGGCCAGTTCTTCCGGGGTTTTACCGGTTTTTTTGGCATAAGAGGGAATGAGCACACCCTCCACTTTATCGAGCAGGTCGGCATAGTCGCGCATATCATTAGCGTCGCCACCGGTAATGCCCCAGGGTTTGTGGATCATCATCATCGCGTTTTCCGGCATGATGACAGGGTTGCCGACCATCGCAATCACCGAGGCCATAGACGCGGCCAGTCCATCGATATAGACCGTTTTACTAGCGGGGTGACTATTTAACAGGTTGTAGATAGCAATGCCTTCAAATACATCACCGCCCGGAGAATGAATGCGCAGGTTAATATGGTCGATATCACCCAACGCTTTCAGGCTGCTGGCGAACTGGCGAGCGGTAACCCCCCAGTAACCGATCTCCTCGTAAATATAAATATCCGCGCTCTTTTCACCACTCGCCTTCATGCGGAACCAGCTTTTATCTCCGCCAGACGCCTGCGGTGCCTCAATCAGTTTCTTTCTGCTGCTCTTGCCCACGGGCATCTCCTTTATCATTAGCCGGATCAGTATCAAACCTGAGATCCAATTCATTATTTTCGTCTATCTCCGCCTTGCGACGGCGTTTCACATCCCCCGGATTAGCGCCGCGAGCTCTGATCCAGTCAGCTTCTGTTGCCGCTCCACCGCGAATTAGCACGCGCCATGAGTTAGCCTCTTTCAACGGGTCAATCCATGGCATAACTGGCCCGCTGTATACCGCATTCAGCAATGTAGCCGGGTCAACATCAGGCGGAACATTAATAACGCCAGCGGCAATGGCCTGTTTCAGCCAATTGCGGTACATGGGACGGGTGACTGCTGCAATAAAGGCATCCTGCAATATGCTGTAGCCCTCAAAAGATTCCACCAGTTCCTGTCGCTGGGCACTGTATGTGCCGTCATAGTTGCGGGAGATGCTGGAATAACTGCCTCGGCTCCCAGCAGCAACAGCTCTTAGTTGGCCGTTACGGAAATTTTCAAGGTTGGGATTGGGTCGGTCTGACTTGATCATGCCGATTTCTTCACCGGGTTGAAGTTCGTCAAACAACATACCAGGAACAATGTTTAACTCTCTGCCACTGCTGGTATTCGTGTCGTCAAAAGTTTGACCATCCCCTTTTTTGATATACATACCTAATGCAGCAGCAATGCGTGCGGCGGTTAGCTCAGAATCCTCGTACTCTTTGAGCGCACTCAACCGGATCAGGATGCCAGACAATAAGCTGTTGCCACGGACCTGATGCAGGCGACGCATAAATTTCAGGTGCATCATGTCATCAGCCGCTATTTCTTTCGTGTTACCCAACGCAATGCCTGTCGTGACGAGGGATTTATACACAACATATTTAGTGGGTCGCCCCCAGCCATTTAGATAAATACCCTGACAAACATTTTTTCCGGTATCGTTCATTTCCAGCGGTACAAAGTCAGGTTCCAGCGCCTCAATCCAAAAAGGAATACTGGCTGTTGCCGTTAACCCCTGAGCAGTTCCACTGACAAATTGCCCAAACACTTCACCATCACGGAGCCAGGTGCGGGCCATGAGGCGCTCCAGTACGGGGCGGGTAAATTGCCCGGTCACATCAGGTGAGACAGACCACTCCGCCCATGCAGCCCTGATTTTCTTTGCCAGATCATCAGCTACTAACCCGGTACGGAGAATAGGCTGGGGATCGACAATAATTCCCTTGGCACCAATGATGCGCTCTTCCAGTTTATCCAGCAGTCCGATCACAAGGTCATGATTGTTATCCAGCCACCGCGCCTGCTCCCTCAGCGAACGTCCCCCGATCTGGCTGAGTTGGTTAGCATTACGGTTTTCACGCTTGGCGCGGTGTGTGCGAGTGGGTAATACCGCTTCATAAGCACGTATAGCCACGCGAGACTTTAAACGGGCGGCTTTCCAGCCCGGAGAAAACAGGCCAATAGCATCATCAAAAATACCCATTATGGAAACCTCGCCACTTTATACATAGGGCGTCCACGCTGAGTTGCCAGAAGATTAGCGAGACGGCGTTCCCATGCTTCTCTGCCCTTGCGAATCTCACTCAAATTTTCCATCGTCATTGACTGGCCATTAAAGGTGATGGATTTACCCTCCAATACCGTTTTTTCAGCGGTTAGATATTGCTGGAGCATGTTTTCAATCTCTGCCTGATTCACAACCAGCCTCCGGATGTAGATGACGCCCATGCAGAGGTACTGCCCTCCTGCTGGGCTGGTGATTTCTTAGGTTTTGTTGTCTTAGTTCGGGATGTTTGGGGTGGCGGTCTTTCAGTCACAGATAACGGAGGTTTGGATTCAACAGGCTGAGCCCATGGCGGCGGTTTTTCCCAGTTAATTTTCTCGTAACCTCGCAGTATTACCAGTGCATGGGCATACACCATTAAATCGAATGCCTCATTTGCGCCCTTGCCGGGTTTGCTCCATTTGCCATCCTGCCCCCGCTCTTCATATGTGAGTTCGTCGTAAAACCACTCCCCCAGCCAGTCAGGAAAGTGAACATAGTTAGGCCCCGGCGTCTCACGCGATAACGCGTTACTGATCCGGTCTTTTAATAGGTTTGTTTGCAAGAGATACAGAGGAACGTCACCCCGCGCCTCCGCTCGTCGATTGGGACGATCGGTATTGTCGGGGAAGCTTTTAGTGATCAACTTACCGCGAGACTGGCTATCCCCTTTGAAAAGGTACACACGCTTGTGGACACCATCGCGGCGGCATTGCCGCCAGAACTCATAAGCATTACCGGTAACGCCATCTTCACCACCGGAATCCACAGCCATTGCCAAGACCGGCAGGGTGATGGATGGATTGGCATCCATCGGCCAGCATTTATCCAGAACATCAGTACGCAGCAGATCCCAATCCTCCAGATAAGCTGCGGGGTTAATTGGCAGACTTTCACCGTTAGTCCCCGTTCGCATCGACTGACGGATGTTATAGCGGTCAACTATCCAGCGTTCGCCATGCGCACCATAGCCCACTATCTGGACCACAAAGCGGCGATTTTTCCCCCCTTGAACATCCACAGTAGCCACAAGGAATAGCACCCCATCCGGCACAGTTCGCTTCGTCACCTTACTGGCGCGGGCCATTAAGGTTTCAGACTTGCGTTGCTCGGTGCTGGATCGGGGAAGATATGGAATACCACAGTCAGTATTGGTGACGGCTTTCAGGGTTTCTTCGCTACCGGTAGCCTCAAACTCCTGCTCTGCCGTCAGTAACCGGAATATCATTTGTGCCCAGGTTTGATAACCTGCGGCGGGGCCTTCCATCCAAAATGAAGCAATGCGCGATTGTCGCGGGGTTCCGGTAATCACTCCATCAGAATCGGAGTGTTCCCCCTCGCGCAACCAAATACCCTTTTTATTTAGCTCATCTTTTAAGTTTGATGTGATAACTCCCTGGCAAGATGGGCAAGCCAAGTGCGCTTCTCTGCTGGCTTTTACAGGGTCAGGTGTGTCACGAAACCCATTCATCGCTTGCATACTAGGCTGAAAGTATTCGCCGCAATGAGGGCAGGGCCAGTACCAACGCCGCCTGTCCCCACGGTTATACAACGAAAGAATACCGGTTGCCGGGGGAGCCTCATGAGGAGATGTTCGCCGCCATTTAGTATCACGAATGTCCCTGCCTGGCGAACTTTCCACCAGCGTCATACCGGAACTCATAAATGTGGTAGTACGCTTTGAGGCCAGTGTAAAACCATCACCTTCCCCACCAATATCTTCTACCCAGCGGTCATAATCAGTCAGCGCAACAAACCGGTAATCTGACGATGACAGGATATTGATTGAGGGCCAGCCTATCTTCAGATAATTACCTGCACGAAAAATAATATCGTGGACGTTATTATCATTGGGATTCGTACTGAGGCGCTTTGCAACTTCCGGACTAACCCGAAAGGTTCGGGAGAGGCGTTTCTTTGAGTGTTCTCTCGCCTTTTCCTCTGTCATTTGCACCAACAGAAAATCAGCGGGATCGCAGACAATAGAATAGACACACCAACCATCAATTAGCCCAATGGTTTTACCCGTTCGCGCAGGGCCGACAAAAATAACTGCGTCATACTCACGTGAAGCCAGGCAGTTCATGGGCTCAATGATATAAGGAGTCATGGATGGGTCCCAAGGCACTGAATTACCCCCGCCCTTTGGAACACGCATATACTTTTGCACGGCCTCGGCAACCGGAATGCGCCGGGGGGCTTTTAGTAGGGCAGAAACATCACGCCGTATAGCTGCCGCTGATGCATAACTCATTAATGCTCATCCTCAGTTTCTGCCAGTGAAACCGATGAGGCCATTAAGTCCCTTAGCTCATCAGCCAGCGATTGCGCTTCATTCACCAGTTCAGGTGACCAGCTCTTTTTACGCTCAAGCACATCCGGCCAGGTATCCAGAAGTTGGGCGACAGACTTCACTAACAAAGCCATTTCAGTATGAACTTCACTAACAGGGATAAGTTGACGCAAGCTTGCTTCCAACTTCACTCGCTCATTTTCCGACTGATACCAATCCTTACGATCTTTAGGTCCCATTTTCTGAGGATTTTGAAAACCGTCAGGATCGACAGGTTCAATCTCGCCAAACAAAATAGGGCCGACATCTTTCAGTGCATAAACGGGGTTGCCTCTCACTGTGTCAGCGATTGGCGTATTGGCATCGAGAAGCCGCTTTCTCACCGTTCCGCGATTCAGCCCAAAAGCCTCAGCAATCTTCGCTACGCTCCAGTTGTAAGCGTCCCCCAGATTGCTGATATTGGACATTGACACCTCATCCTGTCAGGTGAAACTGGTATTTATTTAATAAATTCAAATGATTACAATCTGGTCAGATGACAGTGCGCTTTTGATTTTGTCACCTGAAAGTTGAGTTTTATTTTAATTTTCATGAAGATAGGACATCTGCTGCTGTCACCATGAAAACTGAAAAACTAGCCGTTTTCCGCGAGTCCCACTCCCCGTGGTAGGGCCCCCCTCCGGGAGTACCTTTCGATAATGGTTCTCATTTGTATTTTTATGCACCATTTCGGGGCTCACATTGACTTATTTGATAATCGTTATCATTTAATGTGTTTGGGTTACCTGATGAATGAGTCACGGTGGCTGAGCATAGTGATACTTTCCTCTACTGCCCGCACAGCTTTTGATAAAGCAACAAAGTCTTTCTCGCGCTGATGGTTTACACGCTCAATGCATTTCTGATTCTCAATTACAGTGCTGATAATCGCCGCGACATCTTTCTTCAACTGCTCATTACTGATTAGTGACGGTTCAATCTTTGCGGCCGGAATCGCTCCACTAACCAGGCAATCATCAACACCTATACTCATCCGAATGTTGTACGTTTCGCCTTTGCCAACATAACCGCCAGTGGGAGCTGCATTAAGGATTTCACAGGCATCAGCGCTAGACTTGCCCGTTACTGTGGTGCTGCGGAATACTTCTTTACCATCGTTATCATAGAAGCGCACATGACACTCAATGTCTTGCCCCGCACGCAGGCCATTAACTAAATAGCTCTGCCATGATTTCGAGATAGGCTGACTGAGCATCTGTATTGTTCCATCGCCTTTTCGATATTCGCTGTGAACACGAACCGCTCCGGGCCACCAAACATTCCAACTAACAACAACACCAAACCTGCCGGAGGTAACATGAATAACGTCAGGCACTGTAACTTTCTTGCTTTGCTGTGGCTCTTGCGTTAACTGCTTTTGCAATTCAACAGCTCGCTCAAGCTTTACAATCAAAGCATCGATCTGACTGGTATCTGTATTAATGCCAATTTGCATTGAAGATGTGTAAATCGAGCCAGTTTGCTTACATTTCATTGTGTAGCTCCAATAGAAAAGCCACCGGCTTATAGGGCCAGTGGCTTAGGTTGTGCATTATCGATGGCACTCAATGAATGCCACCTGTAATGCTATTGGCTGCGGGTCATATGGCGGTACTGAGATACTGTCTTCCCGTTACTATTCATAACGTATGCAACATCATTAGGATGCAGAACGATATTTCTCTCCAACCCGGCAACCGATATTGATTGTTGATTAGGGTTAAACCCAACACTTAAACCACAATGAATCTCTTCACCGCCATTGGGTGACATTACTTTTACTGTAAGCATACTTATTCTCCTGCTTCTGGTAATAAAAAAGGCCACCGAAGTGACCTTTAGGATTAAGATTTAATCATCTTACGATGTGTGGCAAGGCCTACTGCAGTAATAGCAGCCATTTGCCTCCTTATACCCCTGACGCTTTGCTTCACTTACAGCGGGCGTGCAAGTATCAAATGAACCCAAATACACTCTATTTAGAATCGTAGGTAAATAATTACATGTCTCTGTATGTACTTCATTATCGCCATTGTCTTGCTTATTTTTGTTCACATAATACTTAGTCATTATTATTAATTCCCATCAGGTATGCTGACTATTCAGCAATTTCAATACTGCCAGATGGGTTGATACAAGAGACAATCAGATGAAAGTTATTTGATCGATATCATTAGTTATAATGAAGTATTTCTTAATATGTCGGGTTAAGCATGTACCTTTCACGCACCATACTTAGCCCCAAGCAATATTAATGTGACTAAATAGCCAAACTACGACTTCAATCACTCCCCAGCCAGCAACGGCGCAGATGCAGCCAAGAACAATAAAAGCCCCTGAACCCGGTAAGTTATACATTACGTTTTTCTCCCCGCTTTCTGCCGCCAGCTAATGATTTCATCGAGTCGACCCTTACAGATCCGCAACTCACGCTTAAGGGCTAGTGCATACAGCCCACTATCGCCCCAAGTGGTACCGACAAATTCTGGTACTTCGCATTCAGTTAATGCTGATTCAGGCGGTAGTAATACGGGGCAACTAGCTGGTGGCCGTGATACCGACTTACTCGCGCATGATGTTAATGCTAGCGTCAGGCATGCGCTGAATAGCACACTTATCATCTGACGAGACCGCCAGAAACCGCTTAAGCCGTTCATCACTTTCATTGCGTAGTTTCCTTTCGTTCTCCAACTGGCGGGCGGTTGCGGCGCGGTTGGCTGAATCGTTAGCACCGTAAGCATCAATGATGTTACCCAATGCCGTGTTTGTTGCTTGCTCGGCCACCAGCTCCGCTTCCGTTTTATCCACCTTATTAGCCAAGTGATTACGGTTAAGAAGCAGAAAAAGGAACGCGGTACCGATCAAAGCCACCAGCGCCGTACGCAAAGTGGTCATAGCTGCAATTCCCGCTTAGCCAATTCAAACCGAGCTTTGCGGTCATTAATCCCGTTATTGCCGCCATTGATAAGCTGTGTCACACGCTGAATATCATCAGCATATTGACCACAATTGCGGGATTGCCAGAACCATGCGGCAGAACGAGCGGCATTTAAATCCGTCAGTAGTTGGTCAGGGTTACTGATTAAATCCAATTTCAGCGCGGTACCACATGCCCGGTAGTTATCTAAGCCAGTAATCTGAATTAAGCCGCGACCGCGATACTTCCAGCCATCATCTACAGCCTTATTACCCATCCGGCCCGAATAAACCAGATTGGCAATGGCTCGTTGCCGATTAAGTGGTACCGCTACTTCACACGGTTTTCGCCCCAATGCTGAAGCCTGATCCGCAGATAGGCGCTTGCCGAACGTCGCAATCAAACCGTTAATGCTGTAATTGAACGATTCTCCCAGCAACGCGAAACTGGCTGACTCATGGCCAACTTGAGCAATAAACATCGCCTGTTGTACGGTAGTGGTAATGCCAAACTCTTTCATTGCTTGGGTAATAGGCTGAATCCAACGCGCAGCGCAATCGACGCTGATGTTAGCCGCCATTCTGAATTGATAAGGGGTCATGGTTTATACCTGAGGTTTATTGTCGTCAGTGCCGCCAATACGGTTGCCAACAAAACGAAGCGCCAACGCACGTATCTGCTCAACGCCAATGAAGCCAATTAACCCACCAGTGGCTAAGGTAAGTTGCTGTGGCAGGTCGAAGTATTCCAGAGTACTTACTGCGGTAAGCGTTAACGCGCCACAAGTCAGCCCCTCTAAGAACGTTTTCTTCCATCCACCACCGGTATACGCCACACGTAAAGCAGCCATTACTACTGATAGCAACACCCCCCCCATGGGGACATCGCCGCGCCACCAGGCATTAAACAGTTCTATCCAGTCTGCCCATGTATGCAGTTCGTTATGCATTCTCATACCACCTCCCCAATGGGGAATATTATTCCCGGCATTGTCGGGGGTTATAAATAGAAAAGGCCACGCAGTAGCGCAGCCTCACAATTATTTGCCTGTTACTTATCCACCTCAGGTGATGGTGGTATCTTGGTGGCGCTTAATCAACCAAGAAGGAAATCTAATTAATGTCCAACTTCGACAGAGAGCTACAGCTGCAATTACTAGAGCTGGCTGTAAACCACTACCCTGACTCAATAGATAAAAGATATATCCCTGAAAACCTGCTAGAAACTGACGAGCGAAAATTACTCCAGAACATCGCTTACTTGAACGAAGAAGGCTTGATTTCTGGTGGAGTAATGCAACTGTTGGCTGGGAAAATACCAGTAATTGAACTCATTACAGCCACCAAAGATGCGGTAAATCTATTAAGTGAAGAAGGTAGCATTTCTGCATCGTTGAAAGTTGTTACGGTGAAGTTGCATGATGATTCCCTTGCCGTTATCAGAGATTTTATCAATCAGAACGTGACTGACCCAGAAGAAAGGAAAGGCTATTTGCAGCGGATAAAAGAGCTTCCCGCTGACGCCACAAAACACATTGTGCTTGAACTACTGGGCAAGGGGCTGAATCAGCTACCGAACGCAGCCCTTTGGCTACAAACAGCGCTCCATTCTTCGTAAATTCATTCTCATTACGCAATTTTTCAAACTTTATCCAGCCGATGCCGCCTGTGATTTCTAGCCAAAAATCCTCGCGGTCATCGGTTGATAACGTTATAGCTTTCTTGGTAAAGGCTATGGCGTAGACCCTGAGTGGTTTTTCTGCATTACCATCCATCTTATTCGGCCTCTGTTAGTTGCTGGTATTTAGCCCACCAGTGCAGCCACTCATTAGCAGTAATGTGTGTGGAGTTGATTGGGTGACTGGTGGGCTAAAACGGAAAAAGGCCCACCGAAGTGAGCCTTGAATAAATAATTAAATTTAGAAACTATCGCTTAAAAAAGTCTAATAGACGTTTTCGGCATTTAAATACCAAATCGTATATATTACTTGGGGCAGGTTGAGTTAACAGGCGGAAATCATTAGCCATAGCCGATACAATCTCTTTGCGCTGCACATCTAAGTCTTTTATTCGAACCCGTAGATCTGCTGTAAATTCTGCAATTTCAGCCCTTGTACGGTTTTTATCAAGCATCACTAGATTTTCATTGCCAGGGGTTGTAATCATGAAAAAGTCATAAATTCTATCCTTGAGCGGTGGTACAACATCTTTCCAGCGTTTCCACTCATTTTCTCTGTGGAACTCTAATCCATGACGACACCACTGTATTTTTTCTAGATCTAAGCCATGCGAACTATCGTCAATTTGAGTTAACAGATCATTTAAAACATTAATTCTGAATGGTTCATTGCCCGGAGTGATAAGCATATGCGCATCAAGCGTACAGGCAATGCAACCGGCATAATGGACCCACTGACGCAGTGTGCTATCACAATTTTCTGACAATTTTTCCAGATGCGCTGCACTGATTTCGAGTTCTTTTTTTCGTAGCTCATTGCGTAAAGTGAAATTTGCTGCCAACCAAACAGCAGCTAACGTCACTAACGGTGTTATCACATCTTTGAAGTCCATATGCCGTTTCCTTGCTCAGTTCATGCCGCTAGTTAGTTTACAGCTTTTATTATCCCTAAAAGCGACTAATTCACTCTCCATAAATGACAAAAACCCGCCGAAGCGAGGTCTTTTATAATTATGTAAGCTGCGTAACAAAGTAACTATCCTTATCACAGTACAATCATTTTTGCGTACGCGTTAGCTTTTTTGTATTCTTCTTTTACTTAAATATTAGTTAAGTCTCTGGGATAAACGGCTGACATGCTGAGTATTGGATTTTGCTGTCGGTTAAGGCATCCAAAAATAAAATGGTGAAAAGGAAACCACAAATGACTGAGCAGCAAGACTTTAAAAACTTTAGTGTGCATTACGGAGCAGATAAAGACTCAGATTTAAGTAAGCATAAAATGAATGCCTATGATTTGGGCATGTCTATAGTTGAATTCGCTAAAATGGTTAATCGTGCAGATGATTTAATTAATAATGAAAGCACTCTCGAACTTGAAGTTAGAGCCCCAGCTAAAGCAGGCTCTTTAATCATAGAATTCGCATTACTTATAAAAAGTTCTGGTGCTCTGGAAGTCCTAAAATATTTAGGTATCAGTGCAGCATCTATAGCTGTAGCTCACGGTTCAGCATTCGGCGTAGCAAGAAAACTTAAAGATAAGCGTATTTTAGAGATACGAACCGAATCCAGCTCAGATGAGTCAACTCTAATTCTTGATAATGAAGAGATTGTCTGTAATAGAACAGTGGCTCGTCTGGTTTCTGACCCTGTGATTAGACAAGCTATGAATGAAATCATCACCCAACCATTAAATTCAGAGAAAAAACCAACGTTTAAAATCGAAATGGATGGAAAAGAAACATTCGAAGTAAAAGGTGATGAAACTCAAGAGTTTACGCCATTGCCAAGAGCCTCATTATCAAATGAAAAAATTGAAAACATCACTACCAATATTTTATTGACGCAAGTAAACTTTGATTCAAATCGTGGCTGGAAAATGCTATACGATGGAAAAGAACTAGCTGTGAAAATGGAAGATGCATCTTTCATGTCTAGAGTTAACGATAGTGAAAAAAGCTTTACCAAAGGTGATATGTTTGAGGTTGCACTATCTATAGTTACTAAGAATACGGCTAGATCGCAACGAACAGAATACATTATCACCCGCGTAATTCGACACAGGGTGTCACATGATAGGAAAATGGTTTAAGTGAGCGAAAGCGAAGCAATTAGCATTTTATTTCAAGCAATGACGTGGGTAGGGTTACTCATCCTATCCCCTTTTTTGTGGAAATTAGCGAATGCTTTCGCATACTACCTCACGGGAAAATTGAGAAAAAACCAGATTTTGATTGTGAAACACATACATAACAGCGAGGTTGTTAGCGAAATAACTTTAGACCTTTCTTCTAATACTCCAATAGTTCAACAACTTGACGAAATATCTAGGAGAAAGGCTTGAACTCTAACCTAGGCGATAAAACTGCAACTAGCGTTCGGAATGGCGTATTGGGTACTGCTGCTGTAGGTTCTGTATTAATTGGACTTACTAGATTTCTCGATAGCCCTCAACAAGAAGTGGTTACATTATTAGTCCCAATAATTAGCTCGCTAATTTCTTTTATTTATATGCAGCTTTATTGTCGATTAATTGAGCCACATGAAGTTTTACAACTAAGGGCGGGACTCAAGCGTGATATGAAAGAGCAAAAATCCATTATAAATGATAAGTATGCTGATGAGGAAACTAGAGCGAATGCTACAAAAATATACTCTGCAACAAGAATGCAAATTGCCACTCTAAGGCAAGACTATAACTCAGGAAAAATAAGAATAGCCTCACCTTCCATTACTGAGACAACCGACACTTAGATATCTAGGTTGAGAGTTATCTCCAGCATAGCTAAACACCCACCAATAAACCCTTCGGCTAATTGCATCTCTTTTCTGATAGTGCCATCTGAGCACTTACGCTTACGTGCAATCGACCTGAGTGATACATTGTATAGATAGTGCATAACTAGCAACTCATACTCGTCTGGTTTGAATTTATTAAGCCTTGCAACACAGCTATCAATGATGATTCCATCATCGTCACAGCATGAAAGCCTACTCGGTGACTTTGATGGCAATAAGCCTTTAAAACCCGCAGCAATATGAGAGTAATCTACCCCACTGTTATCACTGGCAGCCCAGCCGCCCCAACGCTCTAATACTATAGAAATATCTCTCATGCTAACGTCTCCAAACTGCTGTAACCGGTCCGCATACCGTTTACTGAATTCATAGTTTTACTCCACACAATTAAGACCATTAGGCCATTGCCCCGATCGATATAGACCGATCCATAAAATGAAACCACAACACAACCTGGCTACCGTGCTCCGCTTCCCACGTATGCATATCAGCATGCAGTGCGTCATGACAGAGACGGCATAAAGGGATGGTAAATAGGTCGTGAGCCTTGGTACCCATACCACCCTGACCCTGACCGTGACCGATGATGTGATGGGGATCGTCAGCAGAACTACCACACCCACAGCATTGCTGGGATTTAACCCACTTGAGCCACTTGGCGCTTTCCCACCGGTACCGCTTAGGAATACGCATAAAGCTTGCTGGTGGCTCATCATCAATTTTCAGTGCCAGTACTTTCTTAACCTGCTCAACTTTGTTTTCAATGATTTGTGTCGGGTTTGGCGTCCAAGTGATATCACTCTCCCTCGTTGGCCCTGATTTCATCACCGCTGGCAGCATCCGCAAACTTGCTCGAGCAATTGAGTCAGGGAGCTGGTCGGAAACCTCATTAACGACAGCCCACCAACACAGCTCAGGCATTGTTAGCTGGTGGCCCTCGGGAAGCCGAAAATGACTACATATTGTCGATATTATCCAGCTGATGAGATTGCTGGTTGCTAACTGTTCTAATCGTGGGAGTGTATGCTCTCTCAACTTATTATCATGATGCCAACAAAGACGAATTGAACGCTGGCCATAACTCAATGTCGTAAGATTTTGAACGTGGGTATCATCCGGATCATGCCATTGGCACTCTTTCAGCTGCTTAACCCACGTCGCCAGCAATCGATGTCCACCAGCAGCATTGATAACCCGTTCATGCTCAAAGAATGGTAACAGTCGCGGATCATTAGCTAACTGTTGAATGGCTACCGGCAGCGCCCCAGAGGGAAGAGATTTAAATTCTTCCGGCTCGGTGGCCACCAGCAAGCGCCCGGACATATACGGCAATAAATCAACTCCAGGCTTCAATATCACCACGCCCAGCTCCCGCTGAATGAATGGAGTTAATAGCGCCCTCATGCCGCCACCTCTTTACGTTCTACGCACATTTCTGGCAAGTTGGCACGAACCAGCGCATCAGCAAACGGCGGTGGCACCGCATTACCACAGCGGGCAACCTGCTTGTCTTTTGCATATTTATTACCTGTGTAATCGCGGTCGATGATGTACCAGGTCGGGAAGCCCTGCGCGGCGTATAACTCATGGGGTTGCAGCATACGCATGCCAATATCGACGATCTGATAATCAATACCCTCAACCGTGACCAACCCGAACCGGTCATTGGTCGTAACAGTATGCAGGGGATCACCCAGGCTAACTCCATCTTTCTCGTTGCCGTAATATTTCAGTAAAAAGGCGCGAACCTCCCCAAAATGATTCCCACCGGCCGTGACAGTCTGAAGCGGTTCTGTAACTTTTTGACCTGTATTTGTACCGCGCATCTTAATGAGATTGGATGTGACCAAAGCATGATGATCAACAGTTGTTACCGTGTGGGCTGGCTGATTCAGATCAGCGCCTGAGCCTGTATAGTTGCCGCCGAAGTGTTTAGCTAAGAACGCAGAAACAAGACGAGACTTGCCACCGCCGCCCGCCGTAATAGTGCCGCTTGGCTCATCAACCGCATGCCCCACGCTATTGCCAAACTCACGGGCAATGATTGGGGCAACAAGGAGATGCTCAGCCTTGCTTGTGATTGTCGTCAGTGGTTTACCCGCTTCATACACCATGCGATCGCCACCAAATCCAGTCTGACCAATGCGGGCAATGAACGGGGTCAGCTTTGCTTCAACCATTCCCAGCGCATGACCATTACCACCAGGGCGAATAGAACTACCAGCGGTGATTGTTGGCAGTGGTTCGTCGCATTCCTGCCCTGTGGCGCCAGAGCGGAATTTAGTGATATGAGGGGTCACAACCGCATAACCATGAGTTTTAGTAATGGTCTGCAATGGCTGATCCAGCGCCTGCCCCCGGAAACAGTCATAGGTAGTTTTACTGCTGGTATGGTTGCACTTCACGATAAACGGCGTGGGGTTATCGATAACAAAACGCTGAATGCCGCGCGCGATACGCTTCAAAGTATTCTCGGCCAGCGGCTTCTTACGCTCAAAAATACTCGGGCAAGGAATTGACCAATCAATACACTCAGCGGCGGTTCGCCACGGTGCGCGGTGTCCGCTTTGAACGTCCAGAGATTTGGGATCACCATGAGTTGGCTCCGGCCATACCACGGGTTTCCCGTCACAGCGCATAACCATAAAGAAGCGTTTACGAATGGTCGGTGCACCATAATCACTGGCCCGAAGTTCTTTGTGATCAACGACGTATCCCAAACCAGACTGCAGTCGTTTAGCATCTATACTATTGATATCAAAACCTAATACTTCACAACACTCCAATAACGCTGGGTGATCGGCATCAATGCCCGTGGTCAGCATGCCAACGAATGCAGCGAATGTTTCACCAGCGTGGGCCGGATCAGGGTGTTCAGTACCATCTTCAGCAGTAATCAGCGGCCCCCACGTTTTAAACTCTTCGACATTTTCCAGCATCACTACTCGAGGCTTTTTCGACAAAGCCCAGCGCACGACAATCCACGCTAAGCCACGAATCTCTTTTTTAACGGGCTTACTGCCCTTGGCCTTGCTGAAATGGCGGCAATCAGGACTGAACCACGCAAGACCAACTGGCTGGCCGGCGGTCGCTGCTATTGGGTCTATATCAAATACTGATTCGCAGTAATGCAGCGTGTCGGGGTGATTGGTGGTGTGCATAGCAATAGCGTTCGGGTCATGATTGATGGCGATATCAACACTGCGGCCGGTTGCCATTTCGATCCCGGTAGAAGCACCACCGCCACCGGCAAAATTATCTACGATGATTTCTTTCATGCTGTTGCTCCCATAGCGGCGGTGAGTGTTGTGGCGGCGGCAATGATGGCGTCAGACGGAATACCGTCTAATTTCATGCGATTGATATTGCCTAAGATTTTATGTTGTAGGTCAGTGGGTAATGCGACAGCACCAGGCACTTTGCTGAAATACAGATTCACTTCGACCGGCCAGACGGTGTTGCCGGTTTCCGGTACCGGAATAATTTCAGGAATATTTTGTGGCTGGTTTTGTGGTGCAGTCAGAATAGTGGCAGGAGTTAATTCCAGACTATTGATGCACTCATTACCCCAACTATCCCAGCCCTCGGCCTGTGTTCTGGCAAACAGTTCAATGCGGGGAACATCACCCAACAAAGAAACAAGCAGATCGCGGAAAATATCGGGTTTAGCGCTATGCTCACCACGTGGCGCGGTCTGGTGCTGGCAAATTGCCGCATTCAAACGCTCAGGCAACCGCCCTTTTACTGCAAATAGCATGTCTTCACTGTTGGCGCGGGTCATATGGCCCATTCCGATAGCGCTGTTCCCTTTTAATTTGTTGGTCTTGTGCCAGGTGAAGCCTTTCATAGTCATCAACCTAAAACCCCAGGCCTCAACAACCTTTAAAGCCTCAAGTGGTTGAGTCGGTACCCACCACATAGCCAACAAACAACTATCACCCGCCAGCTCCCACACAGGCAAACGGCAGATATCAGCAAGATCCATGGTCTGATATTTGAAATCTACACCACGCTTACCGCTATTAGCTTTGTCACGGTAAGTCCACGGCGGATCTGCATAAATAATTTGATATGTCATGATGCAAGCCTCCGAAGTTCGTTCTCACTGACCTGATCAAGTGCCTTGGCCCAGATGCCGTTCCATTCAATTCGTGCTGAGGTTTCATTCATACGACCAAGACCGCCAGCCATGGAAAGTGCTGTTTTCTCTACTGTGTTTTGTGCCTTGCCGTGGCGTAATATCAGGCGGTCAAACGCTTCTTGCCTAGTAACCGTGTCCATCTTCGGCACTTTTGGTAGATCATCTGCCCGCACTTCTTTCACGGCCAGATAGCATTTTTCAGTAATCAGATAATCAAAGTTCTTGCGGCGCCACGTCTTACCCGATGATGTGTCAGGGCGGTCCTCCAGCATCCAACGGCATTTCTTTGAGATGTAACGCAGATAGGCAGACCATTTTTCCAGATTGAGATCGTATTTTTTCCAGAGAGCACGAAGCTTTGTTTGACGGTCTTTCGTCATATCCAGCACTCCAGGCATTTCTGGCAGCGTTGCGTGGTAAGCCTCCAACACCGCTGAATAATCGATTTTTAAAGAATCAACTTGCTGTGGGTCGGTTGCCGCAGGCGACTGACCAATAGTCTTGTTGATCTGTAAGTAGTGATCTGTGTACTGATCTGTATAGAGATAAGATTCGGCTTCATTGCCGTTTCCGAGTGGCTTTTCTGCCGAATCTATTTGGCTGTTCTGCCGTTTTGATTCGTCGATACTGCCGTTTCCATTCGGCAATGCTGCCACTTCCACGGCTGGCGGGAATATCTTGGCAATTAATACATCGCCATCAAGTCGATAATGTTTTTTCGGCGTGCCGTTTACCTTACGCGTTGCAGTTTCGATAACACCGGGGAGGTAGTTGCTGATGAGCTTGTTTGTTGCCTTGCGAACCTGATCAGCAGTAACGCCCCTAATCTCTCCAGCTAATTCGTCATAGCTCTTATAAAACCAACCATCGTTGAGGCTAGATGGTATGCCAGACCAATAAACCAACTGGTTTAAAATTGCCCCTAACATGTGGGCCTGCTGATCACCTTTGAAAAAATCCAAATAAGGTGCAGGAATGACAATGACATTCTTTTGCCCAGAGAGAGCCTGAATAACATCAAATATCCGGCTCATATCAAGGCCTTTGGCGCAGGCAGCGCCAAAAATTGAAATGTATCCACAACATAAGTAACCGCGCTGTGGGTGACAGGATGCCAACTGCCCGGTATTCTCAGCACATAACGAAACGGAGACATCCCAACCAAAGGCAAGCAGCGTAGTTGCGGGGTGGATCGTTTAGCAGTTACAATGTTCATGCGTTAGTTACTCCACACGTTTAGTTAATGCACCCGACGCCTCAGTGCCGCACACTGGGGCGTCACCCCATAACATCACCGTCACCGCCACAATCTCTGCAATAATCGACTGCGCTTTATACCCCTTAGCTTTCAGCCGCTTAGTTTCATCACGATCTAAAATGCCATCTGATGTAAATTCGTTATGAGCACGGCCAAAATCTCCCAAAGCCACCAGCAGATCGTTAAATTTGATCAGTAGCTCGTCGTTGCCAATGTCATTCACTTCCGGCAGCTTCACAAACACACCACCAGCTCGCTTGCACATGGCTTCGGTAATGTCGGAACGGCCAGAGATTGATTCCATTTCTACTGCCATCCCCAGCGGCACTACCTGCCCCGCCAGCTGCCGTACCCGGTTACGAAGCGCATTCTCGGTACCGGACAGTGGACATAACTGTTTAGCCATCGCGCCATACTTGCCCGGCGTCTGAGTGATCAGCTGGTGTATCGCGTCGCTAATATCCGGCTGAGTTGGAAAGTCTTTGTTATCCACAATGTTTCTCTCTCTTTGGTGGTGATGCCGATTAAATAAATTGGTTAAGCTGCATCCGTCTGCGGCATACCATCACGAGGATTTGGATAGATATCTGGGCGCAATTCATGAGGTGTCACTTCCCACTTTCCCATGGCGCAGAGTTGGATTACCCGGTCAGCAGGTACTTGGTTATTGATAATCCAATTAGCGACGGACTGAACAGACTTGAACTCGAAAGCCCGAGATACGCGAGACAATGAGCCAACAGCTCTAATTGCCCGGTCAGTGATGTTTTTGCATTTACTGGACATTACGCCCTCCTATAGTTTCCACAAAAGGGATAATGCTACTTAAAGTAGCTAAAATCAACAACCGAAAATAGAAATGACTAATATTAGTAGCGGTTGTAATCTTCTACTCATGGTAGAAAATGAAACTAAGTACGATGATTTCGCGGCACGTCTGAACTCACTGATGAGCAAGCATGAAATCAGCGTCAGTAGCCTGGCAAAGCTAAGTGGTGTCTCTTATGAGATGGCGCGGCGCTATACCTTGGGTACCGCTAAGCCGCGAGATGAGAAGATGCTGAAGATTGCGGATCACTTGAACGTTTCTCCAGCGTTCCTAGATTACGGAACCATGACTGGGAGAGATACAGAAGCTGACTCGAAAGTAGTAAAACTAAGGCAACTTGAAGTTTTCGCCTCAGCTGGTCATGGCTATATCAACAATGAATTTCCCGCAGTGATAAGCTCTATTGAAATACCTGAAGATAAAATATATGAGCTATTTGGCCGTAAGTCATTGGATGGAATACATTTAATGAATGTTGATGGTGACAGTATGATGCCAACTCTGCACCCACGCGATTTACTGTTTATTGACACAAAAATAGATCACTTCAATGGTGATGGTGTTTATGTGTTCAATTTCGAAGACTCAACATTCGTCAAGCGACTGCAAAAGGTGAAAGGGAGACGATTATCAGTTCTTTCTGATAACGACAAATATCCACCTTTTTTCATTGAAGCCAATGAAATGAATGAACTTTATTTTTTCGGTAAACTTATAAAGCACTTACCCCTCAAGTTTAACGACTTCTCTTAGAATTCCCTCCCTTTCAAATAAAAACCGGCTTATGCCGGTTTTTTTATGCCTAAAAATCAGGTAGTAAGCTTATTTACATTGAAAACTTTCATTATTTCTACTTTTTGTAGTTGATTTTAACTACTTTAAGTAGCATGATTTGATTCATCAACAGCGAACACACAACGAGGTGGCTTGATGGACATTGGCGGAGTGAATGAAAAAGGTAATGCGAAAGTCTTTTGCTCTTTCTGCGAAAAGCCCAGCGAAGAACTCACCTATCTGGTAGCGAGTAAGTTCGCAGCGATATGTTCTGATTGCATCGCCTTATCTGTGAAAATAATTGCTGATAAGGCGAATCAGAATACCGCCGAAAAGTCTGAAATTGTTAATTTTGATCGGGAAATTTCACAGAAGACAATAACGGTTCGATTTGAGAAAGGGCAACCGATAGACCAAGTTACCCTTGATGGTTTTGAAAAGCTTGCTAGTTATGTGAAGGATTGGGTTGATCGGCGAATAGAAGCTGAGCGTACGCCGAAGCAATCTCAACCGGATCGGGTTTGTCAGCACTGCTTTTCTTTATCGATTCGAAAGCAAGTTTAGCCCTTTCTTTAGCGTTGTTATCTAACGCGTAGGCAGTAGCGGAGAGAACCATCATTAATGCAATCTCTTCGTTAAATGATTTATCAGCGCGAAATTGAAGGTCTGCAACTTGCTCTTTCAGCTTTTTAATTTCAATAAGTAAGTGGTTGATCGTCTGACTGTCTTCAGAGTTCATAAAAGTTCCTTCTTGGTTGATTAAGCACCACCAAGATACCACGCGCCGGGCGTGGTTAAAAATCCCGGCACTTATTCGTAGGGTTAACAGTGTGGAGTAACAGGCATGAAAGGCTACAGATACCAAGGCGACACCAAAGGAATAACAATCGGCAAAATGCGCGTCTTGATGTGCCTCGAAGGTGAAGAACAAGCAGTGCGGGAAGCCGCGGTTAAGTTCGACAAAATCTTCTCACCCGCTGGTTACGAACAAAGTGATAAGCCCGGTGAATTGACAATCTTCTATGTGCCGTTCGTGAAGTATGAAGCTGAATTTATCAAGATGGCCACTAAGGGCTGAATCGGATGCAACGGTAAGAGCATTGATGGAACCCGCATAGAACTTACGAATACCAGTGGCTGGGGAAGTGCCCAAAGCAGGACGCTAAAACAGGGAACTGGTACAAACCGTATTTGTGGGCAGATCGGCGGCAGGTTTTGAGTGCTCTTACCGTTGTTGTTAATCAGTGCTGTGTCTTTAGCGGCTGCGCCTGCCAACACCAGATTAGGCCAGCCGCCCTTTTCACACAGAGAGAAGTGCTCCGGACGGGTTTTCCTTTAAACCTGTACAGTATAAAGCCCCCGGATCGGAGTGCTTCTCTGTGTGTGGAGTAAACAACGCAGTGCAAACTGCATTACTGAGGATCACCCCAATGAGTGAAGAAAGAAAAACCGTGGTACCGGAATTTCTTGGTGAACTGGATGCCGGTATTTTCGAAAATAAAATATCTGCTGCTTTAAATGCTGCCGCGCTAGGCGTTCTAAATAATGGCGGTAAAGGAGAGGTAACTATTAAGTTTGATTTATCTCGCATGAGTAATTCAAAAGACGAAAAGCGCGTTATGATCTCCCATAAACTTAAATTCACCACCCCAACGCCACGCGGTAAATCATCCGAAGAAGATACAACCGAAACGCCTATGTATGTTGGCAAAGGCGGTAAGCTGGCAATTATGCAGGAAGATCAGGGCCAGTTATTCACAATTCAGGGCGAGACTGACGGAAAACTAAAGACCGTTAATTAATTTAATCGCCATCACCAAATTATATTTTTTAAGGACTTTATATGTCTCAACAATTAGATTCATCAGCCATCACCCAAATTCGCGATATGGTTTTAACTTCAATTATTGAAAAACAATTATCTTCCACAGCTTGCGATACCATTGCATTACCTGCTGGTGTTGCCGTTAAAAGTCTTGAGCAATTTAATCTAGAGCGTTACCGCTTTCGTGGTGTAATGGAAACCAGCAGTATTGATGAGTATGTAAAATATTCATCTGGCTATGCGGGTGACGGTGTTCGCTGCTTTATTGATGCAGATGAAATGCGCGCAGAAACCATCTTCAATATTGGCACGCTGGAAAATCCCGGCCATGCCGATAACACCGCCAGCCTGTCTCTCAAGAAAACCGCCCCATTCCGTGAACTGCTTAATATTGATGGTCGCAAACAGACTCAGAAAGAACTTGCTGAATGGTTGGAAGATTACCGTGAGTTCCTGCTGGCCTTTGATGCTGATGGCGTGGTACTGGATATAAAGAAAGCTGTTGGTGCAGTTCGACGCATTACCATCGAACAAACCAGCTCTGCTGATCATGAAGACCAAGATTTCAGCGCTAAACGATCTGTAATGGAAAGTGTTGAAGCCAAAAGCAAAGATGTCATGCCCGCAGCATTTGAATTTAAATGTATTCCCTATGAGGGATTAAGCGAACGCCGTTTTAAATTACGCTATAGCATTCTCACTGGTGGCAATGTTCCCGTTTTAGTATTGCGTATTGTTCAATTAGAAGCGGAAGAAGAAAAGATTGCCGTAGAGTTTCTTGAATTGCTTACTGCTAAATTTAAAGGCGTCGAAGTTGAAACCTTTATTGGTAAATTCAAAGCGTAATTAATTAAGCCTTAATTAAAGAGTATCACTTCAAATATCCCAGCAATGGGGTATTTTGCGGGGTATTACCTAAAAACCGTGTGGAGTATATTTATGTCCTATATTACGACTTATTCAGGGCTGGACTTTGATTATTTAAAACCACTGGCCAGCAGCATTTGTATTGAAGATATCGCTCAGGCGTTATCACATGAATGCCGTTTTGCTGGTCACCTACCTAATTTCTACTCTGTAGCCCAGCACTGCTTGTTAATAAGCCAGATTGTGCCGGAAGAATTTGCACTTGAAGCCCTGCTGCACGATGCAACCGAGGCATATTGCAAAGATATCCCCTCACCTCTTAAGCGGCTACTACCTGATTACCAGGCAATTGAGCAGCAGGTTGATATCGTCGTTCGTGAAGCATTTGGCTTACCCGCCGAAATGTCCGAGGTTGTTCACTACTGCGATCTGGTCATGTTAGCCACTGAACGGCAGGAGCTGGAAATCAATGATGATAAAGAGTGGCCAATGTTGGCCGGTATTCCCCCGGCAGAAATGGCAATAGTGCCAATGTCTCCACGGGATGCGCGGATCGCTTTCTTGGCGCGTTTCAATGAGCTAACCGGGGTCATAGCATCATGATGTACGGGCTATTTCTACTCGTCTGCTACACATTCCAGCCGTGCCAATACGAGCCTCAGGGCTATGTCTATCCAGATGATAAGAATTGCATGGCAGACATCCAGCAACAAGGTCTACCACCTGAATATGAATGCCTTCCGGTGGATGGCGTTCTCTATGCGAGGAAACAGTGATGATCAAGACAATTACAGCGGTACAAGTCTCCCGTGATGCATTGGGTTTCTGGACTCATCCAGATTTCTTTGAGCCAGCAAATGGTAATGAGTTCGGCGTTGAAGGTGAATTCTATGCGTGGAAAATGCGTAACCGTGTTACTGGCGCGATGAGCTGGATGGAAAACGAAGAAAATGCAGAAGAGCTGCAGGCGGCATTCGACTCCGTTGGCTGTGATGTCAGTTTGTGGCAACCCAAACCACCTGCGGGAGATGGTTGGTTTTTGGCTTCAATTCATGACACTGAGGACGGGCCAGTTTGCTACTGGTTACGCTCTATCGAATTCGATCCGGAAGCGTTAGCAGCCCACCAAGATCGCAGCCATCTTGAAGCATTAAAAATGGTGCTTCTCACTAAGCATCAAGCAGCAGTAACAGCAGCACATGAATATTTTGCGGCATGTGATGTTGGCGAAGAAAGATTTTTTGCAGCAGCAATTTTTGAACGTCTGCGTGTGGCCACTAGGCGATAAGGTAGAAACCAATGAAGAAACCTAATCAGGAATATTTTGTTATCAGCCTTAACCACAATCAGCGGAGCGATTCATACGTTATTTTATGGGCTGAAAATGACTCAGGTTATCGAGGCCGAATTGAATCAGCGGGCCGGTACTCTGAAGAAAAAATTCTTTCTAACCTTGGCTATTACAATTGCGGTTGTAGCGCTATCGCCATTCCGTGTGAGGTATTAGAGCAGTTGGCTGAACCAGTGAGAAAGGGGTTCTTTGATACTGATGATGGCCGCTGGGTGGTGAACTGCCGCAAGAATTGGACGGAGATTTTAAAGAACATCATCCGCAAGCCTAGTTTTAAACCAGAGCCTGAATACAAAGGTTCACTCCGTAAGCAGGAGCCATGATGGATAAGTCGATTTTAGATATGTGCTGCGGCTCCCGCATGTTCTGGTTTGACCGTGCCGATCCGCGCGCTGTATTCGTAGATATCCGTGCCGAAAGTCACACTTTATGTGATGGCCGTAAGCTGGAGATTGCACCAGACCTTATTGCTGATTTTCGTCAGTTACCGTTTGCCGATAATACTTTCCAGATCGTTGTCTTCGACCCACCTCACCTTACCCATTGTGGGCCAGAGGGTTGGCAGGGGAAGAAATACGGCATCCTCATAAGTCATGGAAAGATGACCTTACCAAAGGCTTTGCTGAGGCGTTCCGCGTATTACGTGCCGGGGGGGCTCTCATTTTTAAGTGGAATGAAGTGCATATCCCTACCCGCGACATTATTAAACTGTCGCCGGTACCGCCAATATTTGGACATCCATCGGGTAAGCGAGCAAATACAAACTGGGTGTGCTTTCAAAAACCAGGTGAAAATTTGATAGATCAACTGGCAGCAGCAGAAGCACAGATAAAAGATATGAAAGAGGTTTTGCGCGGAATTCATAACACAGCCATTGATCCGTATGGCTCACGAGCTGGAATAGCAATTGCCGCTAAACGAGCGGTGCTGGGGGATGCATATGCTGAGTAAAGATAAGCTGAAATATCCAACGGAGATAACTGACGAGCAGCTCCGGTACCTGATTACCGCTTTCGAAAATAATATGACGGAGTTTTACCCTGTTGGTCGAGAGGCGGAGATAGCACGACAACTGCTATCACTGCGTGAGCGAGTCGCTATATTGGAGCTGGAGCCTACTTATAACGGAATGACAGCACAAGAGTTGTTTGCTCATAGCAAGGAGTTGGCACAGCAACTTGCGGCTCTGAAACAGCAGAAACCCACCGGCCAAGTTATTAGCTGTAACGGCAATAAAACCCTCGGTTGGATTAATGACGCGCCAGAGGGCACCTTGCTATTCACAGCAGCCAAGCCAGCAGAAATACCACGCCATATTTACTCAATGCTGGTAAATGAATTGCGCGATATACCAGCGATCGGCTGTAAGCGGGAATTAATTATTAGTGTATTAAACCGTCATGGCGTTATCGCTGAGCCGGTGCAGTGTGATCCACCAGCAACAGAATGATTTTAATCACGGCCTGTGTGCGGCGGGCCTTTAAAACAGTGTGGAGGTTCGTATGATTAGTCTCGATTGCATCCCCATTAGTGCGTATTGCATTACCACCGGGGAGACGGTTGAAGCCATCAATAAGCGGGTTCAGCGTGGAGTCTGGCGTGAGGGCAAGCAGGTTTTAAAAGTTGGTGGTGTTAAAGAACGTTGGATTGATCTTACGGAGGTTTCAAAGTGGGCGAGAGGGGATCGGCAAAGCTCCCAAGGGGCATAACTGTTCGTAGTCACAAGACTGGGCAGACAATCAATATCACTTTTACATATAAAGGGGTTAAGTGCCGTGAACCCCTTTCTAATATCGAAGTAACACCAAAAAATATCAAATATGCAGAAAGGCTGTTGGGTGAAATACATAACAGAATAGAACGAGGCACATTTAATTATGCCGACCAATTTCCCCGTTCTGTCCGATTAAACGTATTCGGTAATAACCAAAGCTCAAAGCACATTAAAAAATATTTAGACGAATACATTTCAATTTGTGAAAGCCGCAAATTATCACCTGCTACGATCGCCGGTTATAAGAAGTGCTTGAGCGCCCTATCCAGCCTACATGAAGTTAATGTCTCTGATCTTACGCCCGCAATTGTTAAAAATTGGATACAAGGGCAAAAGGTAGCGCTGAAAACTATCCGCAATAGATTATCATTTTTAGGCTCTGCAATAGATGAAGCGGTAACGGATGGCTTGCTGCCAGCTAACCCTGTTTCTCTTGTTTCAGCATCCCGCTACCAGGGCGAAGATGTCAGATCAGAAAGTGAATATGTGGTTGATCCGCTTTCACCTGATGAAGCGAAAGCCATTCTATCCACGGCGATGAATGCTCAATGGGAAAACCTTTTTAGATTTGCTTTGCATACTGGAATGAGAAGTTCAGAACTCTGCGCGATACGGTGGCAAGATCTCGATCTCGTCGGCAATACAGCCCATGTAATAACGGCCAGTGTTGAAGGGGTAATTAAGGGAACGAAGACTAAGGCGGGGCGAAGAAAAATAGAATTAGATTCTGATGCATTATTAGCTGTCAAAAATCAAAAACCATTTACATTTATGCTCAACAAGTATGTTTTCCATGATCCGAAAACGAATGAGGCTTGGACCGGTGCTGATGCGATCAGAAAAAAAGCATGGATACCAACTTTAAAAAGGGCTGGCGTCCGGTACCGGAATCCCTATCAGACCAGACATACATTTGCCACGATGCATATTAGCCAGGGCGCGAATTTATTCTGGTTAGCAGGACAAATGGGCCACAAGGGGCCGGAGATGCTTTTCAGGCATTATGGTTCGTTCCTGAAGGAATACAGTGGGATGACTGAGGAAGTACACCAAAGGAGCCGCACAGGATACGCGCCAGAAAAATAATAAAAATAAGCATTCTCTAACAATAAGTTAAGAGATTACGGACGCGGGTTCAAATCCCCCCAGCTCCACCAAAATCTTCAATCGATGATTACCAGAGTCATCCGATAAAGTCTAAAGAGCCCGCATGGCATAAGCCCTGCGGGCTTTTTTGTGCCTGCAATTTGTCCTGGGAAGTCTGAAGCAAACTAATTAAATCCGAACCTTTTAGGCACCTTGTTAGGCACCTCATAAAGCATTATTGTTTTTGAGGTGCCTAAAACTATGGAAATCCGGCAATGGCAAGACAAACCAAACCTTTATCCGTCAAAGAAATCGAATCCGCCAAACCCAAGGAAGCGGACTACGTTCTCTATGATGGCGATGGCCTTGAGCTACTCATCAAATCAAGTGGCAGTAAAATCTGGCAGTTTCGCTACATACGCCCAGTCACCAAGAAGCGTGCGAAGAAGAGCATCGGCCCCTATCCGTCAGTCACACTTGCCGATGCTCGAAGCTACCGGGCAGAGGCTCGCGTTCTCCTCGCAAAACAAATCGATCCGCAGGAGCATCACCAAGAACAGCTGCGCAGTTCGCTTGAAGCCAAAACCAACACTTTCCAACTCGTAGCTGAACGTTGGTGGAATGTGAAGAAAGCCAGTGTGACCAAGGACTACGCAGAGGATATCTGGCGCTCGCTGGAGAGAGACGTTTTACCAGCGATTGGCGATATCAGTATTACAGATATTAAAGCTCATACACTGGTTCAGGCCGTTCAACCGGTTCAGGCCAGAGGAGCTCTGGAAACCGTCCGTCGCCTGTGCCAACGAATCAATGAGGTCATGGTTTATGCTCAAAACACAGGCCTGATTGATGCTGTCCCCAGCGTCAATATTGGCAAGGCATTCGAGAAGCCTCAGAAAAAGAACATGCCAAGTATCCGTCCAGACCAGCTACCACAACTCATGCAGACAATGCGTACCGCCAACATTATCCTACCAACACGATGCCTGTTTATGTGGCAACTTCTTACTATCACCCGCCCTGCTGAAGCAGCTGAAGCCCGCTGGGAAGAGGTAGACTTAGAAGCGCGAGAGTGGAAGATTCCTGCAGCACGCATGAAAATGAACCGCGACCATACTGTTCCATTGTCAGATGAAGCAATGGCTGTTCTGGAAATGATGAAGCCGTTAAGCGGCAACCGGGAGTTTATCTTTCCTAGCCGTATCAAACCCAACCAGCCAATGAATAGCCAGACCGTTAACGCATCGCTAAAACGTGCAGGTTTTGGTGGGGTGCTTGTTTCACACGGACTGCGATCTATTGCTAGTACGGCCCTTAATGAACAGGGTTTTCCACCTGACGTTATTGAAGCGGCATTGGCCCATGTGGATAAGAATGAGGTACGTCGCGCTTATAACCGCAGCGACTATCTTGAGCAACGTCGTCCGATGATGCAGTGGTGGGCAGATTTTGTTAACGCGGCAGATAGTGGCAGTATTATTGAAGGGGGGATGAAAGGAATGCGGCTCGTAGGATGATGCTTGTGGACCAATAGTTAATATGACCATGACCCCATCTGACAGTCATGTATGCTCCAGAAGTGAACGTTGTCTATGGTATTTGACTTCTTATATAGAAATGCCTAATGCTAAGGCTGATAGGTGGTCAGCCTGTGTTTAAAGAAGAGTTATGAACATGGAAAAAATAGTCAAAAGCCCCAAAAGCTGCAGTGTTGTTGAGATCGCATCATTTGAAGCACTAGTGATCGAGGGTGGGGAAGTCGAATTGGCGGGCCTTCGAGAAAGAATTCTGCGCGCCGAGCAGCTTGTCTTTATCAATGATAACAATAACGTGGTTGTTGCAGTTGGAGCAATTAAACATCCAAATGCAGGATATAAATCAAGCGTTTTTGAAAAGTCTGGCACTTCTGAGCAAGGAGGGTATGAATTTGAGGCGGGCTGGTTGTATGTTGCAAACGCAGCAAGAGGTAAAGGTTATGGGCGCATTCTGATGGAGTCAATTTGTCAACTGTTGTCTGACAAGCCATGCTTTGCTACCACTCGTGAAAATAATACCGCGATGCAATATTTGTTTAACCAATTTGGTTTTTCGAAACTTGGTAATTCTTACAAAAGTAGGAAAGGGAATTATTCTCTTACTCTTTATGTAAAGGAATAGTTAAGCCAAGAAAAGCAATAACTTTTCTTATCTACTTATCCTTCACTACAAATCGAAATCACCCCATATCTGTAGACATCTTTAGATGCCCTGACCGTGAGCGGAACGCCCCAACGTCCGCTCGATGCCGCCCTAAATCATGTGGGAGGGAGCTCAGTGCCAATATTTTATTAATAGGTTGAGGTAGCGGTTAACGAAGAAGAGTAGTAACCAGCAATCACTGATAATTTTAACAGAGCACGAGCTAGGCTTAAGAAGATTTGAACCACGGATTACCTTTCTGCCAGGCATCAATATTGATTACTTTTACCTCAAAGGGAGCGCAGCTGACAATTTCGATCGCACTTGGATCAAAGATCGCGATGTTATAGCCCAACTGCTTATCATCGTCTCCGAAGTGACTCTTATATGCAATTGCATCATATCCAACGCTACGAAACAGTTCAGCCAGTATCTGAGTCGGCGCATAATCGGCGCGGTCATCCGACTGTGTGACAGGAGTTGAAAATGCATTATCTATCTCAATCCAGACAGCTTTCTCTTTCTCCTGTGCTGTTGGCTCCCGTCCGCCCAGCACGTGCCTTAAGATAGGCCCAGAAAGTGATGACTGACCATGTCCTAGTGAAAGATCAAGAGTCCGCAATGGACGCGAGAGCTTGCACACAGCAACCGACACATCAGCACCAATCCAAGGCCGCACCTCGGAAATCGCAGTCTTCACTGTTGTACCTACATATAGCACCGGGATACCCGAGGAATTTGCACGTCCTTCGATGGCTCGGTCAGTAAGAGGCTTCATACGTGAAGCTCCGAAACCCCATATATCCTCGCCAATCCAGTTACCGTCACTATCGGTCCGGTCGCACAGATCTATCCCAAGCTGAGCACGATAGAACACATGCCCTTCTTTCAGCTCACCGTCACGCCCCTTAATCGTCGCAAGAACCGTATCAAGGAATGTTCTCTGTTCTTCACTTAAGATGTAACGATTGACCGTGCTAACGTAGCGTGCGAATCGAGAATAACTGTCCCAGTACGGAAACTCAGGTCTATCGCTCAAATCCTTCTCATATATAGTCATCTGCAAGCCCGCTACTGAATAAAGCCTCAGCATCTTGAGCGGCAGCAATTGAGTCTTGCACTTCCTGCCTCTTCAAGTTGAGGACACGTAATTTTCCGTTGTTTTTCACCTGAGCAATGGACTCAATCCGTCTATATACGTTGGGATGGCTTGCGGCGTACAGCGCCAAACCTTGTAACTTAGCAAGCGCATCACTCAAGTGCAGTCCATGCGGGTCAACCAGGTCTACAACGAGAGAGCCATCTTGTTCGGAAAAAAACAGGAAATCAGGGCGAACAATCCCATATTGCCCGGCTTTTTCGTAGGCAATACCAAGCGAAGATTGTCCTGGCTGCTGCGGGTTACGATACCAGTAACAGAATTCAGCTCTTCCGGACTCAGTCTCAACAACCGTTCGCTCCCATTCATTCAGCTCAGCCGGGTATTTTCTATCGAGCCCACACAACAAGTGGTTATCCCAAACAGGCAGCACTTTCACATTTCCATTTTCGTTCGCCTTAGTCGCCTCATAACGGGCCTCAGGCTTCAGCAATCCAACATCCTGTGGCTCTGTACTCATTTCGATGATCTGTCGATAGGATTCCCTACGATCATCGCTTAGCGTCTTGATCTGTTGGTCATATTTTGACAGCCAATTCCTCGCAAGCTTTTCGGCCTCGGTATCGAAATAAGCCTGTACTTCCATCACCAGTCCCAAACCAGCAACTGTTACACGTCCTTCAATAATTGCTTCTAGAAATGCTTCTGGATCATTTTTGCGATCGGCTACCTGACTAGCCAAATGATCAACATACGAATGGGCAATAGCTGGGCTAAAGATACGTGCAGCTCGGCGGTATGCATCATCGATCACAGCCACATCAGCATCTTCCCAGAATTGTTCCAGGCTACGCCCCTGCCCTAGCATATCTGCCTTCACTGTCTTGCCATCTACAACCAATACAGACTTCCGCTTGATCTTAATTTTGTCCTCATTTTCGTACTGAAACTTATCCAGAATGGCATGCATTGCGGCATGAGCAAGCGTTCCTGCACCGGATAAAATATCGTCGGACGCCAATTCATGAGCCAACGCCGTCAACCTGACCGCTGACTTAGCACCACGCTGGGGGCGCGTTTGCGACGGTAAAATTTCAAATGCATCCCACACGGTAGATGAAACAGCAGGATTCGGCAGCACTTCAATGTAATCTGTCAAGACGCGCCCTGGCGTTGCCGCTTCGCTACCGGTCGTCAATTCATCAACTACCTGCTCCACAGCCTTACGATTGAACTTTGGCAATAGACAATCTACCGCGTTCAAACGATCATTACCTGGGATACGACGAGCAAGAGGCGAACGTACAAGACGCCCCAATAACTGTGTGATATGAGTCTTGTCGCTGGCTGCGCGGAAAGAAATCATAACCTCGGCACGTGGACAGTCCCACCCAGTACTTATAGCGTCCTTAGCAATTAATACCCGCACCCACGTTGATTCTTCAACCCGTTGCGGCTCTATGTAGGGCACGTCGCGGTTACCAAATCGCTGTGTGGTATGCTCCCCGAAAACATGTGCCACACTGGCAGGAGACAGCTCGGGATAACGCTCAAAGATAGTATCCAATGCCCTCCCGATCTCATCTGGGTCAGGTGTATTCGGTACTTGCAAGACCATCAAAGGAACAACAATATACGCTTCCTGCTGTTGCTTGGAGTATGTGCTCCAGGCAAGGCTGGACTCCTTCAATTTATCGGTCGCACGACGCACCAGTACGGTATCGAAATCGCCAATATTGTCAGGGATATCAAGCAAGATGGTATCTTTGATAAGTCCAGACTCCTGTACTTTCGCCGCATCTACTTCCACATTGGGCAGCTTAATATGCTTTCCAGCCGACTCAATCGCCTTGTTGAACCGCTCCACTGTAGCTGAAATACCCCATACCGCTGGAATACCGGGTACGCTACCTACACCATTGATAAGCCGTTGGACGATAGTACTTTTGGCATTCTGGCTGGCAGTAGTCTGCGCGCCCATACCACGATGCGCCTCATCCAGTACCAAGTAGAGCGTTAAATCTGGGTCTTCAATAGTATTCTGGATTGTGTCCCAAATCGTGTATGCCCGCAGGTCAGGTCGCATTTCAGGGAACGTCTCATCTAACTTGGCAGCCATTTCTGCAGGGTCATGACCTCGAACCAACAAGCTGTTCTTACTCAACTTCTGGGTGTTGAGAAAATAGATTTTCCCCGGCTGAAACTTAGGCCTATTGAATGTATTTTCAACTACCACGAGATCTGTGTAATTTATACGATCGCTGGCTTCGATAAAGCGAAAACGAGTCTGCTCATTCAAAGAAGGGTCATCACTGAACCAAATAACTACTGCACCAGGATCAGCGTCAAAACTGAACTCATCGTCACCGTGAAACAGCGCTTCAAACGTAGCAGCAGCCATGACTGTCTTACCTGCACCGGTTACGGCAGTTAGTGAGAACGCGGTCCTGTCGAATTCGCTATGCCATAATCGGCGAGCTTTGCCCAAATTATTTAAGGATTCACGGACTGCGTCGCGTTGATAATCTTTGAGGGTGAACTTCATCCGTTATTCCCCATTGGTGAAGCTAAAATTGGTGAGATACGATTCATAAAGGCGGACTGCCTCGACGCTATCTGGCAAACGTTTAGCAATCGCCTGAAAGCGACGGTCATCGTTAGTAACGATATAGGCAATGATTAATTCGGTTCTCCCACACAAAGCCCTGATAAACGGCGTAGCAGCGTCAATATTACTTAGCAATCCATAAGTATCAGCTATAGCCCAACCATCATCCGGCAGTTTGTCTATAAGAATTCCCTTAGCACCAGCACGAAGCCATAGCAGCGGCGCGATCCGATTAAATGCTAGGTTATAACTTATAGATACCGGGGTTTCGTAGGTAAGGGTGAAAAACTCAGCATTTTCCTCAAAGCCTTCAGACATCGGGAATTCATCAGTAAATTTATAGTCCCCTTTTATCAGTTCACCATCTGGAGTTTTACCCGTAATAGCAGCAGCAACACGAGGCTTGGTAATGTGATCACAGATGCCCCATTTTTCCCACTCTTGGTCACCCGGCCTTAAACCTAACTCTCTAAGCTTTTTTTGTTCATCCGCGCTAACTTCATTGTTGGTAATACTTATACACTGGCGACGACCTCCGTCCTGCCGGTTCAAACGCATAACGGCGTGTACTGTAGTTCCAGAGCCAGAGAAAAAGTCCACAACTACAGCTTCAGGCTTGTCGGCAACAAAGAATCTGAGAGCATCTTCAACTGCATACAGAGATTTTGGGAAAGGAAAACGGCGTTCAGGAATTAATTTGGATAAAATCAACGATCCGCCATTCTCTGCATTGTGGGAGGCCATGTTCCACACTCGCTTAGGAATTACTCCCTTACGCTCTCGATGGACCGCCCTTACAGCGCCATCTGGATCATGCCCAATGATATCAATTCGTCCATCCCGAATAGCATCGACAGTACCACTTGGTAAATAATGAATTGCAACTTGTCCGCTTTCCGGCTTGTAGTTTCGTGCACGTATAAAGCCATTCCGAAGATATTTTTTGGCTGTTTCAGGAGTAATGCCCCAAAGTCCTTCGCCGCCTTTCGGTCTTAAAGGCCAGATGGGAATTGTTCCTTTTGGAGGCTGTACCGTCATGCGATCCACATCATCAGTGAGTGGCTCGCCAATGGAATCAATAAAGCCTGATACTTCGTCAATAAATATAGGGTAAAACTGATTTGGACGAGCACCTCGCTTAGCAGTCGGTTCGCGGCGGCGAAGCCCAAGCCAATCAATATCACGCCCGATTTGTGCAGCGGCTGAGCGAGAATCATCTAGCATATTTTGTTCGCCAAGCTGGACGCTGGAGCCCCCCAACCTTACGAAATAAATGAATTCCTCGACCCGAGAGAACTGACCAACCCGCGCTACACCCTTTGCACTGATAATGCTTGTAACCATTTCTATTTGTGCTTCAGGAAACACCTGTTCCAAAAGCAACCCGAGCCTCAAGTACTCTTTTTCGTCAATGGTAGCAATCAGCACTGAATCCGCAGGATTCAATAGCTCTTTAGCTAATAAAAGGCGACGCTCCATCATCGCGAGCCATTTACTATGCCGATACAGATCATCACCAGCAACATAATCGTTGTTGTACTTCCAGTCCTTTGCCCCTGTGTTGTATGGTGGGTCAATGTAGATCGCATTTACCTTGCCGCGATGAGTGTAGGTTAATGCTTTGAGAACGTGATAGTTCTCACCATTGATGATTGTATGGCATGGCTTATGGCCACCTCGGAGCACTTTGCCGGTACTAATTAGTCCCGGATAGATAGTATCGCGAAACTCAGCTACCACGACCAGAAAACCCAGCCCTACAGCCTTAGTTTCGGCTTCGGCAGTATCCAAAAGTTCTAATAATGCAGTCTTGTTGGCCCTGTTAACAGTCTTTACCTGCCAAAGCCGCTGATCACCTTTCTTGATCGATCCACGCTCCGGCAGAATACGCACCTTGTCACCTTTTCGGACAGGTCGTAATGGTAACTCAACAGCTTCAGGGCTATGTCGCTCGAAGTTCAGCCCGAAGGGGAGGCGCGCCGACAAAATTTTGAACTCTCGATCTAGTTCAGCCCCTAATGCCGGATCTTTAGCTTTTGCTTTGGCAAGCAAATCAGTCAGTCTGGACACTGAAATTTTTCTCTCTATTGTGTATCTAGCTATTGACGATGCGGCTAAACCGTACCACATGAGCTATGTCGTCACGCCGATTGAAGTGCAGGTCATCAGTTGGGAAAGGCGTAGCCTTAACATTTAATAACCGATACAAACAATGCACTGAAAATTTAGAGTAATATTAACATTCATCAGCAACACCGACGACCTAAAAACTGAATGACATTGTGAATGTGATTAAGCGATGCTATGGGATGATTTGTACCTCGTCTTCTGCAAACCACTGACTTTCCTCGATTCGAGCCATTGCTGCAGCTGGATCGGACGACCAAAGCACTAAGGCGAGCGATTCTTGCGCACGGCTGCAAGTTACGTACAGTAATCGTAAAGTCCGGTCGATGGTTGTCTCTTTGCCAGCTTCAGCATTATCTTTGTCCCGTTTACTTAGCTCCATACCGCCAAAAACCTTGTCGTATTTAATGAGGAACCCTCCGGCAAGCTCATCATCCATTACAACCATGACGTGCTTGAACTCAGAGCCTTTAACTACCTGATGTGTTGCAAGCTCTGAAATCCCAGCAAGGTAATTCCGATAGCACTTAAGTTGTTTCCATGGAGCAGCAAACAGTGCACACCATCCACGGCGCCTTCTTGTTTGTTTTGACTCATCCTCACCTCGTCCAGGAGCTGGGGGGGTTGGTGACTTATCGGCATAAGCCTCCTGAAGGCGATGATCTATCTCGAACAAGCTTGCACACAAGACTGGCGCTAACACATCAGCAACCGTTGACTCTGGTTGAGCGCAAGCCGCCGCAAATATATTTACCGCCTTGAGTATTTCGTCAGTACGTGCGGCTCTTGCTTCATAGTCTTGAGGAATATTATCTAACCTGCCATATCGTCTAAAAACCTCAGTTGCCATGAACTCATTTAGAATCCCGTCATTGCTTATACAGGCTTCCAAGTGTGCCAGTTCATTAAGCAATGTTTGTACAGATGAAGGCCCCTTATTATCACCACTGCCAGATGGCGCTGCTGCATGAGGATCTAACAGAACCATTGCCTCATAAACATCAAGAAACGAGCCACGAGTGGCAACAAGCTTATGCTCAAGCGCAAGCAACTGATATTGCCCTTGATTCCAATCTGCTAAGCCACTAATTTCAAACATTCGCTCAGCGCACCAGCGTTCACTAAGCACTTTATCTTCTGGACTTCGTGATGTATCCCCCAAGAAGAGCCGAACCGTTCCACCAGCTTTTTCCGTTCGGGGATGTTGTGCTGAACCCTTTGTTGGTTGCGTCCTGCCTTCCAGTTCAGTTTCCCAGATTTTATTAATCAGTGTGACTATCCGTCGCTGACTACGATGATTCATTTGTAACTCAGGCGTTGCCCAGTTTTCCGGAACAATGCTTGGAAGATCCGCATGACCATCTGTATAAATTCGTTGTCGATGATCTCCCAGCAAACCAAGAGTCAAATCTCGCTCCCGCTTTTCGGCAAGTAACATCAATGAGTCCAGTACACCTTTCATCGTGTCCTGCGACTCATCAATAAGTATGATTGGATGTCGATCTTTGAGAATACTTTGAAGTGTCGGTTTATTCCGAAGCAACCATGCAGTCGCGTCCAGTACGTAATTGTGTGGTAAAGCACCCGGACCATACGTATTACGGTCGGGATGGTATATGAATACTTCTGTCGCTCGCAGAATTTCGATTTCATCTATAATTTCGTCGAGAGCGCGTTGTTTAGCTGGAGTTATACCTCTCGGTTTTGCTTCCGCCTCTGCAGTGTCTCTAGCAAGTTGCGCTTCTTTTAATGCAATAAGAGCCTCACGAATGTCATCGTTAAACCCGTTAATCAATTCCCAGCAAAACGAATGGATGGTAGACACACTGACTAAATTATTGTCCCCAAGACGTCCGTTGATTACAGAGACAGCATTCTTGGTGTAGGTCACAACTCTAATCGAACGCCCATACATCTTCAGGGACCGTGCTAATTGCCCCCCTTTCTCATGCTTGGACACACCAGTAAGGCGACGTAAAACTTCCACCAATGTTCGTGTTTTACCAGAACCAGCCCCTGCAAAAAGGAAGTAGTTACGAGGTGGAATATCTGTAAGATAGCCACAAATTTCTTCTACTACCCCTGCATCGCGATCATTGCTGTCAAGGATTGGTGAGTTAGTCATGGTATCACCTCCTTGCTTGGCTCAAGCTGTGTCTGGAGCCATTCCAATGCATCCACGATATATTTAGGACAGACAATCGGCTCTTCCGCAGCGACCTTTTCAAAGATGCTTGCGGCAAAGTCTCCTTTATTAAAAGACCCATGCATTAATTTATGCAGGGCCGCGAGCAGTTCTGGAATATTATCATTTTCAGCAACCTGTCTTGCTACTGAGCCCAGCGCGCCTTTCGGCGGCGTTATTTGCTTGCCTTCGTCATCGACCTTTTCATTCATCAACTCCTTAAACCAAGGAATATTTCTTAGGATAAGCGAATCCTCAAAAGTACTCGGCCACTGACTATCGGCTTCGGCTACAGGCAATTGCCATGCGAATCGGACAGAACATTCGGCAATTTCGTTCCAGACAAGATGCTCATCTTTCGGATTCTTGAAATCTTCAAGCTGTTGCAGCTTAGGATGCCATCCACGAAGAGTCGGGTTTCCGCATTGCAGCCCGGGCTGTCCTGTATTAGCCACAGCAACCAAGGTTCTAGCTGGTTCACCATTTTTTTTAGGTTTACCAAGTTTTTCTTCAACAGGATCGATATCTGTAATAATTACAGTAGGAATACGGAGTCTTTCAACGAGAGACCTTAGCCGATGAGCATGGCTACCACCAATATCAAGGAAGGACAGATAGCGACTGTTGAGTATTGCAAAATCTCTTTCAATGAAAAGAGGCAACAGCATACGCTCAGCAACCCCCTCGACAAAGATTGCAGCATTGGCGAATAAAAGATCTGTGTGCTGAACGCGAAAATAACGCTCAGCGAATTGACGGGTCGTTTTATCATCACCAAAAACTTGCCCAAGATTGACCACCTCAGTGGTAGGCATGGTTTGTTCATCACTCTTAGCAATGCGGCGAACATATCGTAGCCGGTCAAAATTCTCAGCATGTGCTAGATGGCTAGAATGAGTACTGATAATCAATTGGCTTTTAAGTCCTAACTCATCGCTACCGTTAGGGCTTATTAACTTATGTGCCTTGCCAGGAAATATACGTTGTACCTGGACGTGCAAATGAGCCTCGGGCTCCTCAATCATAACCAGGTGAACAGGTACTGGAGCGCCCTTTTCAGGATTTAGGCGAGCAGCTTTGAAAGAAACAAGTTGGTAACTAAGCGATTGTAAATTCTGATAACCGAGACCAATGGAATATTCCGGGAGAAGCTCTTCTAACGAATCCTTCTGCATGCTGTATTGAACAGCGGTTCCATGGTCGAGTAAATCAGCTGTCTGTATGCGCGTTCGGAAACGAATCTCTTGGGGATCATGCAAGCCTGGATACCCAAGCTCTTTAACCTCTTCTACCGAAGGTCCTATAGCCTCATGGATCTTTTTATCTAGTTCCTGCTGCGCCTCAGCAACAGCTTTTATGAGGTCAGCTCGGTGCCCATGACCTGTTGCAGCCACATTTAGGTGCTGTCGAGCAAATTTGAGAAGCTGGTTGGAGAATAAACCTATGCGATGGGGGCCAGAAGCAGATCGGGAATCAGCTTCCTCACTACCAAGGCCACGCTGTGCAGCCACAAAGTCTACTTTTATAAGTTTCTGCAGGTGCTTACGATCAATTGGGCTAGAGTCAGCATCCAGTACCTGGCTAACGTAGGTCTTTATTCCGTCCAAAGGGTTGTTATCGGCATCTAACTTATAGGCCCGAACCTGGCCGAGTTGAGAAGGTTCTCGCAGCCAAAAATCAAGAAGATCAATCGGCCACGCAAGCGAATCCTTTCCCATATCCTTCACAGGTATTCTCGTCAGGTGATACTTCCAAGCCAACTGCTTCAGCTCCTCAATGTTCGTAGCAGGTTCCAGACGCAATCGGACACCTACCCCACCCCCCTTCCAACTGAATTTTGACAAGAACGGGGAGACATAGTGGAACATACCGGCCTTAGCATCGAACCATAGATCTAGCGTTGGCATCGCCGAAAGTAAGGTTCCGAGTTGCTCTTCCCATTCACCTTCGGATGCGCCAGACGTAGATGGGTCTTCTTCTAATGCGTCCCAAGCTCTTCCAAGTTCCCGCAATTTTGGCCATTGAGAAACACTGATGTCGAAAGCACCAAATGACGAGCCATCTGCGAGGAAGTGGCGCAGCGCTGCCAGAATTGATGTTTTGCCGCTATTATTAGCACCGACGAGAATAGTAGTCTTAGGATCAATCTCAAGCTGGACCTTACCAAGTCGGCGGAACTGGCAAAGCTCAACAAACCGAAGGGATATCTGCCCAGATAATGATGTAGTGGCGTCTGCTGCTGACATTGTGGCTCCTCTCAATCCGTATAGGGATGCGCCAACCTGTAGCAGCTTAGCGCCACGCCGCAAGCCCGAGTCCTTCAACCTTGATGCTCTTGAGGCACAATTAGAAAGAATTGACACGGCAAGTCATATTACCGCTTCGCTAAAAAATGCCAATCCTTAAATATACTCTAACTGATTCATGTCACAGTGTTTTTGGGCATAGGGTTAGCAATCGGCATGGCCTATAGATTTGCGTAATGACGTAAACCCACTTGTTCAAGAACTATGTTCAAATATAAATCCTTCCTGAGAGTGATCCTATCCCAGCGCCAGAAGGCGCTGATAAAGTACCAGCAGACACATAAAACAGTTGTTCGGCGGAACACTGACGTTGCGTGACTACGACGGTCAGGTTGCAGAGGTTTTTGGGTATGGAGTGTGCGCTGAACGAAATGACTAAGGCGGAGATGCCAGAAAGCGTGCGTATTGCAAGAACGATGATCTGTTACAGGGAACTCGCCTTAAATTTTATTTATTCAACAAAGTCTTCAGAACCATCAAACCCCAGAGCCATGTCGTAACAACTATTGTCATTAAGATACCAAGGGAAGATGCATGGCTGATTCAATAAGAGGGCATAATAATATCGGATTTTAGAGTAACTATTTTTTCTTACCGCTTTATGCCGCAAATACAAATTTCTAGCTGATACACTAAAACCAAACTCCATAAACTTAGATCTAATTTCTTCTGAAATTGTAAGACTATTATTACCCTCGTAATAAATCGCAAGCTCTGGTTCTACCCAACGGCTAACCTCAATATCAAATGCTCCCAGTGTTCCCAGCCAGCTTCCCTGCGTACCATCAAACATTCGTTTATGAAAATAAAATCTGCTCATATTTTTAAGAAGTATTTTAACATCTAAATCCGAAACATCACTTTTACACTGAAAAAAAACAAATGAACCAGGCTTATCTTCCAGCAACCAAACATCAACAAGTCTTTTATAGTAATCAGCAATATTCTTTCGCTCTGTAAAGGACATTCGGAGATCTGCAGCGGGTAAAACAAGAGTACCATTTTTATTGAGGGAGGTTATCACCTGCACTGCTCTTTGCAGCATCTTAAACTCAAAAAGTAAGCCTGCACGAATGAACAAATGTGATAATTCTGAATCAGACTTCTTCACAAACCGGTCACGATGATGTGAGTATTTTCCACATAAAACAATACCCAGAGTCACCAACTCCCGATAAAAAAAGAGAGGAGCATCAGGATATTCCAGCGCATAGCAACATTCGGTAAGACGATATCTGATAAAACGCGGCATGGTAGATAATATCTTATCATTAAATAACTCCTCCGTTGCCTGAAAAAAGAACTCTCTGTCGACACCATTAAAATCAGCAATATTGCAAAGTATAGCGATACTATAATTTCGGTTGTGTTCAACAAATTTCTCGTGAAGTTCTCTGTTATAAGGTGCACCACCATCAACACCTTTATTATTGTGCTCAACTTTATCCGAAAAATAGTTGCTATCAATAGACAAGTGGATTTCAAGAGCACCCAGCAAATAATGCCTGGCTATCTGGGCCTGTTTTCCAGTGATCCCTGCCTTCTGAAGGATACTGTTGATTCTGCGAAAAATACGGCGATACCACTCTTCTGCAACGGGGTCTGCGCATATGAGACTCATCACCACCTGACTAAAGTGAAGACTGTCGATAGCATCAAACGCTGCTTTCTGTACAGATGTTGTGGCTGGCATAAGTTAGTGTCAAAAAAAGTAAGTGGTAATTGCCAATTTTAGACACCATTCGACTTCATTACAATCCATCGTATACCAGCCAGTCGGCTCAGGTATTGAATAACGGAGAGCCGTTATTAAACAAATAACTTACATCCTTACAGTTCAATGAGGTAGAAAGATGACCACCTACACCCGGACGGTAAAAATCCTGCGCATGCGAGCAGTTGCGGCCAAACTCGGCATCGCTCGTTCCACCATCTATGACTGGCTCAATGCCAAATCCCCACGTCATGACCCAGCATTCCCGAAACCCTACCCTCTAGGTAAACAATCAGTTGGCTGGCTCGAATCCGAACTTGACGATTGGGTTTTGCAGCGCAAACACGCACTGCTCTGATCTTCTCTCTCCTCTGCAGGCGACTGTCGAAGGAGCATCCTGAAATACCACATAAAAAAACATTCACCGCATGCCCTTACCCGGCAGGGTTAGTCGCATCGGTGATGTCATCCCTGCGTTATTTGGATTGAAAAAAAGGAAATTGAAATGTCATATTTACCCCCTGCACTTCCACTGGTTAATTCTGCCAGTCCCTTCCCCGTTGATGCATTGCCATTGATAATGCAAAACGCCATCAACTATCTTCAGGATGGTGGAAAAGTACCGACTGTACTGGCCGTGAACGCTGTTTTAGCGGCAGTATCGCTGGCCTGCCATTCGCATATCAATGTACTCAATCCCTACACGGGCACGGAGGAGCATTGTTCACTCAACATCCTGACGCTCGCTGATTCAGGAACGGGCAAATCGTCCGTCAGCAAACAGGTAATGAAACCCTTTGATGCTTTCAGGGCTGAGTTGGCCGAATCGCATCGGGTAAACATGGTTGTCTGGCGCGAAGATTATGTCGTCTGGAAAACCAGTTTGAAGGCGCTGGAAAGTAAGCTGCGCGATGCAGTTAAAAAAGACCAGTGTACAGACGAGGCCCAGGCAGCCCTGAAATCTCACGCATCGGTTGAACCCGTCAAGCCTCTACTTTCGACGCTGGTCTACAATGACACCTCGCTTGCCGCGCTCATCGCTGGCCTGAATGCCTATCCCTGCGCAGGTCTGATTTCTGATGAAGCAAGCAACTTCTTTGACGCACGTCTTAAAGATAATCTGGCGTTCTTCAATAAAGCCTGGGATGGCGATGTGTATGAGCATAATCGTCATCAGCGTGCCACCCAGTGCTTTAAACCCACGCTGACGGTGTCATTGATGTTACAGCCTTCGCTTTTTTTCGATTACATGAAAAAGGATGGTGATAAAGCATTAGAGAGCGGTTTTTTATCCCGCTTTCTCTTTTCAAATATCACCCCAAACAACACACTGAGTTCCTGTGTGTTGAGCCACCATTATCGTCCGGCTACCGCTTACCGTGATGAAAGTGCTTTAACCTGCTTTCACGACCTGATTGGTAAATTACTCGGGCAACAGCTTAAACAAATTAATTCAGGTGAAGGTAAGAAAAAGGTTCTCAAGCTTTCACCTGAAGCTGAAGTCCACTGGGAGACGATGCGTGAAAACTGGCTGAGATACATACTCCCGGGTGGTGCCTGGTCATATATCAAACCCATGGTACTTAAAGCCAGTACGAATGCGTTGCGTATCGCTGCGTTGCTGAATTACTTCGCCAACCAAGACGACGACATTATTACTCTTGATGTTATTTCGCGGGCATCAGCGATGATGAACTGGTATCTCAATCATACCGCGGCCTGGTTTTATCAGTTCACGGATGAGTATAAATTCCAGCAGGACGTGCAAATACTGACTCAGTGGATCTATCATAAATTCAGGTCCACTAATGGCTTACCGTTCAAAAAGAACGATGTCATTAAATATGGTCCGAACAAATTTCGCCGCAGCGAAAGACTGGAACCATTGCTGAATGCCATCATGAACACAGGTGTTTTCGCTTATATTGTTAAATCCCCTGAAAACCCGGCGATTTATATTACCTGGCGCATGAACGATGGTCGCTATATGCCATTTTATGATGATAAACAGCCACCTTCGCCTCAGAACCCTACTTAGCCAGAATAGCTACCTCATACCTGAGCACTATTTTTTTGGATAACGCAACAATACACAGGCTCGTGGTCCGGAGGAGATCGCGAGCCTTATCCATCTGAAAAATACACAGTGATACATTGCTCCTCTGCTACAACCGCTACTGTAGCGAACTGTAGCGGCATTCTGGAAAGTACCCGCAAATGAAACCTGCTCTTTTGCTCACAAATCACCCAGCACGGGACAGACGGAATCACTTCAACACAGTTTAGCGAGGAAGCATTACAGCTCAGACAAGTTGCTCTATTGTTATAGCCTGTGTCGCTACAGCGCTGCTACAGCCGTGTCAGATTGTGGTTTTGATTGGACCTCTCAATGATTCAGGACTGGCTGCAACCAAAATTCCTGTGTTTGTCAGAATTATCTTTGCTAAATCGCTTAGCCAGATAAGACAGTCTTCTCATGATAGTATCGTAATGCCAGGCAAAATGTTCCCCATTTGCATTCAAATTAAAATCACCTTCATGTACAAACTCTATCAGGGGATAATATTTTTTTTGATACTCCTGATATGCGTGAAGGTTCAACGTTCTGATCCATGCCTCCATAATCATCAATCCCAGACAGTGAACGTAATGTCCCTGTATCGGATAATAGGTACCGGCACTGTAATAGGCATCGTTATTCAGCATCAATGCCACATGATAATGCTTCTTTCCTTTTTCTTCACCGAACTCTCTCGCCCATACATAACGAACGTTACGGGGATGAACTCGTTTACCCTGTTTTACCTTTCTCTTCTGCGTTTGTTTAATCTGTGATTTTAACGACTCCATAAAGCGGGTTATCAATTGATGATCTGTCTTATAACTTTCGTAATTAGCATCAGGAAACCTCAGAATAATATTCAGGATAAACGTCCTTGGGTACTCACGTAAGGAATTCTGCAGTGTTTCATGAATACGGTTGATGTGATGCTGATTGTAACCCATATCGTTGCTCATACTTCAATCCTTGTGTTATTCATCTCAATACAATCTGCAAGAAGAGTTAATTAATACATTCAAATTTACATTTTAGGAAATAGTCAATGTTATTGACTTAACTGTATTAAGTCATCTTTATTATTATAATACCAATCAGACATGTAATATTAACCGACAGGCATTTTTGCTATAGAAGAAAGAAACACTTAATAACATCAATTAACTTACATAATATAGTCAATAATCACTCTGAAGTTAGATACTTTAAAATGAGTAATCAGCATTATGATGATTTGTGATTTATTCGACGGATAAAATTGTATTACAGATCATTTCAAACCTATATCACCCAAATGAATCAGTCTGACTAATGTCATTCGGTTGCTGCAACTTGTTGATCTGTCGCACCGATCGATACTCAACATTAGATAGCTTAAACCTATTGATAAAGATTGATTGATCGATATTTTAATAGATGATAACGATCAATTCCTGGAAACTGATCTGTATTAACGATTATCCGCAGCATCATTTAATCAATACGATCAGCCTGCTCCCCTTAAAACGGAAGCGGGCTTTTTTGTATGTAAATCATCAGGAAAGGAAACTGAATGCTCAGAAACCATTACGCAACTCTGGCTGGGTTACTGCTGCTGAGCCACAGTGCCAGCGCCGTACAGGGTGACCAGCAATGGGGTGACTGGTACGGAAACATCAGTGCCATGGAGTTTGAACTCAATACTCAAAATGCTTCAGGTGAAGTACTCACACTGACCTGCACAAGCGGAAAGCTGTCTGCTGCTTACAGCATGCCTGCAGAGGATTACCGCGTCTCGTCACAAACAGGACTTTCTGAACCTGGAGTCAGTATCAATGGTACGAACCATCCTTTGGATGAAACGGCCTTTACTGCGCTAAAAGCGACAAGTGAAAAAGACGTTATAAAAATGACCTCTATGAATGCCGCTATATCTAAACAATTCATCGCCAAAGGGCTGAATGAGGCGCTGGCTGATGCCACCTGGCAGGACTGTATTAATCATTAATAAACTGAAAGGAAACCTTATGCGTAAACTCGTTATTTTATCTCTCAGCTCCGCAGCACTGTTTATTCCTTTGGTCTCGTCTGCAATGACAATTCACGGCGACATACATCCCGAACGCTATACCTTCTTTCTGACTCAGGAAGGCAGTAATCAACTGAAACAGGCAAATGACAGGATAGCGAAGAACCCGCAGGCTTATACGCTTGATGTGAATCATACCGGCATTCAACCCTTTGACGCTGTTCGCTGGGACGGGAAGCCTGTAAAAGCCGTTACCTGCGTCCTGGTAGACGGCGTGATGATGGGACAAAAAGCCACGTGGTCACAATGTAAAGACGAGAGCGGTGCTGAATATTTCGGCAATAAAGGCTGGCTGGTACGTGATTACGTCGCAAAAGCCTGTGAAGTCGGAAAATCAGATTGTCCTGTTTATCTTGTGCTTCAGACAGATCCGCCAACAATGCGCAGCGATATGGCTAATTTCGTTCCTGCCCCTAAAAACTTTAATGCTTCGACAAGCCTGACGGATGAAATTAAATCTGAAGGTTGCCAGATGGCGGATAACTCATTTGAACATGCCAAAAGTACTTTGCGTTGTCGTGCCATTAATACCGTGCGTTTCATCCGTAAACAAAATACCGAAGCGGCATATGAAGCAGATTTAACCACCACGACGGGTGAAGCATTCACTATGTCAGTGGGGTATACCTACGGTAATCCGTCCGCCAACGAGCCGGGCTGGCGCACTATTTCGATCAACCAGGGAGACATCATTACTGATATCCGTAAGCAGGGCCATTGGGTTCCCAATGGTTATAAATAACCTTATCAGTGAGATAACTTTTTATTCGGCATTCAGCTAATGGAGGTTCAGTGGGAAAAACATTACAGCAGGAAACGCCACCAACCGTGGACTGTACCTGGCAGCTTGTTTTGAGTGTTGCCGGTGTGACATTGATGCGCAGCAATTCTGTTGCGGTTAAAGCTCTGGGAGCCAGCCTCACCACACTGAGTCTGATACGCATCATTAAAAAACTCGCCACACTCGCCTGATCACCCTTTCTGAGCGCTCAGAGGATCAAAGTTATATGTCTGAAAATACCCAGGGGAAACTCAAAGGACTGAAAGAGAAATTCAGTATACGGCGAAATGTTTCCTCCACTGATAATCCGGTTGAGCGGGTTGAAGAAAGTGTCAGTGAGCAAACGACAGAAGTGCCAGAATCCCGTACTACACGATATAAGCGATTGCTCGAAATTATCGTTATCAACGGCTTGCTGAACATTGCTGAAGATAAACTCAGTGACGATGTATTTATCGAGTCGGTGTTCAGTAAGGCTTATGAGCTTCTGCCCGTACCGGTCAGACTGGTTGTCAGAAGGGAATGGTGCCTGGCTTATCTCCAGTCACGGAAAGCCCCGTTACTGGCGCAACTCCAGCTCTACCGGGCCGAAAGACACGACTCAGCAGAACAGTGCCACCTGCGCTACAACCAACGTTACCGCCAGCGACCTAATCAGACTCATTAATAACAGACAGGGCCATCCTTCGGGGTGGCTTTTTTTATGCCCATTCTCTACAGGAGTTTTTATGACCCGTTTAGCCAGCCGCTTCGGCTCAGTCAATCTTGTTCGCCGCGACCGCCCGTTAACCCGTGACGAACTGGCACACTATGTGCCGAGTGTCTTCAGCGAAGATAAACATGAATCCCGCAGTGACAGGTACACCTATATCCCGACTATTTCCCTGCTCGATAACCTACAACGCGAAGGCTTCCAGCCATTCTTTGCCTGCCAGACCCGAGTTCGGGACCAGAGCAAGCGAGATCACACCAAACACATGCTGCGCCTGCGTCGCGAAGGCCAGATCACTGGCAAACAGGTGCCAGAAATCATCCTCCTTAATAGCCACGACGGCTCCAGTTCATACCAGATGCTACCGGGATTATTTCGTTCAGTTTGTCAGAATGGTTTGATTTGTGGTGAGTCGTTTGGGGAAGTACGCGTGCCGCATAAAGGTAACGTGGTGGAGAAAGTCATTGAAGGGGCTTACGAAGTACTGGGGATTTTTGACCGGGTGGAAGAGAAGCGCGATGCCATGCAGTCGCTTTTGTTACCGCCACCGGCACAGCAGGCAATGGCGAAAGCAGCATTAACCTATCGCTTTGGTGAAGAACATCAGCCGGTGACGGAATCGCAGATACTATCTCCGCGCCGCTGGCAGGATGAAAGTAACGATCTCTGGACCACTTACCAGCGTATTCAGGAAAACCTGATTAAAGGTGGACTGTCTGGGCGAACTACCAAAGGTAAACGGGCACATACACGCGCCGTTAAAGGTATCGACGGTGATGTGAAACTCAATCGTGCCCTTTGGGTGATGGCCGAGAATATGCTGCAGCTTGCTTTATGAATCCTTCCTCTATTTTCTCTTAACGCCTTTCCGAAGATTAGGAAGAGCTTTTTCTTCTAAGGAGCAGTCATGCCTGCGATCAATTTATCCCCCGTATTTCCAGCAAACGAGCAGCGAGTCATCCGGCGAGCATTACGTCTGTTGGAGAAATACCAGCGTCAACCGAGTGAGTCATTTACCTCCACCAGCCTCACAAAAACCTGGTTGCAACTGCAGATGGCTCACCTGGAGCGGGAAGTCTTCATCGTGATGTATCTCGACAATCAGCATTGTTTGCTGGAGCGAGAAACGCTGTTTACCGGCACGCTTAGCCATATCGAAGTACATCCGCGCGAAGTGGTGAAGTCAGCCCTGAAGCACAACGCCGCTGCAGTAATTCTGGCGCATAACCATCCGTCTGGTACGACAGAAATCAGTCAGCAGGATAAACACATCACCCAGCGAATAATGAAAGCGTTAGCACTGGTAGAAGTGCGAGTGCTGGATCATTTGGTTGTTGGGAACGAAGTGGTGTCTTTTGCTGAATGTGGTTGGTTGTGAGGTGCAGAATGAAAATCATCAGTAAGCGCCAGGCGATGCATATTTATCGTCAGCATCCCGAATCCCGGTTATCTGCCTTCTGTACAGGTCACTACCAGTGGCATGGCAGTGTCTGCCATTACTACGGACGTGAAGTTCAGGATATCAGCGGTGTACTCGCTGTTTTTGTTGAGCGTCGTCAGGATCGCGCAGGCCCATATGCCATCCTTCGCAGCGTGACGATGAATTAATCACTTCTCTCAGTCATTAAGGAATATGTTAATGCAATCGACCACCTTATCCGGCTCATCAGCGGAGAACGCATCCTGCCTTCAGTGGGGATTAAAACGTAATATCACGCCGTGCTTCGGCGCTCGACTGGTACAGGAAGGCAACCGTCTCTACTTTCTGACTGATCGGGCTGGGTTTGATGGCTCATTCAGTGACGATGAAGCATTGCGTCTGGACCAGGTGTTTCCACTGATGATGAAACAGCTAGAGCGGATGCTCACCACTGGAGAGCTTGATCCCCGCTGTCAACACTGCGTCACTCTGCATCACAATGGACTCACCTGTGAAGCTGACACTCTCGGCTCTCATGGTTACGTTTACATCGCTATTTATCCCCAGTCAGCCGTAACCAGGTAACACCTTCCTCTTCCTTTATCAGGGACTCAACTCATGCATATTTCAACTGTACCGGCCACGGTGCCGGTTTCGCCACGCCTGTCGCCCGTTCAGGTCTGGCAGCAACTGTTAACGTACCTACTGGAACACCATTACGGTCTTACGCTCAACGACACACCATTCCATGATGATTCAGCCATCCAGGAACATATCGAGGCGGGTATCACACTTGCTGATGCGGTGAATTTCCTGGTGGAACGCTATGAACTGGTGCGCATCGACCGTAAAGGATTCACCTGGCAAGAGCAGACACCATTCCTGACTACTATCGATTTACTCAGAGCCAGGCGAGCTACCGGATTAGTGCACACATAAATAGCGCAAGTCTTTCTCCCTATCTCGCTTTATTTTTCTCATCAAAAAGGGGTGAAAAAACTTTTAGGCACCTGTATAGGCACCAAAGAAAAGTTGAATTAGAGGTTACCTAAGTTATTTCAATGAATTACAACACCAATTCAGACTCCCCCAGCACTTTTAGTTTTACCGAAGTATAGTAAAGTCTACTAAGCCCGCATGGAACCAGCCTTGCGGGCTTTTTTGTGTCTGTAATAGTCCGAGGGTATCCGCCTGAAACCGGCGTCTATTGGTATACGAATTGGTATACGGTAAGATGTATACCAATAAACGTATACCAATTACAGGGAAGAACCTTGCATGGCGCGGACTACACGCCCCCTCACTCACACCGAAGTACAAAAAGCGAAAACCATAGATAAAGACCTTACCCTGTATGATGATTGTATTTACGCTACATATCAAGTTATGGGGTAATCAATAATTTTTCTTGTAAAGCTTATTTACGAACAATTCATAAATTATTTCACATCTGCACGCGACTAATTTTATAACACTCGTGCGGTGCAGATTTTTTAAAGCTTGAAATATCACTATTTAATATTAATTCGACCTTAATATAGTTCTTTTATAATATTTATTTTTTAATTTAATAGTTATATTTTTTTCAATGTACTTAAAACTATAAATAGAAACCAACAAACTTAACGCTATAGAAAAAATTATGAACAGCCAGGAATAACTAGAAAAACCAAAGGCCCAAATCATCATGGAAATAACTATTCTATGGAGTAGATACAGGGAGTATGAAGATGCCCCCAATAACATCAATAAAGCACTTGTTTTTATCTGTTTATCGAAAAACACCAATGTCAGGACCATAATAAATGCGGGAATACCCCAGAAAAGCAGACGATCCACTATATTGCCAAATAGCATGACAGATAAACATAGCCCCAACACAGCGCAGATATATAACGTATTAGTGCTATACTCTTTGGTATAACGTTTTCTTAAAAATGCCACAAACATCCCAAGTGCGAATTCAAACACAATTGTATTATGGTAAAATGTCATAGCCGGAACATATTCACTTATAACGAACAAGCCAATAATGAACAAAAAAGAACACAATCCAACCCATCTTCTGGTAATTAAAATGGAAAGTGAGAAAAAAACATAGAATATAACTTCGAAATTCAGCGTCCAACCAACGCTATGGATCGGGAGGTAAGTCCCTTGTAAATTTGCAAAAGGTATAAAAAATAAACTTTTTATAAAAGTATAGATATTCACTTCACTTATTGGATAAAGGGAATGATTCAAAAGAAGCATCACACTAAAAATCAAAGTTGACAGCCAATACATTGGAGCAATTCTGACCATTCTATCAAAAAGAAAATCATAAAACTTTTTACTGGTACCAATGAAGGAATAATAAATAACAAATCCACTTATAACGAAAAATATATCAACACCAAATGCTAATTTTTCTTTCAACAAAAGATCTAAGTAATAAGAGCCAGTCTTAATATTATATTGCCGACATGCATGATATATAACAATCGTTATCGCAGCATAAAACCTCAAGGCTTGCAAGCTTCTTATCATAATTTATAAACCATATAAAAAAGAAGAACAATAATTCAAGATAGTCGTCCAGTCAATAAAGTAACTATCAAGGTGAAGTAATCCCTCATATCTGCCGTACAAAAGGTAAAATGAAAAACATTACTAATGCAGGTGTTACTATTTTTGCGGAATATCACATGCAGAGACTCATCATGTTGAACCTGAAAGGTGAGTAGATGTCTTCACAAAATAGACGAGTTATTGACCCACATTCTTTCGGTTTTAAATGAAGCGCTAGAGTACTGGCAGGAATGAGCGTGGGCTTTCTTATTATCATGCTGATTTGCGCTCTGTTCACAGGACACTCATCAACATTATCCCTTCAGTTTCACACTGGTTAACGTTGATTGGGGCCAATTATATTATCTGGTCGGCTACCAAAAGTGCGAGAAATGATCCCACATCTCCATCTCCAAAAGGTCTATCAAACAGTTTCTGGCTACAATTTTATCATTCTGTATGGCATTACAGCACTATCAACCTTTGTGCTGCCTTATACGAAAGATGCTCTCTGGGTGATTTCTGTAAGTGTGTTACTGGCTATTATTGGGACCGTTGGAAACGTCTGCTGGGCAGCGGCAGGCCACCTTTTCCAAGCTATATTTCGCCATTATAGCCGTGCATTGAATATTGTCTTGTCAGGATTACTATTCTGGATCGCAATAGACATGTTCATCTGAATCTCCCTATTTGAATCAGTTAGGTAATGTCATTCTCGCCTAACTCTCCATGAAAAGCACAGTAAAAAGGCCCCTTAATGGAGGCCTTGAAAAGGTGCTCAGTACGGTTAATTTATGATATTTAACAATCCAGATACGACCCCAAACGATAACCACGATCGGCAATAGTTTGTTTTAATGCTGGTGACGTAAGAATATCCAACTCGGTCAGTCGTGGATAACAATAGCCACTGGTCATTAGGATTTTGTCGATAAACGCCGGGTGACACATCACTTCAACAGAGTTAATTGTATTTTGGTCTGCATAGTCTAACAATTGCAAAAATGACTGTTCCGTCAAATTCTCGCCATAAAAACCGGCATCAAACCACTCTGTGCTGCGGGGCTGGTGAAGCACAGTATTCTGCTGTTGCGCATCTTGACGATCGACTCTTAATGGCAATGAATTTTCGTGAGCAAAAGATTCAATCAACGGATAAATCTGCGGCAACATATGGACATGGTGATGACTGTCAATATGAGTGGGTGGGCGGCCAAACACAGTAATGAACTTATCAAACTGAACAGCCAATTCTTGGGCAATTTCATCCAGATTCAACTCGCCCGCTTCAGCCCGCGCCCACAACCATTTGCCCAACTCACCGTTGTCATCAACCAAGGATGGCATCGCCGTTAAGGGCCGGCCATAAGTCAGCACAAAATGCATGCCCACTGGTAATGCAGGATTTTGCTGGCTCAGTTCTGCTGCATGATAGATATCTGCACAATTCATCATTGCGGTAGTTGATGAGACAATACCATGCCGAAATGCTTCAATGATCCCGTAGCTTTGGCCTTTGCATAGACCAAAATCATCAGCATTAACAATAAGTAACTTTTCCATTGAGAGCACCTTGTAAGGCCATTCCAACAACAGATATCTGGTCGGAAACTAATCGGATAAACCATCTCTGACGCAGTTGAATTTTTTGCGGTAGTTCCCTGGCGTAAAAGAGGTGAGTTTTTTGAAGTTTTTAATAAATAACGTGGTATCGCTGTAACCTGCTTCAAAGGCAATATCTGAAACTAAGTAATTCGTCATTTCAAGCTGGGTTTTGGCAAAATTAACTCTGATTTCATTAATAATTTGCATTGGCGTTTTCTGGTAATAACGCCGGGTCGCGCGAGTCAGGTACTCTTGAGTTTTGCCCGAAAGCTCAATCATATTCACCAGTGCTTTTTCGCCAAACATCGATTTGTCATGCATTTTGTCGATACTGGTTTTTAACCACAGCGGAATATCGTCATTAACCTCAGTCTCTTTATAATGACTAATGCGGTTGGTGACATAAAAAGTCAGCAGCTCAACTAACTCGGTTAATTCATCTTCTCTAAAGTGCGGCGCAGAAATCGCTGATTCAATATAAGAAAGAAAATCACCTTTTAGCCGATAGGCTTGTGAGGCAACGATAGGTCTGGAGAGCAAATGGAAATAGTGCTCTTCAAAGAAAGATTTTCTGATCCCAACATTTAGAATTCGCGTAGCGCCAAAGTCATAGAAACTTTGGTGATGGGAACCCATGGGGATAAAAACAAAATCGCCACGCTCTAAAAAGACACGTTTGCCATTAATGTCTTGATAACACATGCCAGTTAATATCAGGGTATATTCATAATAATCATGCTGATGTAAGCCGGTTGCACTCTCCGTTTTGTTATAAATAAACAGATGGAACTCTTTTCCGTTAAAAAAGTCTTTTTCGCGTACTAATCTGACTTCCATCTTATTTACCTTCACTCTCTTATTTGAAAAACGGACAGATATTTGCGCGGTTCAGCTTACCTTTTGATGTAATTCGATCAACTCTGCAATTAACTCACGAGCTAACATCGCGTTCATTAAATGATCCTGAGCATGCACCAATACCAATGTGACTCGGGTTTTCCCTTCACCTTGATCGGCTTCAATAAGCTGAGTCTGTACCAAATGGGCTTCGTTCAGCGCCATGCGCGATTGTGCCATCAGCTCTTCCGCTTGAGCAAAATCACCTGTTTTAGCCTGTTTCAACGCTTTATAGGCCAAACTCCGGGCCTGCCCTGCGTTGATAATCAACCCCATCACGACATCTTCCAGTTCATCGGTAGGTTGAACATCATCAACGATTTTATCTAAATCAAACATACTGTTGCTACTCCGTAAATTAAAGCCGTTAATTAAAGCCGTTTTGCCTTGCAACATTCGCAAACCAATAACCACTTTTCTTTATGACTCGCGACTGATCTGCGATATTCAATCGCACTAATCCATAACGATTTTTATAAGCATTAAGCCAAGACCAGCAATCAATAAAAGTCCACAGATGATAGCCTTTGCAATGACTGCCCTCTTGTAATGCTTGATGCAACCATTTTAGATGTTCGCGAATAAACTCGATGCGATATTGATCATCAACTTGACCGGATGGAGTGATAAATTGCTCTTCGCCCTCAACACCCATGCCATTCTCAGAGATATAACAAGGAATATTGCCATAATTCTGTTTCAGGTCTGTCAGAATGTCATACAGCCCTTTTTCATAAATTTCCCAACCACGATGCGGGTTAATTTTCCGCCCCGGCATCTCATAAAAACTAAATAAGTCTTCCGGCGTTTTCACCTGCCCCTGAGGAGTCGGGATATCTTTTGCTTTGACCCGCCTTGGCTGGTAATAATTAACCCCTAATAAATCGATGACACCCTTAGTAATAAGTTGGCAATCATCAGATTCAATCTGCGGCAATAAGTCGTGCTCGCGCAGCAACGCAATCAGTTCGTCAGGGTAAACACCTTTAGTGACGGGATCGAGGAAGCTACGGTTAAGCAATAAATCAGCACGATTTGCGGCCATCTGGTCGGGTGCGCTGTCGGAACGAGGATAGGTCGGGGTGAGGTTCAAAATGATACCAATCTCACCGCCTTGCTTCAGTTCCCTATATTTTTCAACCGCTTTGGCATGAGCCAAGACACTATGGTAGGCCACCGTTACCGCGCGGCCAAAATCTACCACGCAAGGATAATGTAAGTCGTTCAGGTAGCCTGCTTCAACTGGCACCACGGGTTCGTTAAAGGTAAACCAGTGTTTTACTCGGTCACCAAATAAGGTAAAACAGATTTTGGCATAGTGCGCATAGGCATCTACCACTGCGCGACTTTCCCAGCCCCCTTTTTCTTGCATGCACAGTGGCATATCAAAATGGTAGAGGTTGATAAACGGCGTAATCCCGTTCGCCAGTAAGGAATCAATGACCGCATTATAAAAGGTGACGGCTTTGGGATTAAGCTCACCGTCACCACTTGGGATCAGTCTCGACCATGAAATCGATGTCCTGAACGTGTTATGCCCCAAGGCTTTTAACAGCAAGATATCCTGCCGGTAATTATCGTAAAAGGTGGAGGTGTTTTCCGGGCCAATTTGGCCATGAAAACGTTCTGGTGCCATGTCATACCAATAATCGAAAATATTCTGGCTCTTGCCATCCTGCAATGACGCCCCTTCAGATTGGGTTGCAGAAGTGGCACTACCCCACCAAAAATCCTCGGGAAATTGATATTTCACTCCAGCCTCCAACCTTATACGCTAAATGGGTTTTACAATTAGAATTTCAAGCTGTCAGCGATTTCTTCTTCGCTTTGAACTTCACTGTCTATCGCGGTTTGCGCTTTATTGGCAATAATCACAAACGGTAGATAAATCAGTGTTGCTACACCAAGGTTGAACAAACTTAATAACAGCGCGGCAATACTGCCGTTGGTGTTAAAGAAAGCACCCAACCCGACAGGCATGGTCCACGGCGCAATATTGGTAATGGGTGGAATTAAACCGGTGTAATAAGCAATGGAAGTAATAATGGCTAATATCGGTTGAACCAGAATAAACGGAATGAAGAACAGCGGGTTCATAATAACCGGTAAGCCAAACAGAATCGGTTCGTTAATTTGGAAAATACTTGCCGGTGCGCCCAGTTTTGCCACCTGACGATAATCTTCACGGCGGGAACCAATAAAGATAGCAATAACCAGCCCAAGTGTTGCCCCAGTTCCGCCGAGGAAGATATAGGAATCAACAAAAGGTTTGGCCCACATATGGAATTCTTTGCCAGCAGCCAATGCCGCCGCAACCGAGCCATATTGGGTATAGGTCGCCACGTTTTCCAACGCAAATGGCATCATAATGCCACTTTCCAGTGCAGATAATGCCATCGCACCGTGTATCCCGAAGAACCACAATATTGAAATGCTTACCACATACACCCATCCCACGACACTGCCCATTTTAGACAATGGAGTCGAAATGGTGTCCATAATAATCTGGTGGAAGTTGGTGCCATGTAGCCCAAGGGTATAAGCAATCACGCCCATAATGGACAGAATAATAAAGCCAGGGATCAGTGCTGAGAAAGAACGGGACACTGACGTCGGCACACTATCGGGTAAGCGGATAACCCAGTTACGGCGCACGATAAAGGCAAAGACTTCTGCTACTACCAAGCCGATAATGATACCGGATATGATATTCGCGCCACCTAACCAATTAGCGCCCACCGCATAGGCGTCGCCAACACTGTATGGGGTCACGGTCATAAAGGCAGCAATCGCCAACAGTCCCGAAGCCAGAGGATCGATTTTTTTCTCTTCCGCCAGGGCCATGCTGATAAAGAATGGCGTCATTAACGACATGATCCCGAGGGTACCATTATAAACGTTGCCACCGATTGCTTTAAAACCATTGAGCGTGGTGATGGTATCTGCATCCAGACGAATACCCATCGAGAAAAAGAACGACCCTTCACCAAAACTTAAGAAAACGTTATTAATAAGAACAAACATGGCACCCGTCAGGGTTAACGGCATCAGCCGGATAAACCCATTTTTGATGGCATTAATATGTTGCTGTTTGCCAATTTTAATGGCGAAGGGCAATATGGCCCTTTCCAGAGAATTAATAAATGCGCTCACAGTGCTCCCCTTATTGTTTTGATTTTTTTATTGCGGCAACAGCAGCTTTTAATACCCCTAAACCATCAACTTTGCCGTACAAGGCAGAATCGATCACTTCGACAGGTTTGTTAGGGAACATTTTGGTGATTTCTGGCAACATGTAAGCAATTTGCGGCCCTAATAGGATCACATCTGCTTCTGTGCCATGCTGCGCAGCCAGTGCTTCCGGGTAAGCATTGATAGTCACTGGCACTTCATACTTCTCTGCTTGCACTTTCATTTTGGAAACTAGTAGCGAGGTAGACATACCAGCAGAGCAAAACAGATAAATTTTTTTCTTTTCCATACCCAACACCTTTTGAGGTTCAAAAGACACAGTTATTCATATGCCAGTGCAATGGTGAATTCCCTTTATCTGAACTTTATCGTGCCTCTTGCCCAGCTCCATTGTTTCTGGTTGTCGTCAGTATACGGAGTTAACAGACAATCCAGTAATTCAAGCATAACAATAATCGTCTCTAATTGACTTTTGATATTGATAGCCTTCACATTTCTTAGTTATTACAATGTGATGGTTATCGCAAAATGATTATTTTTTTTGCTCGGCGAATTAAGTTTAATTCATTTGCATTTCATATGGTTAGTTTTTATTGGCAGATAATGAAACAACAAAGCAAGACAATAAAATCTCTTGAAACCAACAAAAGGATAAATTAGGGAATCTTATTGGTTTGATAATCGTTTCATCCAAACTTTCTCACTTTTTCCCTGGGTTCAGTGCGACACCTTTATTCGTGAAGCGAAGTTCGTCACCACTATTTCTGACTCATTCGACCCAATGCATATCCTTTTAGGAGCAAAAATAGCCGATTCCTGGTTAATACTCTAAAGTTAACAGGTGTTTGCCTATTTATGGAGTGAGTAATGACGTTATTGGGAAATAAAACACCGACCTTTCGGCTGCGTTTACAATTATTCAAATTACTCTTACTGAGTGTATTTATCTCGGTACCAGTCCTAGCCGCACCAACCCCCGCAGTGACAGAATTGCAAAATGGGCTAGATCACCCCTGGTCACTGGCCTTTTTGCCGGATGACGGGGGAATTTTGATCACTGAACGTTCCGGGCAACTAAAGTTATGGCAACCAGGAAAAAACCTGTCAGAGCCCTTAAAAGGGGTGCCGGCAGTGTATGCCAAGGGGCAAGGTGGTTTATTGGATGTGGCATTATCACCGAAATTTGCCCAAGATCGCCGTATCTACCTCAGTTTTGCTGAAGAAGGAAAAGACGGAAAAGCGGGAACTGCGGTGGGCTATGGTCGCCTTAATCCGCAAGGAACCGCCATTGAAAACTTCACTGTTTTTTTCCGCCAACAGCCAAAATTATCAACCGGCAATCATTTTGGCGGCAAACTGGCTTTTGATGAACAAGACCATCTGTTTATTACCTTAGGCGAAAATAATCAGCGCCTAACTGCCCAAGACTTGAGCTTGCATCAAGGCAAAATAGTCCGCCTGACCCTCGACGGTAAAGTGCCAAAAGATAATCCCCTCGCCAATCAGTCACCGGCAAGACCAGAAATCTGGTCTTATGGTCATCGCAACCCGCAGGGGTTGGCCCTGAATCCTTGGACCGGTGTGATGTGGGAAAATGAGCATGGCCCTAAAGGTGGGGATGAAATCAATATCCCTATGGCTGGGAAAAACTATGGTTGGCCATTGGCAACGCACGGAATGAACTATTCGGGTTTGCCCATCCCTGAGGCCAAAGGCACCCATATCGAGGGAACTGAACAACCCGTCTATTACTGGGAAAAATCTCCAGGTATCAGTGGGATGGCATTTTATAACGCCGCCCGCTTCCCTACCTGGCAACATTCGCTATTTATCGGTGCATTGGCACAGAAAGAGTTAATTCGCTTACAACTGGATGGCGATAAAGTGATTGCTGAGGAGCGCTTGCTGGGGGATCGCGGCGAACGTATCCGCGATGTGCGCATCGGGCCTGACGGCTATGTTTATCTGTTAACGGATGAGAGTGATGGTAAGTTGTTAAAAGTGGGCCTTTCGGCTAACAACTAGTTTATTTGTCACAAATTCGCCTTAAAAAAGCCGGAAAGTTTTCCGGCTTCGTATTTATCACTGACAAAATTTATCGTGATAGATTAACGATCCGAAGAAGCTTGCCACAAATTGAGCTGCCCATCAGTAACATGCTGATCAATCGCACGTAATTCTTCTGCACTGAAACTCAAGTTACCGAGTGCGGCACAATTTTCCTCAAGCTGCTCTGGGCGACTGGCACCAATTAAAACTGACGTGACGCGGTTGTCTTTCAATAACCAGCTTAAGGCCATTTGCGCTAATGACTGTCCACGTTGTTCGGCTAATTCATTCAATCGCTTGATGCTGAGCAAATTTTTCTCCGACAACATGTTTTCTTTCAGCGAGCCGCCAGCTTCTTTCTTCATCCGAGAATCATCCGGAATACCATTGAGATATTTTCCGGTTAATAATCCCTGCGCCAGAGGTGTAAAAGCAATACAGCCGACACCGTGTTTACCCAAAGTATCTAATAAATTCGTCTGCTCAACCCAGCGATTAAGAATATTATAGGAAGGCTGATGGATGAGCAGTGGAATCTTCCATTGCTGCAATAATTCCACCATTTTGGCAGTCCGTTCAGATGAATAGGATGAAATCCCGACATATAAAGCTTTACCGCTTTGTACTGCCTGAGCTAATGCCGACGCGGTTTCTTCCATCGGCGTATTTTCATCAACACGATGGGAATAAAAAATATCCACATAATCCAGCCCCATCCGTTTTAAGCTTTGGTCCAAGCTGGCAAGCAGATATTTTCGTGAGCTGCCAGCACCATAGGGGCCAGGCCACATGTTATAACCCGCTTTGGTTGAGATTATCAGTTCATCACGATAGGGCTTAAAATCGTCTTGCAATAACTTACCAAAATTTTGTTCTGCTGACCCCGGTGGTGGGCCATAATTATTGGCTAAATCGAAATGGGTAATCCCCAGATCAAAAGCTTTGCGCAGCAAGGTTCGCTGCGACTCTAATGTATTGTTAAAACTAAAATTATGCCAAAGTCCAAGTGACAGTGCCGGAAGCTGCAAACCACTTTTTCCACAAAAGCGATATTGCATTTGGTTGTATCGGGAGGGATCTGCGTTATAAGGCATGATGGCTTCTATCTCCGTTTATTGTATTTTTTTGAAACAGCATTTCTATTTTAACGCTATCCCTTGTCACTGCAAGTAAACCCCCTCTATCTGCATAAATTCTTACCCTATAATGCATATATCCGAATACTTCCAGAGTCTATTTGTACTACAATTATTACCACTCTAGAAAATAACGATGGAGGGCTTTTTATGACTGCAATCGATGTAATGTGGGTTGGGCTAGGTGGAGGGATTGGCTCGCTATTGCGATGGTGGATAGGGCTCGGTGTTGGTAAAATATACCAAGGAAATTTTCCCCTCGGCACTTTTCTCATTAATATTTCGGGTGCATTTGTGATTGGCTATCTAAGCATTCTTTTTAGTGTCGACTGGCGCGACCGTTATGGTGATTTAATTAATGCGGCGGTGTTAACCGGTATTTTAGGTGGCTATACCACTTTTAGCAGTATGCAATTAGATGCGGCAAAATTGTCCACAACCCGGGGCAGAGCCATTGCTGCTGGATATCTGCTTATTTCTGTATTAGTCGGTTTAGCTGCGGCCGCATTAGGTGCATGGCTGGCTTATTGATCAGAGGATTAATTTATTAATCGGAGAGAATGATTATGCCGAATCTTATTATTTTAGTTTTTATCGGGGGTGCTTTCGGTGCTATGTGTCGTGAATTTATCATGCTGTCCGTGCCACGATTGGTAGATGGCTTCCCGATGGATATCTTTGTCGCCAATATCATCGCCGCATTTTTATTAGGGTTAGCGACCTCCTTCTTTAAAAAAGGTAAAATTAACCAATATGTACACTTGATGGTGGGTACCGGTATCATGGGCGGTCTATCGACATTTTCCAGTTTCGTATTTGGTGCTGTCGAAATGATGAAAACCCCGAGTGGCATTTTAGTTTCAATCTGTTATTTAGTTGCCAGCTTGATTGTTGGTTTTATTGCTGTCGAATTGGGTTTAATGGTCGGTCCTAAAGATAAACCCAAAGACCCACAAGCTGCTATTGAATAAAGAGGATGCAGAAGGATATATCCGCAGAACAAAAACACCCTCATGATGAGGGTGTTTTTATACATCTGATAATCGAATAGATTTAATCTAATTTCTGGCAATTACCAAAGAACATTTCGGTAATAAGAGAGTTATTGATTGTATCACCATTTAAGGTTCTGACCAGCAGTTCACTGCCTAATAATGGCAGTGAGAACACCATATCAGGATTAACCCGTTTCACTTTCTTCATATTCTGTGTTTCATTGACTAACGCCAATGTTTTCGTCCCCTCACCAGCAATTTCTTTTGCCGCGAGAATAGTAAAGGTGTTGTCGGCATCATTGTTGCACAAGGCAATAATATATTTTGCCTTGGCGGCACCCGCAAGTTTTAATGTTTCTACCGAAGAGGGATCGCCCTCGATAACATCCGCATGTGGAGGAAAACTGTGTTGGCTACCAACCGGGCAAACAACAGTAACATCATCACCCCGGTCACGCAGTCCATTATAGACATTGAGTGCCAAAGAATTGGAACCGACAATAATAAAATGATTTTTACGTTCCACGTGATAAATCCTACCTTTAACTATGCGTTTAATATTATTACTGATTATCGGGCCGGCAATCGAAGCAATCGAAGCCGCAAAGACAGTAATACCTGCAATAATCACCGTGAGAGTGAACATTCTCGCTACAGTGGTATGCGGAATAATATCCCCGAACCCCACAGTGGACATACAAACAATCGCGAAATAGAACGCAGTGGGTAAATCGGTCACTGCCGGTGCGAACTCATCGCCCATGTATAATGTACCCAACATGCTATAGACGATTAATGAACAAATACTCGCGATCGCAAAGAATGTTGCACTTCCGAGACTATAATGATCAAACTCACGCCAATAAAATAGTAAAGCGACAACAACAATAAGGGAATAAGTCGTCAGTTTACTCTGATCTTTCAGAATAAAGATATTGATAGCAACAATAGTAAATAACAATAATACCGTAAGAAACCATGCTGTACGGATTTTCATCGCGACGGAAAATGACATCAATATCAATAGCAGACCGATCATAAATCTCGGAATTTCAAATAATTCAAGAAAACTTAACGCCTCCTTCCAAGTACTGAAATTGTTTATCGCCTCTGTTGAATGAGAGAACGCCCGGAACAGCACTGGGCTTAACACCAGATACCCATTAACGGCTACCAAAATAGCCAACAAAAGTGGTATCGATACCTTAGTCTTAATTTCCTGTAATATTTTCATCAATAGAGTGACTAAAATTGTTATAGGTGAACTAAGTATAGATAAAAAACGATAAAAATCATGGTCAAATATGATTATTTTTGACCAAAATCAAATGATTATTCGGCCATCTTCATAGATGGCATTATCACACGACTTGTTTTACATTTTGTAAAGTTATCCATACTTGAGCATGATAAAAATAATAAACCCGTAGTTGGCATTAATACTATTTTGGTTAATAATATAAGGGTTCCTCGGTATATCAGATATACCGGAGTTCGTAGACTTGAGTGATATCTATCACCCTTAATTTAAATATCTTAAATATTTCATCATATTTAACAGATAAATAAGGAAATAAGCATGTCCTACAAATCACTTCGTAATATTGCATTGACTGGTTTATTACTTTCCGCTGCCGCAACCACCTTTGCAGCAACCACTAGCGCAACAGCGACTACCCCGAGTGATATGACCTGCAAAGAATTCCTGGATCTGAATCCTAAGTCATTTACTCCTGTAGTTTATTGGGTATTAAATGATGATACTCAATATAAGAAAGGTGATTATGTTGATTTACATGAGACTGACACTATCGTGACACCGAAAGTAGTGGAAGTTTGTAAGAAAGCACCTGAAAGTAAACTTTCTGAAATTAAACAGGATATTTTAGGTTTTGCTAAGAAACACATGTGATCTGCAAAGATCTTTCTTATAAAAAAGGCGCTTGATAAGCGCCTTTTTATATTATAAAATTATAACTACCGAGTAATACTTAATTTATCATAACCGCGAATATAGTAATTAACTGCAGAAATTATCCAACACAGTACAAACATTCCTATAATCCAGTAACCGATCTCACCTAAGTTTTCACTGATATTATTTATTGGTGTCCAAATACCGCCGGTTAGATTAAGTTTATCCGCAATGAGTCCTAATGCTTCAATCCCCCCAATGAAGAATGCAATGATCACTGAAGCTGCCGTAATAGTAATGTTGTAATACAATTTCCGTACTGGTTTAGAGAAAGCCCAACCATAAGCACCTATCATGACAAAATTATCGAGTGAATCGATCAAGGCCATCCCAGAAGCAAATAAAATAGGGAAAACCATAATTGACCATAAATTCATACCATGAGTTGCACTGGCGGCTGAAATCCCTAAAACCCCAATTTCAGTAGCAGTATCAAATCCCAAACCGAATAAAAAACCAACGGGGTACATATGCCAACTTTTATTCACCATGTTAAACACACGCTTGAATATTCTGGCCAAGAATCCCCCATTATTAGTCACCAGCAGATCAAGTTCTTCGTCTTTATAGACATACCCTGCTTTGACCTGTTTAAATTTTTTATAGACTGAAATCAGGATGGTTAAATTGAGGAAACCAAATAACAATAAAAACAGGGAGGAAACCAGTGTACCAATTAAACCACCGGTTTCGTGGAACCACGCCATATTGTTTTTAAATGCCATCGCCGTCGCGGCGATGGCGAGTGATGCTAATATAACAATGGTCGAATGACCGAGGGAGAAAAATGTTCCCACCGCAATCGGCGTTTTCCCCTGTTGCATCAGTTTACGGGTGACATTATCAATGGCAGCAATATGGTCAGCATCAACGGCATGACGCAAACCAAAGCTATAGGCCAGAAATGCCATCCCCATCAACACCGCATTATCGTTAAATTCAGTAAAAGCCCAAACCCATGCCAAGCCATTAATAACCAGTAAACCAATTAATAAATAAATGGCTCGGCGTTTAGTTTGCTGATTGCCAAAAGCACTCCGTTTCTCTATCCCAGTCGTCATGTTAGTACTCCAGAATAAAATCGCTATTGTCTATGTGCTGGCATCACTTCTTTATTTGGGACCAAGAATAACCATGAAGCGAGAACAAAAGGCATGGTCAACGTAGGAATACCTATCGGGGCCAAGAAGATATTTAGCGCACCCTGTACGATAACCGTAAAAATAACGCCGATAATGGTATAAGCCAAAACCCGCCAACTGGGTTTATTAAATGTCGAACCTAACGCAATTGCCGTCAGTACCGCACTGAATCCATAAAGTCCGGCATCAATACTGCTGGGGTTTGCCCCCAAGAATATTGCGGTGAAAAGCGCCAATAGCGAACCGCCCAGCGCAAAAACTGCCGCCCAAAGCGATTCTACCGCCAGCCCGATAATAAAAAGAATACCGCCAATCAAACTACTGAATAAGAATACCTGCGAAATGCCATTAAACATGCTGACGAAGATATTGCCACCCGCAGCCGCGCTGGTCTCTAAAACCAGTTGATGGGGCAGTGTTGGCGTCGGTAGCCCACTACTATGCAGGCCAGCAAAGGCGTAGCTCGCCAGTAATATCATCCAGGTGGTGAGAACAAAAGGCGCGGTTAATGCCGCAACTTTCCAAGTCTTTAAAATATCGGCGATACACACCATGACAATAACCGACACGATACTACCCAAAATAATACAAGCCCAGAGAACCGGCGTGGCGACCAAAAATGTCGGTAAGGCCGTACCCACCAAACACCCGTTATAACCGTATAATCCTGAGCGCCACGATTTACGGTCACGCATGGTTAACCCTGTGAGGGTGGCAACCACGGTACCCAGCACACAACCATAGGCTACCGCCGGATTTCCTTCACCATAAGCTCCGACAAATATGGCAATAAAGAAGAATAGCCCAGTCAGTGGGTTATTCTGGAACATGACTTGCGCACAACCGCGCAACGTTGTGTCGATAAATTCAATGAAAACATTCGAAGCACTCAGTTGTGCCCAGCCGGATTGGTGACCTGTTTTTGCATTCATTATTTTTACCCTTCTGACTTGAAGCTGTAAATGCATGAGGCCGATGACTCGGCCTAAATTCTTAGCGCCACAAGAATTTTTCCGGCAATGTAATACCGAGAATTTCCTCTCGAGCTATTTTCCAGAACTCACGGATTTCATTCTTAACACCAGCACTGTCGATACCCAGCGCTTTAAACACCAGACCGCAATCATTCGGTAAACGCGTTGCTCCACTGGCAATGCCGCCCTTCATATCAAAATGGGCCGGCACCCGCGCCAGAATACGATCGTGATGCTCTTTGGGCGTTAATAAAATCACATTGCCAAATGCATCAAAGGATTGCATTACCCCAATGGCATCCAGACTTTCTGACTTCGGCTCCAGGATATACTTTTCCACAAATAGCTCTTTACCCGCCAAATTGTGTGCCGCCACTCGGGATGAATAAACATCAAAGCCAAAGCGCTCATCCGCATGGTGATATTTACGCCCGGACATCAGCACCTCCGAATAAATCGCAGTCGCCGTAGGATGAATATGAATGGTGGTGTCGGTAATAAAGCGCGAATTACGGTGTGGAATAAGCGGGTCCGGCATAAATTCCAGATAACCGCCCTCCTCCACAGTAAAATTCTGTATCTGCGATGCATAGTTCGCATTCATCATGTGGACTTTGGTCGCCGACTGGGTGGTGACATGAGCACACGCCCCCGCCTCCACAATTACATCAGTGGCCAGCCGGTCCCCTTGTAAAATGCACCCAGAGGTCGAAATCATAGTCACACATGGCAGCTCTGGCATTTCTTCATCCCAATACAGCGCTTTTTGCACCATCGACGGTACCCGCCGCTCCATTTCCGCCAAAATACTGCGATGTTCACGTTTGGCAAATCTCAGCTTGAGATAGCCACTTTTCCCTACGGCCCCGCTACGCATTTGCGCCGGTTCATCTTGATATTCCGCTAATTCCGGCGCGTTAACACCTAATGCGTGAGCGCGAACTCGTGAAGGAGTTTCCACGATATTCTGGCTCTGCGATGTCATGCATGCTCTCCTTGTGGTTGTACGTGAGTAAACAGGAAGTCGCGCATAATCATATCCACCAGCTCTTCAATACCCTGACCTGTTTTGCAGTTGGTCAGAATATAAGGGCGCTCGCCACGCACCACTTTGGTATCACTTTCCATCACATCCAGGCTGGCACCGACATAAGGGGCGAGGTCAATTTTGTTGATAACCAGGATGTCCGCCTGAACCAAACCTGGGCCATTTTTACGTGGAATTTTTTCTCCTTCCGCCACATCAATAACATAGATATAGAAGTCTGCCAGTGCCGGGCTGAAAGTCAGAGTCAGGTTGTCACCGCCACTTTCAATCATAATCAGGTCGCTGTCTGGGAAGCGCTCTTCCATCTCTTCCACCGCAGCAATATTCATGCTTGGGTCTTCACGTACCGCAGTATGTGGGCAAGCACCGGTTTCGACTCCGAGGATCTTTTCTTCATCCAGAATGCCTTTCAGGGTGCGTTTCACCTGTTTGGCATCCTCGGTGGTGACGATATCATTGGTAATGATCAGCGGTTTAATACCGCGTTTGATCAGAATCGGGGTAATAACTTCGATAATGGCGGTTTTACCTGAACCTACTGGGCCACCAATACCAATGCGGGTGATCTTTTTGCGTTTATCGGTTGAATGGCTATTCACGGGGTAATCCTCTCAATTAAATCTGGTTTTGGCTCTGTACTCGGTCAGCAGAAAAACCCAGTACTTAGAATTCGTACTTATTAATCTAATTACTAAACAAGCGGACGTGCGCTTTCACGTGTACCGCCGCCAGAACATCCACAATCGGGACATAAGAAGACATTTGGTTAATATCGCCAATTTCGGCAATATCACAGAACTTCTCGATGTCGTGGTTCAATTCAAACAAGATATGCTGTGTGTCGAAATGGGTTACGCGCATCAACCGCATGGCCGCACTTAATATCGTCATCGCCACGCCATATTGGTGCATCACCACCACTTCGCGCTGCCCTATCCCCTGTGCGGCCATGACTACCGCTTGAGTGACCGGATAAGTCCCGGCGGTATTGCCACTTTTTATCTGCTCCAGCCACCAGCTGATCAGCGGATGCTCCACCACGTGGATTGACATCTCCGCCAGTTTTTTCCCCATACGGGTTGCCATCAAGCGGCTTTCTTCATTTAATTTACGGTTATTCACGGCCCAATCAGCACGGATAATGTCGTCACGAGAGTCGGCCACCACTGCCCGGTGGGCAGCAACAACCCCCATCCCATCACAACTGGCGGCCTGCTTTAGCGCCGTCAATACAAAGCCTTTTAACGTCGCCACGTCATGCACGACGCCAGTTTGAATGGCAGATTCCACACCATTGGAAAACGTAAAGGCCCCGACCGGCAGAACAGAATCACCAAATTGCATGATACGAATGAGATCTGATGCATTCATTGCGGTGCCTCCCTGCGTGAATCAGTGTTTATGGTCGTGGTCATGATCGCCGTGGCTATGACTGTGGTCATGGTCGTGGCTATGTGAATGCCCATCGCCGTGGGAATGAATCGCGTGAATATGTAAGCCGGAACCATGGGGGTCATCCAAAGGACTGGCGACATGAACATGAGTATCGGTATCTTCAGCCCCGCCAAATAGCAGGCGCGCTTCAGAATTACTGAGCAACGGCAGAATTTCTGCACCTTTCACAAAACGGAAAGGTAAATGCTGGAAGCCATGAGTTCTCATCACAGAATCCATCATGGTGGTGGCCACCGTCAGAGGCACATACACCTCATTATTTTTCGTCACCGCTTTCCAGTGCTGGTTACCCAGTGCGTGGCCCAACTCAAAGCAAGTTTTAATCAATTCATCCGGCGAGCGGCTTTTCAGCTCACTTAGGTCAATCACCATGACATCGCGCAAATTGATTTGCACCACCACGGCGACATGGGTTTCTTCATCCCATGCCAGCACATCACCATCAGCAAGGACGACGTGTCGGTCGAGCGAAATACCGAGATCCAACCCCTGACTGCTGAGTTTACGGCAGCGGCTTTTTTGCGCTTCCCGTTGATCCAAGACTAAGAGATCAAAAGTGGCTCCTTTGAGTTTCTCCTGCCAAACCGGATCTTTTTTCACATTGCCAAGAATGTGCTCTATCAAAATCATGTTATTGACTCCTTGCCTGTCTTTTTGGCAAAAGCCAGTTGCCCAAAGTAATAAAATCCATTTCTGTGCCACTCATCCCAGCAATTTTCGCGGCCCATCCTTGGGCCAGATGACACTTACCTTGGGCAAGCTGAACACTTAATTACTGTATTGGGGTCCAGACTTATCTGTTAGCCAAAGCTTTTATTCACCAAAACGCTTATTAACCAAAGAAGTAGCGCTGGTTCATTGATGCTGTATCAATCGGCTCACAGGTAGCATGTACACCATCTACTTTCACCGCAAAGGTTTCAGGATCCACTTCAATGTTTGGTGTTTGGTCATTACGCACCAAGTCATGCTTAGAGATGGTTCGACAGTTTTTAACCGCCATAACCTGACGGTCCAGCCCAGCTTTCTCTTTCACACCATCATCCAGTGCAGCTTGAGAAACGAAAGTGACGCAGGTGTCTTGCATGGTTTTACCCATGGCACCAAACATTGGGCGGTAGAATACCGGTTGTGGCGTCGGCAATGATGCGTTCGGGTCACCCATCGCCGCCCAGTTGATCATGCCACCTTTGATAACCATTTTAGGTTTAGCGCCGAAGAAACGCGGATCCCACAGCACCAGGTCAGCCATTTTTCCCACTTCAACGGAACCAATGACATGACTAACACCTTGCGCAATCGCCGGGTTAATAGTGATTTTTGCCACGTAACGCAGGACGCGGAAGTTATCGTTGCCCGGCGCATCTTCCGGCAATTTGCCACGTGACGCTTTCATCGCGTTAGCAGTTTGCATCACACGCAGCCAGTTTTCCCCAACACGCCCCATGGCTTGTGAGTCACTGGAGAACATGGAGATAACCCCCATATCGTGCAGGACGTTTTCTGCCGCGATAGTTTCCGGGCGCACACGGCTTTCGGCGAAAGAGACGTCTGCGGGCACATTCGGGTTGAGGTTATGGCACACCATTATCATGTCGAACAGTTCAGCTTGACTGTTAACACCGTATGGCAGGGTTGGGTTTGTCGAACTTGGCAGTACGTTAGGTTGGCTGGCGACACGAATAATATCCGGCGCATGGCCCCCACCCGCACCCTCGGTATGGAAGGTGTGAATTGTACGGCCTTCAAATGCATCAATGGTATCTTCCACATAACCACATTCATTCAGGCTATCGGTATGCACCGAAACCTGAATATCCATTTCATCCGCCATCCGCAATGAATGGCGCAGGGCATTGGCAGTCGCACCCCAGTCTTCATGGACTTTATAGCCGACAACACCGGCGATCGCCTGTTCCAGTAATGGACCACGGCCGTAAGAGTTACCTTTACCCAAGATACCCACGTTGACAGGCAGGCCCTCAATTGAGCGCAGCATCTGGCGAATATTCCACGGGCCAGGAGTTACCGTCGTCCCATTGGTTCCATCTGTTGGGCCAATACCCCCACCGAAGAAAGTCGCCACGCCATTAGATAGCGCATGGTAAGCCTGTTGTGGGGAGATTAAGTGAATATGAGTATCAATACCGGCGGCGGTCAGAATCAAATGCTCACCAGAAATGGCATCAGTACTGACACCCACCACCATTCCAGGTGTAACTCCGTCCATCACGCCTGGGTTGCCGCTTTTACCAATACCGGCAATTTTGCCATCGCGGATGCCGACGTCAGCTTTGATAACCCCTAAACGGGCATCAACAATGGTGACGTTGGTAATCACTAAATCCAGAACACCATTATCGCGAGTCAGATGGTTATTCGCGCCCATCCCATCACGTAATGACTTACCCCCACCGTAAACCGACTCTTCACCATATCCACGCAGATCTTTTTCGATTTCGATAAACAGGTTGGTATCACCCAAACGGATTTTATCGCCCGTCGTTGGGCCAAATAGACCCGCGTATTCTTGCCGAGAAATTTGAGGCATCTGTCGCTCCTTTTTCCGGTGCGTGTAGTTGTATCGCTATGTCGTTATATAGCTAATTACACGTATGCGAATTTCGATAATTTTTATTGAAGTAGGTGTCATTTAGACGATTTGAAACCGCGTTCAGCCGCGCGACGGATAGCTTCGAGCTTATCCGGGCGTTCGCTATTCGGCACCACGCCTTCACCGGTCCAACCATCCACCAGGTTGTTAAAGCCATACAGTGTTTGCTTGCCACCGAACGGGATCAGCGGAACTTCGGTTTCATCACCGGGTTCAAAACGGATTGCGGTGGTTGAAGAGATATTCAGTCTTTTTCCATAAGCCGCAGCACGGTCAAACTCCAAAGCGCGGTTAACTTCAAAGAAGTGGAAATGTGAGCCAATCTGGATTGGTCGGTCGCCGGTATTACGAACCTTCACTTTGGTAACGGGCTTATTCTCATTAAAAGTTATCGGCGTATCGGCTAAAATGCAGCCACCGAGAGGGGTATTTTGTTCTGAATAAGCGGTACTTGATTTCGTTCCTCTATTCGTCTTTGTACTTGTTGTCTTGGCGGTACTTGCCTTTGTGGTATTTGTTTTCGTGCTCATGCTTTAATCCTCTGCAATATTCAGTTCAGGTTTTACTCGCATGCTGCCGTCATTCATTTAATTGGGTCGTGCACCGTGACCAAACGGCTACCGTCAGTAAAAATTGCTTCAACCTGAACATTTGGAATCAGATCAGCCACGCCGTCCATCACATCATCTTTCGTGAGAACTTTACTGGCTTCTTTCATCACATCTTCTACAGATTTGCCATCTCTGGCCCCTTCCATTGCAGTCACTGTGATAATAGAAACGGCCTCTGGATAATTGAGTTTCAAGCCACGCGCTTTACGTTTGAACGCCACATCAGACAGCGTGTAGATCATGAGCTTTTCAACTTCTCTTGGGGTGAGCTGCATAAGCCCTCCTGTATCGTGTTAAAAAAGTGAAAGTGAGAAAAACAACCTACTGAAGACGACCAATAACCTCAGCGGTACAGTTGATAATCACAACTGTGTTTAGCGGGGTTATCCCGTCAGATTTATTTGTGTGATGATTTGTTCGGGTAGGTATTTTTTACCGCTTTTAGTTATCTCAATCAATAGTGAAAGAGTGTTCATTAATAATTTCTTACTAAAACAGAAAAGAATAGCTGCCTTTATCCACAGTAAAAAATATAGAGGGAAATCGATTAATCGTTTGCGTTCTATAGCTAATATCATAGCTACTAAATCCCTGTATTTAACACCAAATTTCGGCCTATTTTTTATAGCAGAGATGTCTATAAATCAATATTTTGCTATAAAAAAATCATCTCTAACCAATATAGACCAAAACCTGAAAAATTCATTGTTAATTGAAAATTTAATAAAAATGGCCTTACAAAGCACAGGTGATATTGAAAATAAAGCAATAATATCAACATGTTATAGATAATAGTGAGTGAGTTTATATTTGTCGCGAATAAAGATTTTACGGTATTTAAATAGAGGGTTTATGCTAAAAAAATCTTTAGGATAAAAAGCAGGCAGAATGAATCACAAGGGGTATCAACCTTGTAAAATGGTGTATAAAAACACATGACAACATTTGAGATATATCTTGAATTAATTTTATACCCATTACAAATTAATATTCACCGGCACATCACCACAATGATAAAACTTTATCCATTCGTTATGTTAACAGTTATTCCCTCTCTCTGGCAGGTAACAGTTTTCAACTATTTGAAAATAACATGACCTTGGTCAAAATCTTTATAATCTTATGTCTATAAAAACCACCTATTCAGTCAGCCATTATTCCTTTATTATTTACTCCCTATTAATTATAACCAAATTCAACCTGTTTTTATCATGGACAAACCGAGATGAGGTTTCAGTTCTGGCCGCGAATAACGTGGTTTTTCATGCTCTCTTTCGGGTATCCAGATACGTGAGCACACTTTCTCCAATAGAGATTTATTGTGACTGAACACAATTAACCCTAACGGGCGGCGAGTCGCCTCCTCCAATAAGACTTGCCAAATTTGTGCCTGAATATGAGCATCCAATTGCGCGGTGACTTCATCGGCAATCAAATAACGGGTTCGAGGATCCAGCGCTCTTAACAAGGCAATGCGGGCTAATTCCCCGCCAGATAATTCATCGGGCCTCCGTTTTAGCCAAACCGGATTAACCACCATTCGCTCAAGCCAGTGTGCATCAGGCCACCAGGCATCATGCAAACTCTCACCTGTTGTCCGATAAGGATTGAAGCTTTGTTCGGGATGCTGAGGCACTAATTGAACCGGGCAGTAGCCCTTTTTAGCCAGGGGGACATTATTCATTAAGATTTGCCCTGACATTGCCGACTGCCATTGTGCCAACACCCGCCCCAAGGTGGTTTTGCCAAAACCACTGGGTGCTGAAATCCCCAATCGTTCTCCCGGTTTCAACGAAAATGAGACCGCATCCCACAGCCGTTTTCCCCCTTGCTCAATAGTCAGATTATCGACACTAAACATATTCTGCCACCTCCGCTGGTGATATCGGCTGGCTGACAAATTGCTGCTCCGGCAATGCCGCCCATAGTGATTGCAACCACGGGCTGCCGCCGCTATTTTTTAGCTCATCGGCACTCAATGTTTCGTGTAATTCGCCTTTATGTAACACCGCAATTTTATCGGCAAACCGTGCTGCCAGCGCCAAATCATGAGTGACCCATAAAATACCGCGCCCTTGCTGGCAAAAAGCCCGTAAATGGGTCAGTAGCTGGCAGGCGTGTTCATCATCCAACCATGAAGTCACTTCATCAGCCAAAATATAGCGAGCATTAGTCAGGGTGGCACAACTGGTCAGCACTCGTTTTGCCATACCGCCGGAGAGTTGACGCGGAAAGTCATGTATCAACCCCGGTGCGAGATTATAGGTTTGCAGTTGCATCGCGACATCTTCCAGCCGCAGTTTTACACCGCTGAGTTGGGCTGCGCGGGTCATTTGCGACCCCACTTTTATCAGGGGGTTCAAGGCACTAACACCTTGAGGAACATAACATAATGTTTTGCCGCGCCGCTCAATTTTGTCTTGAGCGCACAAGACTTCTCCATCCAGAATAATCTCGCCATGGCAACGCATGTTTTCCGGCAGCAACCCCAGTGCACTTTGCAATAGCAAGCTTTTACCCTCACCACTGCCACCGACAAGCGCGACTAACTCCCCTGGGTTCACCTCCAAAGAAATGTTACTCAATAAAGGATGCCAGCTTTTTCGACCAAGCCAGCGATAATGGGCAACATCAATAGCAAATTTTGAAAATCTCAACATCAGGCTATCCTCACCCAGAGTTGTTGCAGTGATCGGGCAAACTGGTCAAATATTAGTACCAACCCAACCAAAATCAGGCCTGGGAAAAATGCCAGCCACCATGCTCCGCTGCTCAGATAACGAAGTGCATCGGCCAATAAAATCCCCAATGACGGCTCATGAGGCGACAACCCAAACCCCAAGAAACTGAGTGCCGCGCTGTGCAACACTGCATGGGGGAACATCAGCAACGTGCCAACAATCCATTGCGGTAGTAATAACGGTAGCAGATGATGACGCCAACGGTAGAAATTACTATTACCTAAACGATGTGAAAGCATCACATAATCAGTTTCGCGAATACGCAAAATCTCGGCGCGCAAAATCAAGGCCAGTTTCGGCCAGTGAGTTAATGCCACCGCCAAAATAACGCCATGCTTTCCTCCCCCCAAAGTGAAACAAATCAGTACCAGTAACAGTAAATGCGGCAAGGCCAACATACTGTCAACCAAGCCACGAATCAGATAATCCAGTGTTTTATTGATTGAACATAAACTGGCAGTGATCATCGCCAACAAGCCACTGGCAAAGGCAGCAATCAAGCCAATTTGCAGGCTGGTGGTCATCCCCTGAAAACAACGCAACCACAGGTCACGACCTAAGCTGTCTGTTCCGAACCAATAGGCCAATGATGGCGGCTGGCGGCGGGCCATTAAATCCATTGGGATTTCAATAGGGTATATCGCCCAGCCATAGATAACTAAAATGGCTAATAGTGCCAATGAAACAAAAAGCCGAAATAAAGCTCGGTTTGGGTTATAAGTCATAATTGCCGCGCAGCCCCCCTATTCAAGCGGTGTAATAGAGCATTGGCAATGCTGTTCCCGCAAAAGACCAAGATGGCGCAAAACATAACAATCCCCATCAATAACGGAATATCGCCGTGTAACCCGGCATCAATGGTTGCCTGCCCTAACCCTGGGTAGGCAAAGACTTTTTCTGCTAATAAAGAACCGCCCAATAATTCACCCACCGAAGCAAATTGCAGACACAGCGCCGGGGTAATGGCATGGCGTAAAATATGGAAATTGACCAAGGGCCAGCCTTTATCCCCTTGTGCTTGTGCATAGCGAATAAACTCGCTGTTCATCACTTCAGCGACTTTGGCGCGGGTATGTAGCGCAATATTGCCAACCCCCAATAGCCCTAAGGCTAACATCGGCAAAATAAGATGGTGCAGTTTGTCACTCCAACTGGCGGTTTCCGCATTACTCCCAGGGGTCCATGCACAGCAAATGGGGGCCCAATTCAGTTTTACTGCAAATAATGACAACAGTAATAAACCAATCCAGAAAGTGGGTAATGATGCTAATAAATAGGACAGACTTGAAAGCACACGATCCGGCCAGCGGTTTAGGTAGCGCCCCGCGGTCAGCCCCATCAATAACCCGACAATGCCAGAGAATAACCAAGCAGAAAATAGCAATGCGAACGAGGTAGCAAAACGCTCGCCGATGACCTGTGAAACCGGCGCGTTGTACAACATCGAATAACCAAAATCCCCTTGTAATACTTGAGTAAACCAGTGCAGGAAACGCTGCCACAAAGGTAAATCCAGCCCCCAACGTGCAGCAATCAGTGGATACTGCTCCGGTGGAACATGCAGCAAATCACTACCAATATAGGCGCGGATTGGGTCAACTGGGGAGAAACTCAGTAGCGTAAAGGTGCCTACTGCCGTGACCAACAGTAGGCAAGCTAAACGCAGAGTAAATAACGAAACCCCTTTCATTACTGACAGGTCCATTTCCAGCTATCGAGGCTATTGAGCAGCGACCACGAGCCGTGAATTTCTGGCGCTCCCTTGCCTAAATCGACACATTTATTCGCCAGATAAGTATGCTGAATATTCAGTAACCATGCCCATGCCGCATCGCCACGAATACCGGCACCTGTCGTCCCGTCCCAATCCACTTGTTGCCAGAACGGCACGGCTTGCTGCCAAGTTGGGGCATCCAGCGCTTGTTGCAGATGTTTATCCACCACCGGATTTTGATAGTAGCCAGGATTATAATATTCCACCCCTGCCGCTTTGCTGCTGTAATGGTGATACAGCTCCATCGGGTCGAGGCTCCCCCAACCAAACAGAGTAGGATTGGCATGCATATTTCGTTCTACGGTTTCCCAACTACCGGATTTCAAATCAACCTCAATACCGATAGGTTTGAGCATGGAACGTATCGCCTGCGCCAAGTCGCGGCGAGTGGTATCCCCACTGGTATACCAGAGGGTTATTTTGGCCGGAACGCCATTTTTCTCTCTGATACCCGCACTGTTTAGCTTCCAGCCAGCTTGTTCCAATATCTGTTTGGCTTTTTCAATATCACCGTCTTTGATGGCAGAATCCGGATTATTCCATGGCAACCCCTGCACACCGGTATAGGCGGGGATTGCATGACCTTCCATGATTTGGTCAGCCAACAGTTGGCGGTTGATGGCATAGTTAATGGCACGGCGAATCGCGACATCCGCGGTGACATCATTCCCAATCGGGTAACCGTGCGCATCCTTTTTACCCGCCGGTACGGTCGGGAATACAATGCCCCGATTTTCTACACTCGGCCTGACCCATAACTTCATATTATTAACCGGGCCAACCGCCATGGATGGAGGAATACGGACGACACCTAACTGTCCACTTTGAGCTGCGGCAAAAGCACTATCTTCATCAAGGAAGACAAAAATCAGCTTATCGAAATCATTTTTGTTGCCCGCATAGTAAGGGTTCGCTTCGACAATCATTTGTTGGCCCGGCTGGAAGCTCACTAAGCGGTAGGGGCCAGCACCAATAGGTTTTTGTGCATAGGTTTTTGCATTGTATTTATCTGCTGAAACAATACCCAACGAACCCAAAACATTCACAAAGGTACTTTGGGGCGCTTTCAGTTGAATACGAACATTAAGAGGGTCAATTTCTTCTGCGCTGAGGAAGTTACCCATATCAACTTTGCCGCCACTGGCCGCCGCATTATTGTAAGTAAACACCACATCTTTGGCTGTCAGAGGTGAGCCGTCGGAGAATTTAAGGTCGGGTTTAAGTGTTAGTGTCCAAGTTTTACCGTCATCACTGGTTTGATAGTCACTCAGCAAAAAGCTATTCCAACTGAGATCTTCATTTTGTTTAAGTAACGGGCTATGCAGCAACAGATAACTCCCATGGCTCCAGCCGAGCATGGGGTCAAAACCTTCGGTCGGCTCGTCACCAATAGCCAGTTGTAGTGTGTGAGTTGTGGCACTGACTGGAACAGAAAAAGCACTTAATAAAGCCGCTGTCAGCAAGGTATTTCGGAGCCATAGACGTTTAGACATGAATCATCCTTTGATAAATTAGCTAGCGAATATAGGGCATTGCCTGTCAGACAAAGATTCAACAAGTAATTAAGCGTAGCACTAAACATTAATATGGGTAACGAACACATTAATTAGCATTAACGACTGATTTTCACCTAATTTATTAGTGTATTAAAGCATTTATGTGACAAATGTCAGATTTAGATGAGGAAAATCAAAAAAAACAAAGACAGAAATAAAATGTATTATAAATAAAATTGATCTACATCTATAAAAGTCACAAAAAAATAGAGAGATCAAAAGGGTAGGAATAATCTTTCCTCTGTGGATTAACAATAATATTTGCCTATTAGTCACTCCCAACCAAGAGACTCAACCTATTAGTTAGGTTGCTTACTAATTAAACGCATTTAATCACAGTGATGAATAACATTTCAATCCCTTTGGGAACCCTCATTTATTCAAAATGATCAGCAAGAGCAAAAAATAATAACCCCCCCCCGGTCATACACGATTATCCGTTAATTGAAACTTATCATAACCGGAGTGAGAAGAGAGTGATTAAGTAGACATTCCTGGGCATAGGGATGTCTTTAGTGCCTAATCTAAAAGCAATTATCTTTTATTTGCGGCGCTTGATTGAACAAAAAACAACCATGTAATTGCTCACAGGAAATTAAAACGATCGGCTGAATACAAAAGGCGGGCTCTGATTGTATGAATATTGGGAAGACGGGTAAACTCCCAAGTTAAGGAGGGCATTTGTGTGCAATTCCCTCCGCGTAATTCGCTTGGATTAATCTGTTGATAATAAATATTAACATTATGAAACTATTTAATAGTGGCTCATATTAAGCATCTTAATATAGCGCGAATATATGGGGTTCAGGGTCAGAGATAGAAAAACTTACTGTGAAGTTTGATACGTCATTTCGTAAAAATAATCACTAAATGGCAGCTCATAAATAGCATGAGTACTTTCCAATAGCGGAGCCAACCCCCTGGACTCGCAGCGTCTGGAGTCTTCAGTTGGATATTCGCGTTGGCAGTAACCCCGAGGACTATCAATAAAATTCATTTTTGGGGTGCGTTTGAGCACCAACACTTTCCCCTCGCTAATACCCACCTGAGGTTCAATGAAAAAGAAGCTGAATTGTGATACCAGCGCAGTGATGCTAATAGCAACCACAACCACCCACAGATAAACAGAACGCATACAGAATCCCTGCAATGGACTAAACCGCTACTACTCTACCAGCTACCCCATAATGAGTGCCAAGCATAATAGCGGTAATAGCAATGATACACAGGAAAGAAAGGCAAATTCAGATATGGCAACCACAGCTAATCGTATCGCCGGTTGTATCAGCCAAACCATTCAAAGACAGCCCCTCATCACGCCACCCCGTCACCCCGCCTATCATCTCTTTAACCCTATAACCACATTGGCTAAGCTTGACTGCCGCACGGTGAACCCCGTTGCAATGTGGCCCGGCGCAATAAATGACAAATAATGTTTCCACTGGGTAATGAGAAAGCAAAGCCGCATCCATTAATCGGTGGGGAATATTGATGGCGTCTGGCACATGTGCCAACGCAAATGCGGCCTCATTGCGCACATCGACCAAAACAAAGTCCACTGTCCCCTGTTGCTGGCTGGCGTAAACATCCGAACAATCAGTTTCAAATACCAAACGCTGAGAAAAGTGCTGCAATGCCCGTTCAGGAGAGGCGGGGGAAGTCTGGCTCACTAAACTGCTCATATGATGTCTCCATTAAATATTCTGAAACATCACTTTATGAAATGACGTAAGCCAATTACAGTGGCAGAAATGACAATAAACCATTGAGATCCGCCAAATGAATCATTTAGCTGCCCATGGCCCTTCCCATCGAGTGAAGCAAGCCCCCGGTCTGGTGGCCACCTTGGCTTATGACGGCCTGTGCTTGTTTGAGTTTGGTATTGCGCAGGAAATATTCGGTCTGGCTCGCCCTGAATTTGACTTCCCTTGGTATCAACATCAAGTCGTTGGTGTTGATAAATATATTTCCACGGCCAATGGCTGCTTACACATTCAAGTTGATGCAGGAATAGCGTTGTTGGAACAGGCTAAAACCATTGTCATTCCCGGCTGGCGCAGCCCCGATGCTCTCCCATCACCAGCGCTGATTGATGCATTACAGCAAGCGTTCGCACGCGGCACACGTATTATTTCTATCTGTTCCGGTGTCTTTGTACTGGCAGCGGCGGGGTTATTGCGAGGTAAAAGCGCTACGACCCATTGGCGCTATAGCGAGTATCTGGCCCAGCATTATCCCGATATTCATGTCGATGCAAATGTACTGTATGTCGATGAAGGGCAAATTATTACCTCGGCAGGTAGCAGCGCCGGTATCGACGCCTGCTTACATCTGATCACCCGTGATTTTGGCACCCAAATCGCCAATCAGGTGGCACGGCGGTTAGTGATGGCCCCACAACGCCGCGGTGGGCAACAGCAATTTATACCCACGCCGGCCGTCAAAGAAACCCACCGCGATATAGCAAAGTTGATGGAACAAGTACGCGAAAAACTGGATAAAAATTGGTCAATTAATCAGATGGCAGCACAGTTGGCGCTCAGTGAAAGAACCTTTTTGCGGCGTTTTTATGTCGCAACCGGTCAAACCCCTAAAATTTGGTTACAACACGAAAGAATGCATAGAGCGAAGGAATTATTGGAAAGGGATCAAATCAATATTGCTGACATAGCCGAACATTGTGGATTTCAGACTATTGAAGGTTTTAGAAATGCATTTCGCCAAATAGTGGGCATCACACCCGCAGTTTATCGGCGGCAGTTTAAATATTCGGAATAATAAAAAAGCCACATTCAATTAAGAACATGGCTTTCTATTACAGCGAAACGTGTATTACAGCAGTGTAAATTACAGTGCGACTACGTTTACAGCTGAAGGGCCTTTCTGGCCTTGCTCGATGCTGAACTCTACGTTCTGGCCTTCATCAAGAGTTTTGTAATCAGTACCCTGGATTGCAGAGAAATGTACGAATACATCTTTGCTGCCGTCTGCCGGAGAAATGAAACCAAAACCTTTACCTGCATCAAACCATTTTACTAAACCAGTCATTTTAGTAGACATAGAGATATTTCCTTCATTATTTTGTGCCAATACGTGGCAATTGAGGTCTGTTTATCAAGAGTTACTTATGGGGGCACTAAAGAAGGAAATTCGTCGGAGAAGTGATGTCTAAAAATATCGCTTTAACTAGGAACTGCTTTACTTAAATGGCTTACATAAATAGGTCTGTGCTACAAACCGATAATGCTATTAACGCACGCTAAGATATTAATAGCAAGGCTTATTTATTTCAGGGATTAATGAAAGATTGAAAAAAATTGTGATAAAACATCACAGTTATGTTGCTGATACCTGCAATGCAAGACACATTCTAGCGGGTGAGGTTATGCTCAGATTTCGCTATACTGCCACTGAAAATCGGAAGCCGTCATAAAGGAAAAGCAATGACAATGCGTGAGATTGAAGTCAAGTTTCTTAATGCAATGAGTGAGTTGCAGTCAACTTTTGAGAAGCAACATCAGACATGGCAAGCCAGTTACAACGCGCTGCAACATGAGCTGGAGCAGTCAAAAGCACGGGAAACAGCATTGCAGGCTAAGAATGACATGCTAATGAGAAAGCTTAACACCGCGAATACCTTGCCCGAGCAACATTCGCTGGTGAGGCAGATCAAAATGCTGGGTGCTCACTTGGATGCCCTGGCGAAAGATGCCGCCGCGTTTAACCACCATCTGAATAATCAGCAGAAAAATAGTGATAATTTCAGTGGTAATAATCAATAATCACTTCGTTGATTTATCGAGGACGGCGATTTAACAGCCAGATAATTTTACGTTGTCAACTTCACCTTTTAGGGCGCAAAGAAACACTACATGACGTGGATAATTATTGCTGTTTTAATCGTGGTTTTTATTGTGGGTTATCGTGTAATGACCTCCGATACCCGCAAAGCCGTGGATACACTGGCTAATTTACTGAAGATAAAACCGATTTATATTGAATCAATGCTACAAGAGATGGGGCAGCGCCAAACACAAATGTTCATTCGCTCCACCAGCAATGGTTATGCCGAAGATGTCAGAAAAGCGGCTTATTTGGTCTTTATCTACCAAACCTTTATCAAAGACCCTTCCGACGAAAATGTGATGCAGTGGCGAAATACGCTGGTTCGCTCGCATATATCCCCCATGCTAACTGCCGAACATACTGAAGCGGCTTTGTTCTATTTTGCTGAGCTGGATTTAGATGCCTTTGAATTAGCGCAATTTCGCCGCAATTATAATCTGCAATTTAACCAAGAAGCAGACGCCGTGCTGCATTGATGATGGCATTACGGCGCACTGAAATAGCGTGCGGCAAAGATAGGGAAAATTTACGGGAACATGCTGTTCAGGTAGCGCAATAACATTTCTCTAGAGCTAAAACCGTGGGCAATACCGTAGCGATCTTCCGTTTCTCCAGCAAGATAAAGCGGAAACTCGAGATACTTATCACTGATACGAAGTGTTGCCGTGGGCGTGGCAAACAACAAACTTTTCTCTTTTTGCGCCGGGTGGATAATCAATGCTGTTCTGCCCATGCGGGCTTCCCGGTTGACATAAACGTAATGCTCCGCTTTCCGATAGCCGTAAGCTTGATCAACCGTATAATCCCGCTCAAAGCCTGCATTTTCCAAGACTCTAGCCACTTCATCTGGCCGTAAATACATTTATTTCCCCTCTTTTTAACTACTATTGAGCGACCTTACCGTAATAAATAAGGGAAACCACGTCTTTATTGGCTCAAACCGACTATTTCAGAATAGTCTACCCCCCATCAAACCGGATAGCGTTATCTCGCCGCTGTTGTTGCTGTAATAACCGCAATATAAGCAACACGCCGAAAGCCACCATCAATGCTGCCCCCAGATAAATCGCTGATATACCGAATTGGCCGATGGCCAACCCCGCCAATGGGCCAGTAATCCCCAGCCCCAAATCAAGAAATGCCGAATAAGTGCCGAGCGCAGTTCCTTGATTCTGCGGTTCCACTTGTTTAACCGCTTCAACCCCCAAGGCAGGAAAGACCAACGAGAAACCCGCGCCGGCTAAAAACGCGCCGAGCTGAACCATCCAAGATGCGTCCGCCCCCCCAATCAGCAACAAACCGACGATTTCTATCAGGAAAGAAACCAAAGTGACTTTCAAGCCCCCATGGCGATCAATACAATTGCTGAATAACAACCGGATTCCGACAAATGCGACACTGAACAAAGTCAGAGAGAATGCGGCACCGCCCCACCCTTTGTCGGCATAGAATAGGGTAATAAAGGTCGCAATCACCCCGAAGCCCACAGTACCGAAGCCCAGCCCCAGACCGTAAAGCCAGATTTTCCCCAGCACGGCGCGAAAAGCAATGCGCTTACCCGTTGCCACCGAAACTGCTGCTTTACGGCGGGCGAGCACCAACGCCAAGGCCACTGCCAGGCAGATAAGCCAGGCGATACCCGCTAATCCCCAATGCAGATTAAGATACACGCCGAGCGGAGCACCTATGGCCATCGCGCCATAAGTCGCCACACCATTCCAGGAAATAACCCGTGCCGTATGTATTGACCCCACAACGCCCATGCCCCATAAGGTTGATCCTGTGCTGGCAAAGCTTTCCCCCACGCCCAGAAAAAAGCGGCCAATCACCAGCATCAACACACTGATTAATGGCAAATTATCCAACCAGAAAGCCAGTCCACAGAATATCCCGCTCACCCCGCAGCAACTCAAACCGAATAACACCACTTTCTTCGGCCCTAATAAATCAGCATATCGCCCGGCATGTGGGCGACTGACCAGAGTGGCAAAATATTGTGCGCTAATCACCAAACCGGCCAGCAATGATCCGTAGCCTAAATGGTTATGGACAAATCCAGGTAATACCGCCAGTGGTAAGCCAATGGTGAGATAACAGACGAAAGTAAAAATAACAATCGAGAGAATACGTTTATTGATTTGGCGAGTGCTCAATGGCGCACTATTCGCCACCACGGGGGCTGAATCAGCAGACATAGACAGGGCTCAAACAAATAAGAAAGTGCTCTCACCATACGCTGATAAGCTTGCGGGCTGAATCAGAAATGTCCCCCCAAAAAACCTATGAGCAACAGAGCCATCAATCACTATAAAGGTGAACGGTGCGATACCAGCAGTTGAAAGAGAGAAATGACATCAACGAACCGTTCAGCTAATAATAATCTCCCTCCAGCCGCATATTTTGCCTTGAGACTAAATGACAGAATCAGTGAGAAACAGCACACAGGCGAGTAATACACCACACAGAGTCATCACACTGAAAATCAGTTCAAACAAATAGCGATTGATCATGATGGTTAGCCTATAAAAAAAGACACCCGGTATTAACCGGGTGTCTGGAATTGGCTCGACTGTGCGGGGCAGTGTCGCCCGCATTCCGGCGTTATTATGCAGCTGGAGCAGTTACTGATTTTTTAGCGGCTTTATGATGTTTTTTAGCAGCTTGTGCTTTTTGAGCAGGTGCTTTTTTCACATGTTTTTTAGCGGCCTGTGCTTTCTGAGCAGGTGCTTTTTTCACATGTTTTTTAGCGGCCTGTGCTTTCTGAACAGGTGCTTTTTTCTCGTGTTTCTTAGCGGCTTGTGCTTTTTGCTCGGTAGTTTGTTTAGTTGCTTTGTGTTTTTTATGATGAGTTGCTTTAGCTGGTGCCGCTTTTTCTGCAGCTGGAGCAGCAGTAGTGCTGGTTGCAGCTGGTGCTGCTGTAGCGGCCGCAGTTGTTTCGGCAGCGAAAGCAACAGAAGACAGACCCATGGTTGCAGCAACGATCAGCGCTAATACTTTTTTCATTTTAAAATCCTCAGAGTTTGTTTCGCTAAGCCCCCGGTGGGGCCGTTGGAAGAATCATAGAGGAATGGATTTTTTCTTTCCGTGAGTCATTGGTTTCGCTGAGTAACCAAATGTACAAAGCATGTTCTGGCTATTTATACTTTACATAATTCGAGTTGCAGGAAGGCGGCAAGCGAGTAACAAATCGGTCGGGAACCGATTTGAACAGCATTCATGCTAGCCCGTAGGGTGAGCCTCAAGAATGAGGCCCATTAATCCCGATGAGTTGACGCCAGTCAATGATTCGGTTGCGAGAGAGCAGCCAACACGCATGCAGCTTGAAGAATGATGAGTATATTACCTATTCGGATTACTCCTGAAGCTGATTTACCGGTGCTGTGATGGTCTACGCTTAATGTTCATCAAACAGAACGGAGAATCAAATGTTCAAGAAATCAGAAAAAGTGGAAAGAGATCTCGATCAGGATGTGACCCTTCTGGCGGATACTCTCGACGAAGTTTTGCGCTCATCAGGTGACAAAACAAAAGAGGAACTCACCAAGGTGCGCCACAATGCTGAAGGGGTTTTACGCGATGCCCGAGCACGTTTCAGCGGCTCGACCAGCTTGAAACAACATGCCCGTGATGTTGCCGGTAATGCCGATAATTATGTCCATGATAAACCTTGGCGAGGTGTCGGTATTGGTGCTGCGATAGGCTTGGTACTGGGTGTGCTACTGACTCGCCGCTGATATCTCTTTGCTGGCCGATAAACCAACAGCCCACTCCCCTCATTGCTGTGTCTACTGTGGTTTTGCTGTTTGTTTATCGGTGGCCCGAGTGATATTCACGGCGGGCTAGTTTTTTATAACGCCGGTATCTTATGCTCCCGCTAAAATCACTTTCGCCAAGTTGGCTACCTGTTTGTCAACTTCTGCTTCAGAAATAAAATTGGTAAACCCCATCAGCAGTGCATTATCCACCCGGCTATTTCTTTGTAATGCCCAATCTGATACTGCTTCAATCGCCAACCCTTGGCGTTGTGCATTTGCGGCCACCATGCTGTCGGAAAAACGCCGTTCCAGCCGAGCCAACAATTGAATTCCGCCCGCCTGCTGCTCAACCTCGACCACCCCCGCCAGTTGGCGCATTAGGCTGGCTGCCAGCATTTCACGGCGCTCAGCATACAAATGGCGCATGCGTTTAAGATGGCGGTAAAAATGTCCCTGATGAATAAACTCCGCCACACTGGCCTGTATCAGTGGTGGGCTGGCACAGCTACGCAGTTGGCAACGGTGATTAAAAACAGCCACCTGTTCAGGCGGCACCACCAGATAGGCCAGTCTTAGCGCAGGAAACATCACTTTACTGAATGTACCGGCATAAAGTACTCGCCCATGTCTATCCAGGCTTTTCAATGGGGGAAGTGGCCGCCCCTGATAGCGAAACTCACTGTCATAATCATCCTCAATGATCCAAGCTTGTTGTTGCTCGGCCCACTCCAAGAGAGCAATGCGCCGCGCCAAACTGAGCGCCACACCCAGTGGGCTTTGATGCGCCGGAGTGATGATAGCGAAACGTGCATTTGGGCAATCATTGATTGCGGCCATCACATCCATACCATCACTGTCGACATTGACTGGGTGCGGCAGCAGCCCAGTTTCACGGATCAATTGCTGAGTCGCGGGATATCCCGGGTTCTCCAGCCAACCGCAATCGCCCGGATTCAATACCGTATTGACCACCAAATCCAGTACAGACTGATAACCCGAGCAAATAAATACCTGTTCCGGTTGGCAGCTAATCCCCCGAGATAACTGCAAATAATGGGCGATGGCCTCACGTAAAGCCGGTAATCCAGCTGCGGGAGGGTGTCCGAGAGAGAGGGTGGTCAGATTATGTAATTGTTTGCTCATAAGCCGCCCCCATTGCGCTCGCGGGAAAGCATCCAGCGCCGGTAGCCCCAGTTGGAAGGGCCGCGCCATCATGCGGTCGGCTGATAAAGAATGGTTAATCACTATGGGGGGGTCGCACGGTTCTACAATATTTAGGGGTGATAGAGGAGCATCGAGTAATTGAGCGGAAATATAAGTCCCCCCCTGCCCACGGCTTTGTAAAAAGCCTTCGGCAATTAATTGTGCATAGGCATTTTCCACTGTTCCCCGTGCGACCCCCACCTCACTGGCCAGCACTCTCACTGACGGCAAGCGCGTATCCGGCAACAATGTGCCCTGAACTATTGCATCTTTAATCCGTTGATAAATCTGCCGATATATCGGTTCATTGTGTTGGCGATCCAGTTTAAATAAATGTGAAAATTCTTTCATCATGGCCCAACAAAATAAGTCATTTATGGCCCTATAGTATAGGCCATAGTGTTGTTAGAGTAGCATCCATTGAATAGCTAACATCACAGGTACATATCATGGTTGAACAACGTCTTTATTTTTCCGAACTCTCACCGGCCACCTACAAAGCATTAGTCAGCGCCTCTCTGTCACTTGATAAAAGTTCGTTGCCAAAAACGCTGATTGAATTGATTTTTATGCGAGTATCACAAATTAATGGCTGTGCATTTTGCCTGGATATGCATGGCAAGTTCTTGCGCGATCATGGTTTCGACAACGCCAAAATGGATGTCATCGCGGGTTGGAGACTCAGCAATCTGTTTAGTGAAACTGAGCGCGCCGCATTAGATTGGGCGGAAGCGGTGACTCACATCACCACCAGCGGCACACCTGACAGCACATTTAATGCTTTGAAAGCGCATTTTTCTGATGCCCAAATTTCTGACTTAACTTTCGCTATCAGCATAATGAATGCTTTTAATCGATTAGCCGTTAGCCTGCGCCAGTGAACACCCATCCCCCCCAAACCCGGCGATATAAATATTTTTATCCTGTTGACTATTATCAAACTCTGCCGCCAGCCCCGTGCTGGCAGTCTTGTCTCTAAATTTCCTCTCTCCACCGAAAATAACTACATATAGTGTGGTTGAATTAAGCAAACACTAGATATAGTATTTGATTTATCACCTGCGAGAATGAAATCGGGGTTGATAATCAAGGACAGGTCGTCACTGCACACGAACAACCTGGCTAATTCCACCTTTCCTCAACACAAAAGGTAAATGCGAATCATGAGTATTATTATTTACAGTAAACCCGATTGTGTCCAGTGTAATGCCACCTATCGTGCATTGGACAAACAAGGAATCACTTATCAGGTCATTGATTTAACTGAAGATTCACAAGCTTTAAACCATGTAAAATCTTTGGGTTATCAGCAGGTTCCGGTAATTATCGCGGGTGATGAGCATTGGTCTGGTTTCCGCCCTGACAAAATAAATGCATTGGTTCAGGCGATCGGTGCCTGATGAGGGCAACACAATGAATCCGTTGGTGTATTTCTCCAGCTCGTCGGAAAATACCCACCGTTTTGTCGGAAAGTTGGCACTCCCGGCAATACGCATTCCCATTGCAGGGGCGCGGGAAAAATTACGGCTGGAGCAGCCCTATATCTTGTTGGTACCCAGTTATGGCGGTGGCAGCCCAGTCGGAGCTGTGCCTATTCAGGTCATTAGATTTCTGAATGATCCCCATAACCGTTCATTGATTCGCGGTGTCATTGCTGCGGGTAACACTAATTTTGGCGACGCCTATTGCCTGGCAGGGAAAATTATCTCCCAAAAATGTCAGGTTCCTTATCTGTATCGCTTTGAGCTACTGGGTACAGCAGAAGATGTGGTCAACGTGCGCAAGGGAGTAACTGAATTTTGGCAACGACAAAATTGAAAATCACCGATCCATCCAACAGTGAGCTTGATTACCACTCACTGAATGCGATGTTGAACCTCTATGATGCTGACGGACGGATCCAGTTTGATAAAGACCGCCTGGCTGCACGACAATATTTCTTGCAACACGTTAATCAAAATACGGTGTTCTTCCATAATTTACAGGAGAAACTCGATTATCTGGTTGAAGAAGGATATTACGAAAAAGAGGTACTGGAGAGGTATGATTTCAGCTTTATCAAGAGCTTATTCCAACAAGCCTACAGTAAAAAGTTTCGCTTCCCGACCTTCCTTGGCGCGTTCAAATACTACACCAGCTATACCCTGAAAACTTTTGATGGCAAACGCTATCTGGAGCGTTATGAAGACCGAGTTTGTCTGGTTGCCCTGACATTAGCTGCCGGTAATCAGCAAGTTGCACGGGATTTAGTTGAAGAGATAATCTCTGGCCGCTTCCAACCGGCCACTCCCACCTTCCTCAATTGCGGTAAGAAACAGCGCGGTGAGCTGGTTTCCTGCTTCTTGTTGCGCATTGAAGACAATATGGAATCCATTGGCCGTTCCATTAACTCAGCGCTGCAATTATCTAAACGCGGCGGCGGTGTCGCTTTCCTGCTGACCAATATTCGCGAAGTCGGTGCGCCGATTAAACGCATTGAAAATCAGTCATCTGGCGTGATTCCCATCATGAAAATGCTGGAAGATGCTTTTTCTTATGCCAATCAACTGGGTGCTCGCCAAGGTGCTGGGGCGGTCTATCTCCATGCTCATCACCCCGATATTTTACGTTTTCTCGACACCAAACGCGAAAATGCCGATGAAAAAATACGGATAAAAACCCTGTCTCTGGGGGTGGTGATTCCGGATATCACCTTTGAGCTGGCGAAGAATAATGAAGAAATGTACCTGTTTTCGCCTTATGACGTCGAGCGGGTTTACGGTGTCCCTATGTCTGAAATCAGTGTCAGCGAAAAATACCGCGAAATGGTTGATGACAAGCGCATCCGCAAAAGCAAAATCAAAGCGCGTGAGTTTTTCCAAATTCTGGCAGAGATCCAGTTTGAATCCGGCTATCCCTATATGATGTTTGAGGATACCGTGAACCGCGCCAACCCGATCAAAGGCCGGATCAATATGAGTAACTTGTGTTCAGAGATTTTGCAGGTGAATTCACCAACTGAATACAACGACGACCTTAGCTATCGCCATATTGGTAAGGATATCTCCTGTAACCTTGGTTCGCTGAATATCGCCCAAACCATGGATTCACCAGACTTTGGTAAATCGATTGAAACCGCCATTCGTGGGCTAACAGCGGTCTCTGATATGAGCAATATCCGCTCAGTGCCATCGATTGAAAAAGGTAATCAGGAATCCCATGCCATTGGCCTTGGGCAAATGAATTTGCACGGCTATTTAGCGCGCGAACGTATTTTTTACGGCTCAGAAGAAGCATTGGATTTCACTAATATCTACTTCTACACCGTGGCCTATCATGCCATTCGTGCCTCCAATCAGTTGGCTATTGAGCGCGGCAGCCACTTTAAAGGCTTCGACCAATCAACTTATGCTTCGGGCCACTATTTCAACAAGTATACAGAACAGAGCTGGCAGCCTAAAACAGCCAAAGTACGTTCGCTGTTTGCAGAGGCCGGAATTTCCGTTCCGAATCAACAAGATTGGGTTGCACTACGTCAGTCAGTCATGGCACACGGGATTTATAATCAGAACTTGCAGGCGGTGCCCCCGACGGGATCTATTTCGTATATCAATCACTCGACATCCAGTATCCACCCGATTGTCTCCCCGATTGAGATCCGCAAAGAGGGCAAAATTGGCCGCGTGTATTACCCTGCGCCTTATATGACCAACGATAATCTTGAATATTATCAGGATGCTTATCAGATCGGGCCGGAGAAAATCATCGATACCTATGCCGAAGCCACTCAGCATGTTGATCAAGGGCTGTCACTGACCCTGTTCTTCCGTGATACCGCCACGACCCGCGATATCAATAAAGCGCAGATATACGCCTGGAAGAAAGGCATTAAAACTATTTATTACATCCGACTGCGTCAGATGGCGCTCGAGGGCACGGAAGTTGAAGGGTGTGTTTCCTGCTCACTGTAATACGCATCACTGAATAAACAGAATCGGGTTAATAAGGAATTGTCTATGAATGCAATAAAAACGACAAAACACGTCAGCGCCATCAATTGGAATAAAATTGAAGACGATAAAGACTTGGAAGTCTGGAACCGCCTGACGGCTAATTTTTGGTTGCCGGAAAAAGTCCCGCTATCCAATGATATTCCCTCTTGGGCCAAACTCACAGCCGAGGAGCAACAGCTGACTATCCGCGTTTTTACCGGCCTGACGCTGCTTGATACGATTCAAAATACCTTGGGCGCACCAGCGCTGATCAAAGACGCAATCACTCCCCATGAAGAAGCGGTATTTTCCAATATCAGCTTTATGGAGGCGGTGCATGCCCGCTCTTATAGCTCTATATTTTCTACCCTTTGTTCAACACCTGATGTAGACGAGGCCTACCGCTGGAGTGAAGAAAATATCGCGCTGCAAAAGAAAGCCAATATTATCCTTGAGCATTATAATAATGACGATCCGCTGAAGAAGAAGATTGCCAGTGTATTTCTGGAATCATTTCTATTCTATTCCGGCTTCTATTTACCTATGTATTGGTCAAGCCGCGCCCGATTAACCAATACTGCCGACCTGATTCGGTTAATTATTCGTGATGAAGCCGTTCACGGCTATTATATCGGCTATAAATTCCAGAAAGGATTAGAGAAAGTTGATATTAGCCGCCGTCAGGAGATAAAGAATTTTGCCTACAATTTGCTGCAAGATTTATATGACAATGAAGTGCGCTATACCGCCGATCTTTATGATGGTGTCGGCTGGACAGAAGATGTCAAAAAATTCCTCCATTACAATGCAAATAAAGCATTAATGAATTTAGGTTATGAAGCCTTATTTCCCGCCGACCAGGCTAATGTCAATCCAGCTATTTTAGCGGCACTATCGCCAAATGCTGATGAAAATCACGATTTTTTCTCCGGCTCAGGATCATCGTATGTTATCGGTAAAGCGGTCAATACTGAGGACGAAGACTGGGATTTCTAAGCTTTCTTAACTTGCATATTCTCCCCCTTGTTCACTCGCATAACAAAGGGGAGTTAACCCCATTTTCCGCCGTGGTGAACAGGCCAGTTTCAACCAGTAAAATCTAAATTCTCATTGAATCCCCCATTGGGCTACAGGCCAGAGTATCAGGGGGATTCAGCGCTATCCTTTAAGGGAATACCCCCCTTAATAACATAGGAAATATATTGCCGATATATGGGTAATATTCGCACTATTAACTGACAAATTAGCCATTGTACTCACAAGCAATATTAGCCAACTCATCAAAAATCAAAAACCACAATATTAACGCAAGTAAATTAACCAGTTGAAAAGATATATATTGAGCTGAGGGCGGCCGCACAATTGATTATAAGGATATTGAGGGTTGTCTCAGATTCTCATTGTGTTAGGGTATATGGCGCTCTATTTTTTCATCAGGATAATATTGATCGAATAAAAATAATTCAAAATTGACAGAGGAATACACCAGCTGCATGGCAATTAAACTCGAAGTAAAGAACTTATATAAAATATTTGGTGAGCATCCAGATCGAGCTTTTAAACTACTTGAATCAGGTAAGAATAAAGAGCAGATATTTGCCAAAACTGGTTTGTCCGTTGGCGTTAAAGATGCCAATCTGGCCATTGAAGAAGGCGAGATATTCGTCATCATGGGGTTATCCGGTTCCGGTAAATCCACCCTGGTACGCCTTCTCAATCGTCTGATAGAACCCACCCGTGGTGAAGTGCTGATCGACGGCGAAGATATTGCCAAAATATCTGATAGTGCCCTGCGCACCGTACGCCGTAATAAGATAAGCATGGTCTTCCAATCCTTTGCATTAATGCCCCATTTGAATGTGCTTGATAACACCGCATTCGGTATGGAATTAGCGGGCGTCCCGCAACAGGAACGTCACGAAAAAGCTTTAGAAGCATTACGTCAGGTGAGTCTGGAAAGCTACGCGCATTCTTATCCCGATGAGTTATCCGGCGGGATGCGTCAGCGTGTGGGTTTAGCCCGCGCCATGGCCAATAACCCCGATATTCTGTTAATGGATGAAGCTTTCTCGGCGCTCGACCCCTTAATCCGTACCGAGATGCAAGATGAGCTGGTCAAGCTACAGGCCAAACATCAACGCACTATCGTCTTTATCTCTCATGATCTGGACGAAGCCATGCGCATTGGCGATCGCATCGCCATTATGCAAGGCGGCGAAGTGGTACAAGTCGGGACACCGGATGAAATCTTGAATAATCCGGCCAATGACTATGTACGCACCTTCTTCCGTGGCGTCGACATCAGTCATGTCTTCAGTGCCAAAGATATCGCGCGCCGCCGCCCGGTATCCTTGATCCGCAAAACGCCGGGTTTCGGCCCGCGTTCGGCATTAAAACTGCTTCAGGATGAAGACCGCGATTACGGCTATGTGCTGGAACGCGGGCAGAAGTTTATCGGCGTGGTATCGATAGATTCACTGAAAAAGGCATTGGCAGAGAACCAATCGCTGGATAGCGCCTTATTGGCAGATCCGGCACCGGTTCCCGCCGACATGCCCCTCAGTGAGCTGATTTCACTGGTTGCACAGGCCCCGTGCGCGGTTCCTGTGGTCGGTGAAGACAGCAGTTATATCGGTATTATTTCCAAAGCCATGCTGCTGCATGCTTTAGATAAGGAGACGCCAAATGAGTAATCAAATCCAAAGCGGCACCCCCGTAGACAGCAACCCTTGGGCAACGGAAGCGGCAACATCAGCAGCACCGGTAGCGGCCGACTCTACCTCTCAGACCTTGTCAGCGGCTGCTGACCCGTGGGGAGCCAGCATGGCCGAGGGTAGCCATGCCGCCAGCAGTGCCAGCCATGAGGTTGCTTCTCAGGCCGTACAGAGCCAAGCCGCACAAAGTACCGATTGGCTGAACAGCGCTCCCGCGGCCGTTCCTGAACATTTCAGCCTGATGGACCCGTTCCATAACACTTGGGTGCCACTGGATTCGTGGGTCACCCACGGCATTGATTGGGTAGTGCTGCATTTCCGCCCGCTGTTCCAGGGCATTCGTGTGCCGGTTGACTTTATTCTCAGCGGCTTCCAACACCTGTTGCTGGGCATGCCAGCACCGGTGGCGATTCTGGTTTTCGCTCTGATCGCGTGGCAGTTTTCTACCTTAGGGATGGGCGTGGCGACATTGGTCTCCCTGATTGCTATCGGCGCTATCGGCGCATGGTCGCAAGCCATGGTGACATTGGCGTTGGTTCTGACCTCGCTGTTCTTCTGTATCCTTATCGGGCTACCGCTCGGGATATGGCTGGCACGCAGTAATAATGCCGCACGAATTATTCGGCCATTACTGGATGCGATGCAGACTACACCGGCCTTCGTCTATCTGGTGCCGATTGTCATGCTGTTTGGTATAGGTAATGTGCCCGGTGTGGTAGTGACCATTATCTTTGCCCTGCCGCCCATCGTCCGCCTGACTATTTTGGGTATCAAGCAGGTGCCGGAAGACCTCATTGAGGCGGCTGAATCCTTCGGGGCCAATCCACGCCAATTATTGTTCAAAGTACAGTTACCACTGGCGATGCCGACCATCATGGCGGGTGTCAATCAGACCTTAATGCTCGCATTGTCGATGGTGGTTATTGCTTCAATGATTGCCGTTGGTGGATTGGGCCAGATGGTGCTGCGCGGTATTGGTCGCCTTGATATGGGGCTAGCCGCTGTCGGGGGTGTCGGTATCGTGATTTTGGCAATTATTCTTGACCGTCTGACTCAATCATTAGGTCGTGACCGTCGCAGCAAAGGCATTGGCCGCTGGTATGCTACCGGCCCTATCGGGCTGCTGACCAAACCATTTTTAAAAACCAAGTAATTTCAACTTATTGCGCTGAATTTAAGCGTAATTGTCGCAGACAGTTTGGACACGGACAGCGCGCAATCACCGCAGCGTACACGCAGTACGTGAGGATGATGAGCACTGCCCTGGTTCAAACTGGCAAGTAAAATAGCTTAAAAGGGGAAAATTATGCGTAAGACAGGAGTTTGGGTGTTAGCCCTCACCACACTAATCAGCACTCAGTTATCCGCCGCTGAGTTGCCGGGCAAAGGCGTCACTGTCCAACCTCTGCAAAGCACTATTTCAGAAGAAACTTTCCAGACCTCATTAGTCAATAAAGCGCTGGAAAAACTGGGTTACGACGTCCAGCCGACCAAAGAAGTTGACTACAATGTCGCTTATTCTTCTATCGCCGCAGGTGATGCCACTTATTTGGCCGTCAACTGGGAGCCGCTGCATAATGACCAATACGCAGCCGCCGGTGGCGATGCGAAATTCTACCGTCAGGGCAACTTTATTGAAGGGCTGGCACAAGGGTATTTGATTGACAAAAAAACCGCCGATAAATACCACATCACCAATATTGAGCAGCTAAAAGATCCGAAAATCGCCAAATTGTTTGATGCGAATAATGATGGCAAGGCCGATCTCACCGGCTGTAATCCGGGCTGGGGTTGTGAAGCCCCGATTAACCATCAGATTCAAGCTTATGGTCTGAGCGACACCGTCACTCATAATCAGGGTAACTATGCCGCGATGATTGCCGATACCATCACGCGCTACAAAGAAGGTAAGCCAATCCTGTATTACACCTGGACGCCGTATTGGGTCAGTGACGTGCTGGTTCCCGGCCGTGATGTTATCTGGCTACAGGTGCCGTTCTCTTCTCTGCCGGACAAAACGATCGACACTCAGCTTTCTAACGGTGCGAACTACGGCTTCCCGCCGAGTGTGATGCATATCGTCGCCAACAAAAAATGGGCCGAAGCTAACCCTGCTGCCGCCAAACTGTTCTCCATCATGAAATTATCAATCAATGATGTGAATGCTCAGAACATGCGGATGCATGCCGGTGAATCTTCAGATGCCGATATTGAACGCCATGTGAATGGTTGGATCCAAGCTCATCAGACGACCTTTGATGGCTGGGTGAAAACTGCGGCTGAAGCCGGTAATGCTCAAGCAGCACAGTAAGTCATGTTAAACAGATACTTTCGGGTATCTGTTTTTTCTTATCTGGCGGGAATTCCCGTAAACGGATGATTTCTCACCCAATGTTCAGCAATATCCTGCCGCCGACACACCCACACCCGCTCGTGTTGCGCGATATAATCCAAAAAGCGCTGTAATGCACGAAAGCGCCCTGGCCGCCCTAACAAACGGCAATGCATCCCCACCGACATCATTTTTGGCGCAGTTTCCCCCTCCGCGTACAGCACATCAAAACTGTCTTTTAAATAAGTGTAAAACTGCTCACTGGAATTAAACCCCTGCGCGGAAGCGAACCGCATGTCATTGGTATCCAAGGAATAAGGCACAATTAAATGTGGAATCACCGCCCCACTAGCACTCTGAACTTGCATCCAGAAGGGCAAATCATCGCCATAATAATCACTGTCATACAGAAAATTGCCATTATCCACCACCAGCCGCCGGGTATTCGGGCTATCACGGCCGGTATACCAACCCGACGGTGACTGACCAAACAGGTCGCGCATCACCGCAATCGCCTGCTGCATGTGCATCAATTCTGTGTGTTCATCAATATGTTGATAGTGCAGCCAGCGCCAGCCGTGGCAAACCACATCATAATCCGCCGCCTTAATTGCCTCAACAATCAATGGATTACGCGCCAATGCCATTACCACGCCGAACACGGTCAGGGGCAAGCCGCGGCGGGCAAACTCTTGATGAATTCGCCAGAAACCGGCTCGCGTGCCATATTCGTAAAGTGATTCCATCGACATATGCCGAGCGGCAAAACTCTCCGCGCCGATAATATCCGAGAGAAACTGCTCCGAGCCCACATCACCGTGCAGGACATTGTTTTCTGCCCCTTCCTCAATATTGAGTACAAACTGCACGGCAATTCTTGCTTGCCCCGGCCAGTGAACCACAGGAGGCTGCCCACCATAACCGGCTAAATCTCTTGGATATTCTTGGCTGAAATCAGTCTCGCGCATTGGTACATCCCATTATTGTCTGCTTATTGATTGAAGCGGTTTATTCATAGAAGCTATTCATTAAAAATGCTGAACATCCCTGATAACGGCTTAGTGACCGGGAAATCCAAATCGCCGTGTTTACTGGTGGAAAGCCCTAGCACCACCAGCGATTCCACCATTTTGACTGCCGCACTGACACCATCAATCACCGGAATGCCCAACTCTTGCGTCAGTTCTCGGGCTAAATCCGCCATCCCTCCACACCCCAACACGATTGCGCCGCTACCATCTTGTTGCTTCGCTTGTATACACATTTCCCGCACTTTCTGTTGTGCTAACCCGCTGCCATCTTCCAGCGCCAACACCGGCAGATTAATCGCGTGCAATGCAGCACACTGATGCTCAAAACCATATTGCTGCAATAAATGACGGGCGATAATCAATGTTCTCGGTAAGGTGGTGACAATAGAAAAACGAGTCGCCACCAGTGTGGCCATATGCATGGCGGCCTCCGCGATACCTATCACCGGCGCACGGGCTAACTCACGGGCAGCCAGTAATCCAGGGTCACCAAAACAGGCAATAATATGACCATCAACCCCCGCCGCTCGCCCTTGCTTCACTTGCTCCAAAACGCCGATCGCCGCAATGGCCTCATCAAAATGCCCTTCGATAGACGGCACACCTTGTGAGGGGCAGACCGCAACAATTTTCGTGCCCGGAGCTGCAACCTGTGCCGCGGCCTGACCGATAGTTTGAGTCATGGCTTCACTGGTGTTGGGATTGATCACCTGAATAACTAGAGACCGTGACAATGGCAAAGTCATAACAACTCCTGAGCGGGTTTCCCAGCACTAACATTGGAAAAAATACGATTGAAATCAGGGGCGTGACTGTCTTTCTCAGTAAAATGCAAACTGGCGACAATCTCATCAAAATGCTGTGCCATTCGGCTCGATAAACTGGCCGCATCACCTTGCTTGAGCAACTCCACCAGCGCGTGATGGTCATGGCAGCGGCACCCTTGCTGCCACGGCGCACCATAAGCCGCAATCACCAGCGAGGAACGCAATGTCAGTTGCGAAACCATTTCGGTCAGCACGCCATTGCCCGCAATAGCTTGCAGTTGAAGGTGAAAAAGCGCGGATAGACGTATAGCGGCCGCGCCCTGATAATCCTGATGCGCCTGCTGTTCATCACGGAGGATCTGCTCCAATGCGGCAATATGCAGCGGCTGGCACTGAGACACCACGGCAGGTAAATTGGCGCACTCCAAAATACGGCGGGTATTAAACACATCCCGCGCTTCTGCAATACCCGGCGTAGTCACTTGTGCACCACGTTTGGGCATTAATGTCACCAATTGCTCCGCCGCAAGGCGTTGCAATACACTGCGGATCCCCGTCCGGCTAATGCCAAACACTTCTGCCAACGCCACTTCTGGTAATTTACTGCCCGGCAATAATTGGTGCTCAACAATGGCCGTGACCAACGCGTTATAGATATGATCGTCTTGAACATCAGTAAAATAGGCGATTTTCCGACCATCCCATGTAATCATTCTTATCTCTCCGTATACTTTTTAGTCATCAAATCGTACACATAAAAATAGATTCTTTGTATACAAAAATTTATTTTGGCCTGATTCCTGCAAATACTTCTCTCGTGAGGTTCATCACATCATCTGAGTGTTATCTTTGATAGGAGCACGTTCTATGCCAAATAATGAAAGAGTCTCGGGAAACGGTAGTTTTAATCCCCATTACAGCCCGAAACTCTGTAATGAGGATCTGGCTCCGACACGTGACCAGAATTGGAGTTGGTACAATATTTTTTCTTTCTGGATGTCAGATGTGCACAGCATGGGAGGTTATGTGGTTGCCGCCAGCTTCTTCGCACTCGGATTATCCAGTTGGCAAGTGTTGTTATGCTTACTAGCCGGTATCTGTATTGTGCAAATTTGTGCCAATTTGGTGGCTAAGCCCAGCCAAATGGCCGGCGTGCCTTATGCTGTTATTTGTCGGCAAGCATTTGGTGTGTTTGGAGCCAATATCCCGGCGGTCATCCGTGGGTTAATTGCCTTCGCCTGGTACGGTATCCAAACCTATCTGGCCGCCAATGCATTAATGTTGGTGATGTTAAAATTCTTTCCATCACTGATACCACTGACGCAAAGTCATTGGCTGGGGTTATCGGCTCTGGGCTGGATCTGCTTCTCTATTATGTGGGTATTGCAGGCGATGGTGTTTTGGCACGGGATGAACGCAATTAAGCGCTTTATTGATGTTGCGGGGCCAGCGGTATACGTCGTGATGCTTTCATTGGCCGGATGGATTATTTATCAGACCGGTTTGAGCAATATTTCATTCACATTAGCCAGTAAAACCTTAACTACGTCCGAGCAAGGCTGGCAAATGCTGACCGCTACCGCGCTGGTAGTATCTTACTTCTCCGGGCCATTACTGAACTTTGGCGATTTCTCCCGTTATGGTAAAAGTATGCAGGAAATCCGCCGCGGTAACCGCTGGGGCCTGCCCTTCAATTTTCTGCTGTTCTCCATCGTCACTGTCGTGATTGTCTCCGGGACACAATCTTTATTTGGTCAAATGATCACCGATCCAATAGAAACAGTCACTCGCGTCGGTAACAGTGTTGCCGTTGCTTTGGGCTTGCTGACCATGATAATTGCCACTATCGGGATTAACATTGTGGCTAACTTTGTCTCTCCTGCATTTGACTTTTCAAACTGTTCACCGCAGAAAATCAGTTTCCGTACCGGTGGGATGATAGCCGCCGTGGGCTCTGTCTTACTGACCCCGTGGAACCTGTTCCAATCACCCGAAATAATCCACTATACGCTTGATGTACTGGGTGCCTTTATCGGGCCGCTGTTTGGTATTTTAATAGCTGATTTCTATCTGATAAAACGCAGCCAATTACATGTGGATGACCTGTTTAATGCCACACCATCAGGGCGTTATTGGTATCGGGGTGGTTTTAATCCGAAAGCCATCATGGCGCTGTTGCCTGCCGTCGCTATTGGTCTGGTGATCAGCTTTATTCCCAGCCTGCATCAGGTGGCTAACTTTAGTTGGTTTATCGGCGTGTTACTGGGCGGGGGTTTTTACCGGTTTGCGGCCCGCCACGAACTCGCAGCCAACCATGCAGGCCTGTTTATGCGCCCTGAGATGAGTAAAGATTAAGTTCAGGAAATCCCAAAACAACGAAGCCCTGAGTTATTGCTAACTCAGGGCTTCTGAATGTTGGCGGTGCGGACGGGACTCGAACCCGCGACCCCCGGCGTGACAGGCCGGTATTCTAACCGACTGAACTACCGCACCACGCTGCTGTTCCGGTTAAGAACGACTCGAATATTACGGATGCAATGCAATCTCGTCAACACTTTTTCCAGTAAAATAAGCCGTTTGCACAGTTTTCCATCTGGATGTCGTTTTATTCTGCGTTTGCACTGTCTTCTGTTTCAAGAGGCATCCGCCATAAACAGCTACCGCCCTTTTTCATCACCAAATCCAGACGAGATTCATGGGCGGCTATTTCTTCTTCAGCGGCATAAATTATTTTCAACCCAGATGCTGGGCGAGTAATGCGCTGGATGTCTTCTGAGGAATTATTCTGCGACTGATCACCTTCCATTGAAAAAGAAAGTGACGTCTGGCCGCCAGTCATCGCCAGATAAACTTCCGCCAAAATTTCGGCATCGAGTAATGCGCCGTGCAATGTCCGCTTGGTATTATCTATCAGGTAGCGATCACACAAAGCATCAAGGTTATTTCGCTTGCCGGGGAACAGGCGGCGTGCCAGCAACAAGCTGTCAGTGATGGTACAGAAGGTTTCCGTTTTCGGAATGTCCTGCTGCAACATGCGGAATTCATAGTCCATAAAGCCGATATCAAACGCCGCGTTATGGATGACTAATTCAGCGCCGCGGATAAACTCAAGAAACTCCGATGCTATATCAGCAAAAGTAGGTTTATCCGCCAAAAACTCATCACTGATACCATGAACACCGTAAGCTTCTGGGTCTACCAGCCGGTCAGGTTTGATATAAACATGGAAATTTCTGCCGGTCAGACGGCGGTTGATCACTTCAACGGCACCGATCTCAATAATCTTATGGCCTTCATAATGAACGCCAAGCTTATTCATACCGGTGGTTTCAGTATCCAGAACAATCTGTCGGGTCGGTGTAACTTGCATATTGCCAGTGCTCATAGCGCTCGTTTATGTCAGACTTAACGTTTAAACAGATAGGAAGAGTCTACCAGAGATGACTAAACAGGTAGAAATTTTCACCGATGGATCTTGCCTTGGCAATCCTGGCCCCGGTGGTTACGGCGCAATTTTGCGTTACAAGCAACATGAAAAAACTTTTAGCGCTGGCTATTTCCTGACAACAAACAACCGCATGGAGCTAATGGCCGCTATCGTCGCGCTGGAGGCGTTGACCTCACCTTGTGAAGTCACACTCAGCACCGACAGCCAATATGTACGCCAGGGGATTACTCAGTGGATTCATAACTGGAAAAAACGCGGTTGGAAAACCACTGACCGCAAACCGGTGCGTAATGTCGATTTATGGCAACGTCTTGATTTAGCTATCCAAACTCATGTAATTCAATGGGAATGGGTCAAAGGCCATGCCGGTCATCCAGAAAACGAACGCTGCGATGAATTGGCCCGCGAAGGCGCAAACTCACCGACGATGGAAGATACCGGGTATATCCCTAATTAATGCGTGACTGCCAACTCAGGGTTGGTCACGATAGCTTTTGGTCGCACCCACTGCCCGGCTAAACCAAGGTTTACGTGCGCCGAACTTCATCGGATTAAACGTCAATGGAATAGTGCGTTTGCGGGCAACAATCAAGCTGACACAACCCAAAGCGGGCAGATGGGTGCTGATAAAGCGCCCACCTTCTTTATGCCACGGCAACACGTGAAAGCGCGATAAATACAAAACTTCATAATTCAATAAACTCAACCAGTCTAACAAGCGCATCTGAGTAAACATGCGGCTAACATGGGGTTGCCGCTGGCGTAATAACGGCACCAGCTTCCCTGCGCCCAATAGACTCATGGGATTAAAGTTGCTGATAACCAGCCAGCCGTCATCAATCAGTACCCGATCCACCTCACGTAAAATGCGGTGCGGATCAGTGGCATAGGCTAAAGTATGGGACAGTAAGCAAGCATCCACAGATTTCTCAGCAAAAGGTAACTGATATGGGCTGGCAAGCACCTGCATATTTTTGCCCTGCTCCCCCACATTCACCTGATGAGAGATTGCGCATTTATCGCTAGCGATTTCAGCGCTCAAATGGCCTATCTTCAATAAGTGGAAACCAAAGAACTTCGGCCACCAGGGCTGCAATTGCTGCTCAATCGCCGCACGATAATACTCTCCCCAAGGTAACTCAGCCCAAGACGTGGGCGTATCAATCTTTTGGCGTGTTTGTGCTGGTTTCATGTTTTAACGTCTTCTTTCAAACTGTTGCCAATAAAAGAGGTATCTAATGAATCTTATCAGCATTCCGGCATTTCAAGACAATTACATTTGGTTATTGGCCGACGAACAAAAACACTGTGTCATTGTGGACCCTGGAGAATCAGCCCCCGTGCTGGCGGCTCTGAGCCAAGGCCAGTACCTTCCTCAGGCCATCTTATTGACCCATCACCATCACGATCACGTGGGTGGGGTAGCGGATTTACGTCGCCACTACCCTGACATTCCGGTCTATGGACCACAAGAAACCGCGAATAAAGGGGCAACAATTATTGTAAATGGGGGTGATAACCTGACCATTAACGGCCAAAACTACCAAATTATTGCCGTTCCTGGCCACACACTTGGGCATATCGCATACTACAGCGAGCCTTATCTTTTCTGTGGTGACACGCTATTTTCCGCGGGCTGTGGCAGGCTATTTGAAGGCACTCCAGCACAAATGTACGCGTCTATTCAACAGCTCGCGCAACTCCCCGACGAAACCTTAATTTGCAGCGCGCATGAATATACTCTCGCAAATCTTAAGTTTGCCCGTTTTATTCTGCCTTCAGATCAAGACATTGCCACATATCAGCAGGAAATCATGCAATTACGGGCAAAACACCTGCCTAGCTTACCCGTAAAATTGCAAATTGAGAGGAAAATTAATGTTTTTTTACGCTGTAATGACATTGATTTACAAAGAAAAATAGGCGTAATGTCACCACCAGACTCACTTGTCTCAGTTTTTTCCGAATTACGTGCACAGAAAGACCGCTTCTGAGCTTTTAGTTGTGTTTTTTATCGAAGCAAAGTATGATTGCTCGTCTTTTAAGCAACTACATTGACACACACATGAAGACCAAAGCGATATTTCTCGCCTCAGTCTTGCTTGTTGGGTGCCAGACGTCCAAGACGGGCGTTCAGGCTCCTGTACAGCATGCACAGAGTTTGTCTTCGGCAGGTCAAGAAAGTGAAGCAGGAGAGTACACAAATAGCGCCCGAGAGGGTAGCGCGCGATGGCTGGATAGTGAAAGTGGCCTCGCGCAGCAAGATTTGTGGAACTTCATTAGCGACGAGCTGAAGATGAAGGTTCCGGAAAATTCTCGGATCCGTGAACAGAAGCAAAAATACTTAAAAAATAAGAGCTATCTCCACGATGTAACATTACGGGCAGAGCCGTACATGTACCTGATAGTCGAGCAAATTAAGAAACGTAAGATGCCGATGGAGCTGGTACTGCTACCCATAGTGGAGAGCGCTTTTGACCCACACGCGACATCATCCGCCAACGCCGCAGGGCTGTGGCAGATAGTGCCAAGTACCGGTCGAAATTATGGCTTGAAACAAAACCAATGGTATGACGGCCGCAGAGATGTAGTGGCCTCTACCAAAGCAGCGCTTGATATGATGGAGCGCCTGAACAAGATGTTTGACGGTGACTGGTTGTTAACAGTCGCTGCGTATAACAGCGGTGAAGGCAGAGTCATGCAAGCGGTGAAAGCAAATAAGGCAAAGGGTAAACCGACGAATTTTTGGGCATTGTCGCTTCCTCGTGAAACGTCAATTTATGTTCCAAAAATGCTGGCCTTGGGTGATTTAATCAAGAACAGCAAAAAGTACGGTATAAACTTGCCTGACACCGACAAAGATCGTGCATTAGCGCGGGTTGATGTTGGTCAGCAGATAGAGCTAACTCAGGCGGCTGAGATGGCGGGGATGTCACTGACAAAGTTGAAATCCTTTAATTCTGGGTATAAGCGCAATGTAACGGCACCAGCTGGACACGGTCCTCGTTATATTATGTTGCCGAAATCCCATGCTGAGCAGCTTAAAGATTCATTGGCAGATACTGATATTGCTGCAATTCAGCCAACCAAGTTGGCACAGAACAGCGCAAAATCAGCATCAAACTCGCAGTATAAAGTTCGCCCCGGCGACACCTTATCTACGATTGCCAAGCGGTTGAATATCAAGACCAGCGATTTGCAGAGTTGGAACAACTTACGTGCCAAGAGCACCTTAAAAGTTGGGCAAACCCTGCAACTGGCAAGCAATACAACAAGCAGCAACAGCATCACCTATCAAGTTCGTAAAGGTGATTCTTTTGCCAGTATTGCCAAGCGTCACGGTGTAAACACCGACGATGTGATGCGATGGAATTCGGTAGTCAGCAAAGCTAATAAATTGCTGCCAGGTTTGAAATTGACGCTGTTCGTTAACGGCAAATCAACCCCGGACGCATAAAGTCAGAATCGCTAGTAAAGCTGTTAAAAAGCACCCTTCGGGGTGCTTTTTTTATGGCTGGAACTCAACCAAAAGTGGATTGTGGTCAGAGGCTCTCGTCACTAATACCGAGGCATTTGCCAGCGTAAGGCCACGGTAAAACACGAAATCGAGGGGCTTACCAAAAGCGCGGCTACGGTTATCGGTAGTAAATTCAACTTCTTCCAGACCAGAGCCTTGTGCAAAGCGCTGCAAAGCATTAACCCGCTGGCGGCTCCATGCATTAAAATCCCCGGCCAAAATCACTGGGCCGCGGTGCATAGCAATTTGCTCACCAATAGGCTCTAACTGTTTACTGTATACATCGACGCCAAGACTGAAATTCACGGCATGAATATTCACGACCATCAATAACCGACCATCATGAATGGGATAAACTGTGACTAATGCCGACTTAGACAAACGCAACAGCGGCTCTCGTTCTCGCAATGGGCAACAGTAGACTGGGTGAGTAGCCGCTAACGTCATCACCCCTGAGGGGTGCTGAGGTAGCGCAAAGGCAGGAACCTGGTCAGCCGCCTGATAGTGGGACGTAGCATATCTCACCAGCTCGGGTGTTGTTTGTGCTTCTTGCAGTAACATCAATTGCGCATCACGCCCGAATTCTTTAAGCACAGATAGCCACTCAGCCCGCTGTTGCTTAAAGATATTCCACACCATCACACGTAGAAATTCCGTGGTCGGCAATGGTGCGCCTGGCGGTAACCCTTGCCCCAATTGTTTAGTAGAGCCAGGGAAAATCTGTTCAACCGGTTGACCTGCAACATACCGCATTGCATATGTTCGTTTCGGCACTTTAATGGCCTATTCCTTATTCGAAATCACTCTGGCTTGTAAGATAACCTCAGTGCATAGTTCACTGATTATACGCTCAGATGTTCCGGTCAGTAATGTCTTTTACCCATATTGTCTTTTTGATATAGGGAGACTCAAGGATAGATTCAATCTATGTTATTCATAACGCACTAATAAGACTTCTATTAATAAAAAAGCCCGCCATGCGGGCTGGAAGTAAAACCTAGCTTGTAACAACCTCACGCGAGTATTTTTTATCAAGCTTACCACTGAGTCTCACCAATAATAATGCAGCGATGATGATGATCCCACCAATCCATGGCGTCTGCGCTAAACCAACGCGAGTAACCGCTTGCCCCCCAAGAACTGACCCTAATGCAATACCTACGTTAAACGCAGCAATATTCAAACCAGAGGCAACATCAACCGCATGTGGTGTATATTCTTCCGCCTTTTGCACCACATAAACCTGTAAACCAGGGACATTACCGAAAGCAAAAATCCCCATAACTAGCAAGGTAATTAGTGCCGCAATACTGTGACTGGTACTGAACTGGAAAACAAATAACAGACCAGCCAATGCAGTAAAAATAAAGCTCAAAGCAGGCACTGCGCCATAGCGATCAGCCAGTTTGCCCCCCCAGATATTACCAATCGCGACTGACACACCGTATGCCAATAAAATCCAACTCACGGCAGCAGCCGAGAAGCCCGCCAACTCTTGCATGACGGGAGCAAGGAAAGTAAACATGGTAAAGAAACCACCGTATCCTAATGCCGTAATAGCATAAATCAACAATAAACGTGGGTGAGTAAGTACCTGAAACTGTTGTTTTATCGTAGCTGAAGCTTTATTAGGAATATTATTTGGCACCAAAATAGCACTGGCAATAATGGCAAGAATCCCAATAAGTGATACTGCAAGAAAGGTTTCACGCCAGCCAAAATGCTGCCCAATAAATGTCCCTAACGGAACCCCTGTCACCAGTGCCACAGTCAAGCCACCAAACATAATAGCGATAGCCGAGGCGGCTTTCTCTTTGGGTACCAGGCTGGTTGCAATAGTTGAGCCTATTGAGAAAAATACCCCGTGGGCCAAGCCGGTTAATAAACGAGCAACAACCAGTGATTCATAACCTGGTGATTGCCACGCTAATAAGTTACCTAACGTGAACAAAACCATAAGTCCAATCAATAGCATTTTACGAGGAATCCGCCCTGTTAATGCAGTCAGCACCGGAGCACCAATAGCCACCCCCAATGCGTAAATTGAGACTAATAAACCGGCGGAAGGGACAGAAACCTGTAGTTGCTCGGCGATCGTCGGCACCAGTCCAACAATAACAAACTCTGTGGTACCAATAGCAAATGCACTGATGGCCAGTGCCAGTAAAGCGAGTGGCATATCAACTCCAGAAAATAGTTAATGAAAAATAAGTCAATTTGATGACAGCCATTATGAGCCCATGTTTAAATGACAAAAATGCTCAAAATATCAAAATATTTTTGCTGGAGTGGCAATAATGAAAGCAAACTCAGATGAACTGATTACCTTTGTAACAGTGGTGGAATGTGGCAGCTTCAGCCGTGCGGCAGAACAGCTTGAACAAGCAAATTCGGTAGTAAGTCGAACAATAAAAAAGCTGGAGAATAAGCTGGGTGTCACTTTACTCAATCGTACTACTCGGCAAATCAGCCTGACTCAAGAAGGTGAGAATTATTTTCGGCGGGTACAAAATATCTTGCGGGAAATGGCAACAGCAGAGAATGAAATTCTTGATAATCAATTGAATCCTAAAGGATTACTTCGTATCGATGCCTCTACTCCAGTGGTACTGCATATTATCGCGCCATTGATGGCTGAGTTTCGTCAGCGCTACCCGTTGGTGACTTTATCGCTGGTTTCGTCTGAGACATTTATCAATCTTATTGAGCGAAAAGTGGATATTGCTATCAGGGTGGGGAGTTTACAGGACTCAACTTTGCGAGCCAAAAAACTCATGACAAGTTATCGCCATATTCTAGCCTCACCGGCATACTTGAAGCAGAATGGTACCCCACAGACAACCGCAGATTTGCAGCATCATTTATGCTTAGGGTTTAATGACTTACCCGCATTAAATCGCTGGCCTTTAGCTGGAGCTGATGGGCAACTTTATGAAATTAATTCAGATTTGACATCAAATAATGGGGAAACGCAGCGCCGCTTGTGTCTTGAGGGGAATGGTATTGCCTGTCTATCAGATTTTATGATCCAGCAAGATCTACAACGTGGGGATTTGATACCGATACTCCAAGAGCACACTTTGCCAGTCGCAATGCCAATTAATGCCGTGTATTACAGTGACCAGGAAGTCAGTAATCGGCTGCGCTGCTTTATTGATTTTATCAATGAACGCCTAACCCTACACAATAAAAGCCACCTCATATGAGGTGGCTTAATCTATTACTGGAAGTGTTTAGTCCCACTTTGGTGCGAGACCATCAGGGCTGACCAAGCGCTCTTCGCGATCTAACGTAGCAATTAGCGCCATATCTTCTGCGCTTAGGCGTAAATCACGAGCTAACAGATTGCTGGCTAAATTAGCCACTTTAGTTGATGAAGGAATAACGCTGTAGCCCAATTGCAATGCCCAGCTTAAAATGACCTGTGCAGGTGTGGCGCCGTGCTGCTCAGCAATTATCTTAATGACCGGCTCTTCTAATGCCTTGCCATAAGCCAATGTCATATAAGAAGTAATTGCAATGCCATTTGCCTGAGCGAACTCTACAACCTTGCTGTTTTGCAATAATGGGGATAATTCAATTTGGTTGGTTGCGATTTCCTCTGCCCCCACTGCCGCTATAGCCTGTTGCATTAAATCAATGGTGAAGTTAGAGATGCCAATCTGGCGAGTTAATCCCAACTCTTTGGCTTTCATTAGATCGGCCATAAACTCAGCAACAGAGACTTCGTCATTTGGTGACGGCCAGTGAATTAATGTCAAATCTACATAATCAGTTTTCAGTTTCTGCAAACTCTCTTGTAGGCTCGGAATTAATTTCCCTGGCGCTAAATTCGCAATCCAAATCTTGGTTGTGATGAATAACTCATCACGTTTCACACCACTTTCTGCGATAGCTTGACCAACGGCGGCTTCATTTTCATATATTTGTGCTGTATCGATAGCACGATAGCCCAATTTCAATGCTTGGCTAACTGAATCAATAACAACTTGATCTTGAAGACGAAAAGTTCCAAGCCCGAATGCAGGTACACTCATTATAATTCCTTATTTTTGATAGTAAGTTTGTCTTGAAATGTAATTAAGAATTTTCATTTAGTCGTAAATCATAGGTCTAATAAAAAACTGAATTAATTATGACAAGAGTTTTACCAACAAAAAATGGGGCATTAGGCATAATACTTTTGATTATAAATCAAATATTACAATCAATAAGCTAAAGGTATTCGGTCAAACGGAGTTATGTGACCAGTGCATGAGTGGGATATTTAGTGGCTAGGATAAGAGGATGATGCTAAGTAATAGGAAATCGAGGGAGAAAGGAAGAAAATATCGACTATTTCAAAAATAAAAATCTAACAATGCAAAAAACCCCTGAATCATTGATTCAGGGGTTTTGCAATAAGTGGCGGAACGGACGGGGCTCGAACCCGCGACCCCCTGCGTGACAGGCAGGTATTCTAACCAACTGAACTACCGCTCCACCGATTCTTTTACGTGTATCTTCCCGATACTTACCCTAAACAGGGCCAGCGCTCCGCGCTGTGCAAAACCGCTCATGGCGATTTTGTCAGTTACCAGATGTCATTCTGATAACTCGTGTTTGATGCCTGGCAGTGTCCTACTCTCGCATGGGGAGACCCCACACTACCATCGGCGCTACGGCGTTTCACTTCTGAGTTCGGCATGGAGTCAGGTGGGTCCACCGCGCTATGGCCGCCAGGCAAATTCTGTCTAAACTAACCCGCTCAGTATCTCTACCTCGCCAGTCAGCCCAATCTCGGAACTTCGCTGAAAATATCAATCAATCTCTCAAATACAAAACACCTTCGGTGTTGTAAGGTTAAGCCTCACGGATCATTAGTACTGGTTAGCTCAATGCATCGCTGCACTTACACACCCAGCCTATCAACGTCATAGTCTTTAACGTTCCTTCAGGGGGCTTAAAGCCCCAGGGAAGACTCATCTCGAGGCAAGTTTCCCGCTTAGATGCTTTCAGCGGTTATCTCTTCCGAATTTAGCTACCGGGCAATGCCATTGGCATGACAACCCGAACACCAGTGATTCGTCCACTCCGGTCCTCTCGTACTAGGAGCAGCCCCTCTCAATCTTCCAACGCCCACGGCAGATAGGGACCGAACTGTCTCACGACGTTCTAAACCCAGCTCGCGTACCACTTTAAATGGCGAACAGCCATACCCTTGGGACCTACTTCAGCCCCAGGATGTGATGAGCCGACATCGAGGTGCCAAACACCGCCGTCGATATGAACTCTTGGGCGGTATCAGCCTGTTATCCCCGGAGTACCTTTTATCCGTTGAGCGATGGCCCTTCCATTCAGAACCACCGGATCACTAAGACCTACTTTCGTACCTGCTCGAGCCGTCACTCTCGCAGTCAAGCTAGCTTATGCCTTTGCACTAACCTCACGATGTCCGACCGTGATTAGCTAACCTTCGTGCTCCTCCGTTACTCTTTGGGAGGAGACCGCCCCAGTCAAACTACCCACCAGACACTGTCCTCACCCCGGATTACGGGGCCGAGTTAGAACATCAAACATTAAAGGGTGGTATTTCAAGGTTGGCTCCATGCAGACTGGCGTCCACACTTCAATGCCTCCCACCTATCCTACACATCAAGGCTCAATGTTCAGTGTCAAGCTATAGTAAAGGTTCACGGGGTCTTTCCGTCTTGCCGCGGGTACACTGCATCTTCACAGCGAGTTCAATTTCACTGAGTCTCGGGTGGAGACAGCCTGGCCATCATTACGCCATTCGTGCAGGTCGGAACTTACCCGACAAGGAATTTCGCTACCTTAGGACCGTTATAGTTACGGCCGCCGTTTACTGGGGCTTCGATCAAGAGCTTCGCCTTGCGGCTGACCCCATCAATTAACCTTCCAGCACCGGGCAGGCGTCACACCGTATACGTCCACTTTCGTGTTTGCACAGTGCTGTGTTTTTATTAAACAGTTGCAGCCAGCTGGTATCTGCGACTGGCTTCGGCGCCGGGAGCAAGTCCCTTTACCTAATGCCAGCGTGCCTTCTCCCGAAGTTACGGCACCATTTTGCCTAGTTCCTTCACCCGAGTTCTCTCAAGCGCCTGAGTATTCTCTACCTGACCACCTGTGTCGGTTTGGGGTACGATTTAATGTTACCTGATGCTTAGAGGCTTTTCCTGGAAGCTTGGCATCAACTACTTCATCACCGTAGTGACTCGTCATCACACCTCAGCGTTGATAAGCAACCGGATTTACCAAGTCACTCCGCCTACATGCTTAAACCGGGACAACCGTCGCCCGGCTAGCCTAGCCTTCTCCGTCCCCCCTTCGCAGTAACACCAAGTACAGGAATATTAACCTGTTTCCCATCGACTACGCTTTTCAGCCTCGCCTTAGGGGTCGACTCACCCTGCCCCGATTAACGTTGGACAGGAACCCTTGGTCTTCCGGCGTGCGGGTTTTTCACCCGCATTATCGTTACTTATGTCAGCATTCGCACTTCTGATACCTCCAGCAACCCTCACAGGTCACCTTCAACGGCTTACAGAACGCTCCCCTACCCAACAACGCCTAAGCGTCGCTGCCGCAGCTTCGGTGCATGGTTTAGCCCCGTTACATCTTCCGCGCAGGCCGACTCGACCAGTGAGCTATTACGCTTTCTTTAAATGATGGCTGCTTCTAAGCCAACATCCTGGCTGTCTATGCCTTCCCACATCGTTTCCCACTTAACCATGACTTTGGGACCTTAGCTGGCGGTCTGGGTTGTTTCCCTCTTCACGACGGACGTTAGCACCCGCCGTGTGTCTCCCGTGATAACATTCTTCGGTATTCGGAGTTTGCATCGGTTTGGTAAGCCGGGATGGCCCCCTAGCCGAAACAGTGCTCTACCCCCGAAGATGAGTTCACGAGGCGCTACCTAAATAGCTTTCGGGGAGAACCAGCTATCTCCCGGTTTGATTGGCCTTTCACCCCCAGCCACAAGTCATCCGCTAATTTTTCAACATTAGTCGGTTCGGTCCTCCAGTTAGTGTTACCCAACCTTCAACCTGCCCATGGCTAGATCACCGGGTTTCGGGTCTATACCTTGCAACTAGACGCCCAGTTAAGACTCGGTTTCCCTACGGCTCCCCTATTCGGTTAACCTTGCTACAAAATATAAGTCGCTGACCCATTATACAAAAGGTACGCAGTCACACCACGAAGGTGCTCCCACTGCTTGTACGTACACGGTTTCAGGTTCTATTTCACTCCCCTCGCCGGGGTTCTTTTCGCCTTTCCCTCACGGTACTGGTTCACTATCGGTCAGTCAGGAGTATTTAGCCTTGGAGGATGGTCCCCCCATATTCAGACAGGATGTCACGTGTCCCGCCCTACTCATCGAGTTCACAGCAAGTGTGTTTTTGTGTACGGGAGTATCACCCTGTACCCTGCGACTTTCCAGACGCTTCCACTAACACACAAACTGATTCAGACTCTGGGCTCCTCCCCGTTCGCTCGCCGCTACTGGGGGAATCTCGGTTGATTTCTTTTCCTCGGGGTACTTAGATGTTTCAGTTCCCCCGGTTCGCCTTGCATGGCTATGTATTCACCATGCAATAGTGCAACGAATTGCACTGGGTTTCCCCATTCGGGTATCGTCGGTTATAACGGTTCATATCACCTTACCGACGCTTTTCGCAGATTAGCACGCCCTTCATCGCCTCTGACTGCCTAGGCATCCACCGTGTACGCTTAGTCGCTTAACCTCACAACCCGAAGGTGTTTCTTCTTTATTGGTGTGGCTACGAACACACTCTGCGTTGTTGTGCAGTGCGCGCAATCCTCATGAACATAGCGTTCACTCCGGTTGCTGTGCGCTGTACGCCTTGCTGAGTATCTTCTCGCTCACACTGCAACAATGATAAACACATTGGCATTGCGATTATTTGAGAGACTCTAATACAGGTTAATCCTTACCTCAGTACATCTACGGAGAGATAAGTTTCAGCTGTATTGTTTCAATTTTCAGCTTGTTCCAGATTGTTAAAGAGCAATATCTTAAACACGACTCGTTAAAGTCATCTTTAAGATATTCAGGTGATAATGTCTTTCACACATTATCGGAATGGCGTCCCCAAGGGGATTCGAACCCCTGTTACAGCCGTGAAAGGGCAGTGTCCTAGGCCTCTAGACGATGGGGACACAAAAATTTCTACTAAATCACAGATTCAGTATTTTTGTGTAAAGGTGAGAATGTGGTGACACATTCGAACGACTGATGCAGTGAAATCTCAATATCGAGGTTTTACAACACAAGTCATCACCCTCATCAACAGGTGCTCTTGCTCATTTACATTCATCAGACAATCTGTGTGGACACTGCGCAATGCGTATCGTTAGGTAAGGAGGTGATCCAACCGCAGGTTCCCCTACGGTTACCTTGTTACGACTTCACCCCAGTCATGAATCACAAAGTGGTAAGCGCCCTCCCGAAGGTTAAGCTACCTACTTCTTTTGCAACCCACTCCCATGGTGTGACGGGCGGTGTGTACAAGGCCCGGGAACGTATTCACCGTAGCATTCTGATCTACGATTACTAGCGATTCCGACTTCATGGAGTCGAGTTGCAGACTCCAATCCGGACTACGACAGACTTTATGTGGTCCGCTTGCTCTCGCGAGTTCGCTTCACTTTGTATCTGCCATTGTAGCACGTGTGTAGCCCTACTCGTAAGGGCCATGATGACTTGACGTCATCCCCACCTTCCTCCGGTTTGTCACCGGCAGTCTCCCTTGAGTTCCCACCATTACGTGCTGGCAACAAAGGATAAGGGTTGCGCTCGTTGCGGGACTTAACCCAACATTTCACAACACGAGCTGACGACAGCCATGCAGCACCTGTCTCACAGTTCCCGAAGGCACCGAAGCATCTCTGCTAAGTTCTGTGGATGTCAAGAGTAGGTAAGGTTCTTCGCGTTGCATCGAATTAAACCACATGCTCCACCGCTTGTGCGGGCCCCCGTCAATTCATTTGAGTTTTAACCTTGCGGCCGTACTCCCCAGGCGGTCGACTTAACGCGTTAGCTCCGGAAGCCACGCCTCAAGGGCACAACCTCCAAGTCGACATCGTTTACAGCGTGGACTACCAGGGTATCTAATCCTGTTTGCTCCCCACGCTTTCGCACCTGAGCGTCAGTCTTTGTCCAGGGGGCCGCCTTCGCCACCGGTATTCCTCCAGATCTCTACGCATTTCACCGCTACACCTGGAATTCTACCCCCCTCTACAAGACTCTAGCTTGCCAGTTTCAAATGCAGTTCCCACGTTAAGCGCGGGGATTTCACATCTGACTTAACAAACCGCCTGCGTGCGCTTTACGCCCAGTAATTCCGATTAACGCTTGCACCCTCCGTATTACCGCGGCTGCTGGCACGGAGTTAGCCGGTGCTTCTTCTGCGAGTAACGTCAATGCTCAGTGCTATTAACACTGAACCCTTCCTCCTCGCTGAAAGTGCTTTACAACCCGAAGGCCTTCTTCACACACGCGGCATGGCTGCATCAGGCTTGCGCCCATTGTGCAATATTCCCCACTGCTGCCTCCCGTAGGAGTCTGGACCGTGTCTCAGTTCCAGTGTGGCTGGTCATCCTCTCAGACCAGCTAGGGATCGTCGCCTAGGTGAGCCATTACCCCACCTACTAGCTAATCCCATCTGGGCACATCCGATGGCGTGAGGCCCGAAGGTCCCCCACTTTGCTCTTGCGAGGTCATGCGGTATTAGCTACCGTTTCCAGTAGTTATCCCCCTCCATCAGGCAGTTTCCCAGACATTACTCACCCGTCCGCCGCTCGCCGGCAAAGTAGTAAACTACTTCCCGCTGCCGCTCGACTTGCATGTGTTAGGCCTGCCGCCAGCGTTCAATCTGAGCCATGATCAAACTCTTCAATTTAAGATTTGTTTGATTTGCTATGAGTTAACATAGCGATGCTCAAAGATTACTTTCTGCAAATAAGCATTCGAACCGAAGTTCAAATGTGTACTGCTTTGGTCACTCTTCAAGACTTTGATATTTCTTCTGCCTGCCGAAACAGGCTTCGATATCGTCTTGCGAGTGCCCACACAGATTGTCTGATAAATTGTTAAAGAGCGTTCGTTACCCGTTTGCCTTTCGGCGAATCTTACGGTAACGCGGGAGGCAGATAATACGCTTTCCCGCTACAGAGTCAACCACTTAATCAGTTAAATTTTCTCTGTTCTCCCCGGCCACTCTGTGAAGTTGCTCACAGCGCCGTGTCGATGGATGCGCATTATAGGGAGTTCCTGACAGCCTGCAACCCCTAATTTGAAAAAACTTTTCAACCGCTCATTAATGCGGCAAAAACACCGGATCCGGCGGAAAAACCAACAAAAAGGGGGCGATTTCTCGCCCCCATAAGCATTAACAATTACTGCTTAGCAATGATATGTCCATTTTCTACATCCAGAGTCACTGGAACTCCCGGTATTAATTTGCCGGAAAGTATCTGTTGTGCCAATGGATTCTCGATTTCCTGCTGAATAGCACGTTTCAATGGCCGTGCCCCATAAACAGGGTCAAACCCAGTTTCACCCAAGAACTCCAACGCAGGCTGAGTAATGGTGACCTGATAGCCACGTTCTTCCAGACGTTTGTACAAACGCGCCAGTTGGATGCTGGCAATAGAAGCCAGATGTGCGCGACCCAACGGATGGAAGACAACAACCTCATCTATACGGTTGATAAATTCAGGGCGGAAGTGATGAGTGACAACTTCCATCACCATTTCCTTCATTTCGGTATAACTTCTTTCACCGAAACGTTCCTGAATCAAATCTGAACCGAGGTTCGAGGTCATGATGACCACTGTATTACGGAAGTCGACCGTTCTGCCCTGCCCGTCAGTCAAGCGTCCGTCATCCAACACCTGTAACAGTATGTTGAAGACATCCGGATGTGCTTTTTCCACTTCATCCAGCAGAATGACAGAATAAGGACGACGGCGTACAGCTTCCGTCAAATACCCACCTTCTTCATAGCCTACATAGCCTGGAGGCGCACCAACCAACCGAGATACAGAATGTTTCTCCATAAACTCAGACATATCAATGCGCACCATAGCATCGTCACTGTCGAACAAGAACATTGCCAGCGCTTTACACAGTTCGGTTTTACCAACCCCTGTTGGCCCTAAGAATAAGAAGGAACCAATCGGGCGGTTCGGATCTGACAACCCAGCACGGCTACGACGGATAGCATTGGAAACAGCTTCAACCGCTTCATCCTGTCCAATCACGCGCTTATGCAGATCTTCCTCCATGCGCAGCAGCTTATCGCGTTCGCTTTCCAGCATGCGAGAGACTGGGATACCCGTCCAGCGCGCCAGCACTTCTGCAATCTCTGCTTCAGTGACCCGGTTACGCAGCAACTTCATCGTTTTCCCTTCAAGCGCCGTTGCCGCCGCCAGCTGTTTTTCCAGCTCAGGAATTTTACCGTACTGAAGTTCTGACATCTGAGCCAAGTCACCCACACGGCGAGCCTGCTCTAAGGTAATTTTGGCTTGTTCCAGTTCAGTTTTAATATTCTGAGTACCGGTGAGGGCCGCTTTTTCCGCTTTCCACTCTTCCTCCAGCTCAGAATATTCACGTTCTTTCTGCTCTAACTCAGTGTTGAGCATTTCGAGACGTTTTTTACTGGCGTCATCAGACTCTTTCTTCAGCGCCTGCTGTTCCAGTTTCAATTGGATAATCCGGCGTTCCAGCCGATCCAATGATTCTGGTTTTGAATCCATCTGCATACGGATGCTGGAACCGGCCTCGTCAATAAGGTCGATAGCTTTATCCGGTAGCTGACGATCCGAAATATAGCGGTGCGACAGCGTTGCCGCAGCCACAATTGCCGGGTCAGTTATCTGCACATGATGATGCAGTTCATAACGCTCTTTCAGCCCACGCAAAATGGCGATAGTGTCTTCAACAGTCGGCTCCGCCACATACACTTTTTGGAAACGCCGCTCTAGTGCCGCATCCTTCTCTATATATTGACGGTACTCATCGAGTGTTGTTGCACCCACGCAATGTAATTCACCGCGTGCTAATGCAGGTTTTAGCATGTTGCCGGCATCCATCGCCCCGTCGCCTTTACCTGCGCCGACCATGGTATGCAATTCATCAATGAACAAGATCACACTACCTTCTTGTTTTGATAAATCATTCAACACGCCTTTCAAGCGCTCTTCAAACTCACCGCGATACTTCGCACCCGCAATCAGTGCACCCATATCTAATGAAAGTACACGTTTATGTTTCAGGCCTTCCGGCACTTCGCCGTTGACGATTCGTTGTGCCAGACCTTCAACAATGGCTGTTTTACCGACACCAGGCTCGCCAATTAACACCGGATTATTTTTGGTCCGGCGTTGTAATACCTGAATAGTGCGGCGAATTTCTTCGTCACGGCCAATAACCGGGTCGAGCTTGCCTTGCTCCGCACGCTCAGTCAGGTCGATAGTGAATTTTTTCAATGCCTGGCGCTGGTCTTCAGCACCTTGGTCATCAACTTTGTCACCACCACGCATATCTTCAATTGCCTTATTTATTTTATCTTTTGTTGCACCAGCAGCTTTTAACATGTCAGTTAAGGTGCCGCGGTCTTCAAGTACCGCCAGCACAAACAGTTCTGACGAGATAAATTTATCTGCACGTTTTTGCGCTAATTTGTCACAGAGATTCAATACACGAACCAGCTCGTTTGATGGTTGAACATCACCGCCAGTCCCTTCAACTTGTGGAAGACGACCTAATGCTTGATCAATGTCGCTGCGCAAATTAGCGACATTAATCCCCGCTGAGGTCAACAATGGGCGAACCGTCCCCCCATCCTGATTGAGCAATGCGCTCATCAAATGTAACGGTTCAATAAATTGGTTGTCGCGCCCAAGCGCTAAAGATTGGGCATCGGCGAGGGCTAGCTGGAATTTGCTAGTAAGACGATCCAGACGCATAACACCTCCAATATTGGTCAAAATTGCTACTGGAGATTAGATGAGGTCATCCCTCAAATTTTCAAGGTTATTTCGACACTATATTTAAAGTAAAACGTTATGCGTCAGCGGATCGTCCTAATTCAATAGGTTATATCAGCCAGATTAAACTTGCCATACGTCCGGTAATTCCATCGCGCCGATAAGAGAAAAAATGTTGTTTTTCAGTCACGGTACAGTGATCACCACCATAAATGGCGTGAATACCTGCGGCTTGCAACCGCAATTTGGCTAATAAATAGATGTCGGCGAGATATTTAGAGCCGGAAGGTGTGAATGCAGCAGCGGATTGTGCGTCGACCTGGAGAAAGGCCTGTTTTACTTCTTCGCCCACTTCGAACTGCTGCGGGCCAATAGCCGGGCCTAACCAGGCAATAATAGAGGAAGGATTGGCATTGAACTGAGTGAGCGTTTGTTCCAGAACACCGGCACAAAGGCCACGCCACCCCGCATGGGCAGCAGCCACTTCATCACCCGCCAATGAGCAAAATAGTACCGGCAAGCAATCTGCGGTCATTACCGCACAAACTTGCCCAGCAATACGGCTGTAGACCGCATCAGCCTGAACATCAGAAATAGCCTTACCATCCAGATGCAGGACACGAGTGCCGTGTACCTGTTCTAACCAGACCGGCATTTGTGGTAAACCCGCTTGTTCCACTAAACATTGGCGGTTTGCAGTCACACTCGCGGCAACATCCCCAACATGGGTGCCAAGATTTAATGAATCATAAGGGAATTCGCTGATACCACCATGACGAGTCGTGCTACATGCTTTAACGCCAGCAGGCACTGGCCAATCGGGAAGTATCAGCTTGTTCATTACCAATCCATCTGATCTTTGAATTCTTCGGTATCCGCTTTCAGCGCATTAATCAGCTCAACCATATCTTCTGGTAATGCCGCATGCCATTCCATTTGAATGCCACTGATAGGGTGATACAAACGCAGCATAGTTGCATGCAGCGCCTGGCGGTCAAAACCACGCAGAATAGCGATAAAGGAGTCTGATGCGCCGCGTGGTGGGCGCGGGCGACCACCATAAAGCTGATCCCCTACCAACGGATGGTTGATATGGGACATATGCACACGGATCTGGTGCGTACGGCCCGTTTCTAAACGCAGACGCAGGCGAGTATGAGCACGGAAGTGCTCCATAATCCGGTAGTGCGTTGTCGCCGGTTTGCCCATCGGGTGTACCGCCATATGTGTCCGCTTGGTAGAGTGACGAGAAATAGGCTCATCAACTCTGCCACCAGCCGTCATATTGCCGATGGCCACCGCTTCGTATTCACGGGTAATTTCGCGTGCTTGCAGTGCTTCAACCAATCGAGTCTGAGCCGGAACAGTTTTCGCCACTACCATCAAGCCGGTGGTATCTTTATCCAGACGATGTACGATACCCGCCCGTGGGACATCCATGATTTCTGGATAATAATAGAGTAATGCATTCAAAACTGTACCATCCGGGTTACCAGCACCAGGATGCACGACTAAACCACGGGGTTTATTAATAACCAGAATATCGTTATCTTCATAGACGATATCCAGTGGGATTTCTTGAGGCGCCCAGCGGGCATCTTCCTCAATTTGCGCGTCAATTGCGACGAGCTCGCCACCCAACACTTTTTCTTTAGGTTTGTTAATTGTTTTACCGTCGACGGTGACCCTATCTTCTAAGATCCATTCTTTTATGCGAGATCTTGAATAATCAGGGAACAATTCGGCCAAAGCCTGATCTAACCGTTGACCGAGTTGTGATTCGGCCACCGTTGCGCTGAGTTGTACTTGTTGTGCCATATGCAGCTTCTTGTTCGTTAACGTTGGGTTTTGACGGCGATGCCGTTTAATATAATGTGCTATTGTATCTAGATCTTTGTCGGGAGCTTAACGGACAGTCTCCCGGAATAACACTTCGAGGATAATCAAAACGTCATGACGCGTATGAAATATCTGGTGGCTGCCGCCACGTTGAGCCTGGTGCTGACCGGTTGCTCCAGTAACAAGGACGTGGTTCCCGATAACCCGCCTTCTGAGCTCTATGCTACCGCTCAGCAAAAACTGCAGGACGGTAACTTTAAGGGAGCGATTACGCAACTAGAAGCGTTAGATAACCGCTATCCTTTCGGGCCTTACTCCCAACAAGTTCAGCTTGATTTGATTTATGCGTATTATAAATCTGCTGATCTGCCGTTGGCGCAAGCCTCAATTGATCGCTTTATGCGCCTCAATCCAACACATCCTAACATCGATTACGTGTTA